>JBILBN010000004.1:0-68843 GCA_044353665.1 Chitinophagaceae bacterium | reverse complement strand
AAGTTAATACAAAAGGATTGAGTTTTGAAATTGATAAACTTACTAATTCAATTGAAAATATTGAAACAGGTGAGATATTTGAAACTGTGATTACTCAACTTACTTTAAAAGACAAATCATTAATAAAAAAAATGGATTGGCAATTTAATTGGCACAATGAATTAAAAGATTCAACAAAACTTATTTTTAAGTTATCAACTTCAAATAATCCAACCATTATTCAAGGTTTATTAAGTATTGAAGATAAGAACGATCATATATATTTACATTTAATTGAAAGTGCAAAATTTAATAAAGGAAAACAAAAAATTTACTTAGGTGTAGCTGGCAATTTAGTTGCATTTTCTTGTAAAGTATCTTTTGAAAAAGGTTATGATGGTTTTGTAGCGTTTGATGCAAAAACGTCATTAATCAAACATTATCAAGAAACTTTATTAGCTACTCATTTTAGAGGGTTGAAAATGTATATAGAATCTAAAGCAGCTGACAGATTAATTAAACAATATTTTAAAAATTAAAATCATGAAAATCATTAAAGAACCCAAAAATGTTGATTTTATTATTAAATCTACTCCTTGGTCAGAAGAGGAACTAATTGAATTTAGAAAAATAATGGCTAATTCTAAAAAGAAAAAATCACGTCGCCTAGCAAATTCTAAAAAATTAATAACAGCCTAAAATATCACATTGAAAAAATATTTATTCCTCCTCTTATTTTTCTGCAATTCTACCTTATTTGCACAATATGCTTTTGAAATGAAAATCGATTTTGCTATTCGTGTAAACAATAATGATGATTTATTTTCTATCAGTGGTACTTTGCTGAGTGGACGAGTAGAAAAAGGAAAAACGTATTATGCCGAAAATGGTTCTAAAATAGAAGTAAATAATATTATTTCTCAAAAAACAGGTACCACAAGCCCTGTAGCCAATTCACCTGAAGGAGTAGCATTGGCTATCACCTGCAAAAATTATAATATTGAACGTGGAGAAGTTTTAAAATGCGTTTCCTCTAAATCGGCCTATTATGGCAACAACACTGGTTTTAATCCAGGAAAGATGAAGGAAGGTGAATTGTATTGCAAAATAAATGGCAGAATGTATACCTCATTTCAAGTAAGCAAACCCGTATTAATAAAAGATGTTGATGTGTTGGACATGTTTTTTCAGGCAGAAGACAAATCGGTTATTTGGTTACAACTCAATAATTTTTCAGAAATAAATAACATTCCGCATACAACCAAATCAGATACCAGCGTTAAAGAACGTGCTTTTGTTTGCAAAATGGCTTATTTGCCAAGCGGCTATAAACCATCTGATGGTGCTAATAATTATGTTGGCTATGAAGATGTAAAAGGGAATGCAGGAATTGTGGTCGTTTATTTAGACAAATACAATAAAAAAATTGCACTTTCTTTTTCAGGTATTTTAAGGGCAAACTCAAAAATGCAAATCGAAAAACCCAATGCTGGTTTATTTTACATCACCGAAGGAAAAATAGATAATTTAAGCTGGGACGCGTTTTAATTATTAATTTGAATACAAATGTTACAGAACCCATTTTCATTGAAATAATTCGTCATTTATCATTCACCATTAATAATTAACCACTATTTTTGCCAAATGATTTTACCAGTTGTTGCATTCGGTCATCCTACTTTACGAAAGGTTTGTGTACCAATAACAAAAGACTTTCCCAATTTAACAGAAATAATAAGCAATATGTGGGAAACCGTGTATCACACCAATGGCGTAGGTTTGGCTGCTCCTCAAATCAATCAAGCAATTCGTTTATTTATTGTAGATACTGTACAAATTGTAGAAGGGGCAGATGTGGATGAAAAAGATGACTTTAAAGATGAAAAACCGATTAAAAAAGTATTTATCAATCCAGAAATTATAGAATTAGCAGGGGATGATTGGAAATATAATGAAGGATGTTTAAGCATTCCAAAAGTGAGAGAAGATGTGATGCGTGCTGAAGTAGTAACAATGAAATATCAAGATGAAAATTTTGAATTTCATACCGAAACATTTGATAGAATTACAGCTCGTGTTATTTTGCATGAATTTGATCATATAGAAGGAAAACTATTTATAGATTACCTCAATCCGTTGAAAAAAAGAATGATTAAATCAAAACTTGATGATATCAGTAAAGGCAGAGTAAGGGTTGATTACAGAATGTTATTTCCAAAAAAATAAAATGCCTTTTTTTTGCCACTCCTAAAGGAGAGGTGTAGGGTAAGGTTTAATAATACATAATTTTCTATGCAAAAAAAAACAATGGACGAGTTGGAACGCATGAGTCCGATTGAGTTTAAACAATCTGAAAAATTACCAATTGTAGTTGTGTTGGATGAAGTAAGAAGCATGCACAATGTAGGTTCTGTGTTTCGTACGTCGGATGGTTTTTTAATAGAATCTATTTATTTATGTGGCTTAACCCCTCAACCTCCACACAGAGATATTCAAAAAACAGCGTTAGGTGCTACAGAAACGGTTGCTTGGAAACATGTTGTAACCACACAGCAAGCCATTGATGAATTGAAACAAAATGGCTACACTATCATTGCCATTGAGCAAGTGCACAACAGCATTCCTTTACATAAATTTGAATTAGATAAATCTCAAAAATACGCCATTGTTTTTGGGCATGAAGTAAATGGAGTGCAAGAAGAAATTATTCATCAATGCGATTTTTCGATAGAAATTCCTCAATTGGGCAGCAAACATTCTCTTAATATTTCGGTAAGTGCAGGAATGGTCATTTGGGAAATGGCGAAGTGGTATTTGTAAGTTGAATCAAAAAAGTTCAAGAACCATTCAAAAAATTTATAATTAAAATCTATTTAAACGATTTATTTTCGTACTTTATATAGAATCATTGCTTCAAAAAAACTTCATATTATTTTTTCTTTTTTGTTTCATTTCGATGAAAGGATTTGCACAATCTCGTCAGGCAGATTCCTTGAAATTCAAACAAGAATTATATTGGAAAACTTTAAAAGAGAAAGAACAAAAAGCAAAAGAAACGGCTGCATCTGGGCATTTCAAAGCCGCAGAAACAGTAGTAGTTACGTATGATAGCAAAGGCAATAAAATTGAAAGGAAGAAAGAAGGAAAAATTACTACAAAAACATTTACGGTTTCTGGACCCATATTAAACAGGCCTTTTAATGTGGATACAATTAGTAGAGATTCTGTTTATATTAAAGTTTTTAAATCGAAAAATCGCTTACAAGTTTATCACAAAGGAAAAATTTTAACCGCATATATCTGTGTTTTTGGTCCAAATTGTGTTGGACAAAAAATGTGTGAAGGCGACAGAAAAACACCTGAAGGCACTTTTACTATTTTAGATCGAAAGAAACACGATAAATGGGATACATTTATGTTATTAGATTACCCAAATGAAGAGTCGAAACGTTTTTTTGAGGATGCAAAAATAAAAGGATTAGTGGCTGCAGATGCTCGTATTGGTGGGGCTATTGGCATACATGGTATTTGGGAAAATGGCGATAATGTGGTCGATATGAAACACAATTGGACTGATGGTTGTGTGGGCTTAAAAAATAAAGATGTAAGAGAATTGTCAACAATTATTTTACCAGGATATACTAAAATAGTGATTATCAAATAATATTTACGTTAGTTTGAGAATCTTTTTTTAGGTTTTGTATATATATTCGTATTATTCTATATCTGGAACTACTTGTTCTTCTACTTGTTCTTCGTTAGAGAAACTAATCAATTCAATATAATCCAACACATTTTTTCGACCTAAGCGTTTTTCAGCAGAGGTTACAAAAACAGGTGGCAATACTTCCCAAAACTTTTTCATTTCATTTTTAAAGATAGACACATTTTTACTTACTTCTTTTTGCGTTTCTTTATCGGCTTTTGTAAAAATTAATGCAAAAGGAATTTGTTTTTCCCCTAATTTATTTACGATTTCGATATCTTTTTTTTGAGGTTCGTGGCGACTATCAATTAATACAAAAAGAGTACGCAGATTTTCTCTTTTTTCAACATAATTCCAAATCATTTTGGTCCAAGTACCACGTTGCGATTGTGAAACTTTGGCATATCCATAACCAGGCAAATCAACCCAATACATGTTTCTATTTATCAAAAAATGATTAATAAGTTGTGTTTTACCCGGCGTAGAGGATGTTTTTGCCATGCTTTTTTTGTTAGCAAGCATATTTATTAAAGATGATTTTCCTACATTACTCCTGCCAATAAACGCAACTTCGGGCATATCGGGTTTAGGGCATTTGGTGATGTCGGTGTTGCTAATAATAAACTCTGCTTTTACAATTTCCATTGTAGCAAAAATAGTATTTTTTTACCACAGAGAACATGGAGTTTTTTGCTACAGAGATAACTGAGAAAATTACTTTTAATAACCACAAAGTACACAGCGCTTTTTTACAGAGTTCGCAAAGAGTATTTTGGTAGTTAACAGAGAAATACTATGTATGCCTTACAACTGTCAACAAACAACTTACAACTCTTTTATATCTTATAAATAATTCCTAACATCTGACATCTGACATCTGACATCTAATTCCTACCTTTGCCAATGTGGGAACAAATGTAGTGCCTGATATCAATTCAGCGTTAAGTAAGAAACAACAAGTAGAAGGCATGTTTGATGACATTGCTAAAAATTATGATTTTTTAAATCGTCTACTCTCGTTTAGAGTAGATGTTATATGGCGAAAAAAGGTAATTAAAATGCTGAAACCATATCAGCCAAAGCAAATTTTAGACCTTGCTACAGGAACAGCCGATTTAGCGATAGAATTAGTGAACCTAAACCCAACCCAAATTATTGGAGGCGATTTATCTGCTCAAATGTTGGCAGTTGGGCAAACAAAAATAGAAGCTAAAAAACTCACTTCAATCATTAAATTAGTGAAAACAGATGCTGAAAAAATGCCTTTTGATGATAATCAATTTGACGCAATTACGATCGCATTTGGAGTTCGTAATTTTGAAAATCTAACAAAAGGATTGACAGAAATGAACCGGGTTTTAAAACCTGGAGGTCAATTATTTATTTTAGAGTTTTCTAAAGTAAAAACGTTCCCAATTAAACAATTTTATAACCTTTATTTCCGTTATATAACGCCAACCATCGGAAAACTATTCAGTAAAAGCAGTCAAGCGTATAGCTATTTGCCAAATTCTGTTGCTGTTTTTCCTGAAGGTGAAGAAATGTGCGTAATATTGCAAAACTTAGGATTTAAAAATACTTTATGCAAACCAGTAAGTTTTGGTATCGCTTCTATTTATCAGGCAGAAAAATAAGTTTATTTTTTCTGTTGCTGTTTGTTTGCATTCATTCATTTGCGCAAGATGAAAAAATGAACAATCCTGAACATGGAAATAAACTTTATTATTTTGGCATTTCAATTGGTACGAATGCAGCTCAATATAAAATAAGTCAGTCTAGCTATTTTTCTAGCTTTGATTCGATTAAAAATATTACCCCTCTTTGGAGACCTGGCTTTCAAGTAGGTATTTTAGGCAATTTGCGATTAAGCAGTTTTGTTGATTTGAGAGTTATTCCTTTATTTGTAATTCGTGAAAAAGCACTCCGTTTCGATTATTTAAACGACTCCACCTTAAATCATTCGGTAGAATCGGTATTATTTAATTTGCCTGTTGAGTTTAAATTTAAATCAGATAGACAAACCAATTTTAGATTTTATGTATTAGCAGGGGGAAAATTAGATTACGATTTTAATGCGAATGCACGATCAAAAAGACCTGATGAAATCATTAAATTTAAACCTGTTGATTTTGGGTACAATTTAGGTTTAGGCTTCGAGTTTTATTATCCTAATTTCATTTTTTCTCCAGAAATAAAAATTAGCAATGGCTTAGGCAATGTGCTTTTAAGAAATACCAATGAGCCTACTAACAAAGCGTTAGATAAACTTTCTACTCGAATGATTTATATTTCTTTTTTGATACAAGGGTAAATTCAAAAAGTTGCCAGATGACAGATGTCGGTTGTCGGTTTTTCTATATTTACTGCAATAAGAATATTGATTAAAAAAAATACTATCCAATTTATGGTAACGCATTTCTTTTTACTATCTAAATATTCTAGACATATATCCTATATGAGATAACGGAATTTAAATCACCTCAAATCCAACATATGGAACCAATACCTCAGGAATTTTTATACCGTCAGCGGTTTGATTATTTTCTAACAAGCAAGCCATAATTCGGGGTAATGCTAACGATGAACCATTGAGTGAATGCACTAATTGTGTTTTTCCGTTTTCATCTTTGTATCGAACTTTTGCACGGTTCGTTTGAAACGTTTCAAAATTAGAAACCGAACTAACCTCTAACCAACGTTGTTGTGCTGCGCTATATACTTCAAAATCGTAGGTCAATGCAGAAGCAAAACTCATATCACCACCGCAAAGTCGTAAAATTCGGTAAGGCATGTTCATACTTTGAATTAATTTTTCAACATGTAAAACCATTTCATCCAATACGTCATAGGATTTTGATGGTAATGCAAACTGCACGACTTCTACTTTATCAAATTGATGGAGCCGATTTAAACCACGAACATCTTTCCCATAAGAGCCAGCCTCACGTCGATAACATTGAGAAAATGCGGTTAGTTTCAAGGGCAATTCTTCTGCTTTCACAATCACATCTCTGTAAATATTGGTCACAGGCACTTCAGCTGTAGGAATCATGTAAAAATTATCTGCAGTGCAATGGTACATTTGCCCTTCTTTGTCTGGCAATTGCCCTGTAGCATAAGCAGAGTCAGCATTTACCATGTGTGGTACTTGATATTCGGTATAACCAGCTGCTGTATTAAAATCCAAAAAATAATTAATTAATCCACGTTGCAAACGAGCCCCTTTATTGATATAAACGGGAAAGCCTGCTCCTGTAATTTTTGTGCCTAATTCAAAATCGATTAAATTTAACTTAGAACACAAATCCCAGTGAGGAACAGCGCCAGCATACAATGCAGGAATCTCATTCCCTATTCTTACCACTTCATTTTCTTCGGGGGTTTTCCCTAAAGGAACTATTTGCGCTGGCAAATTAGGCAGCACGACCATTTCATCATGTTGTTGTTTTTCTAAAGCGGCTAATTTTTCACTTAATGTTTTAGTAAATTCTTTAAAGCCTGCTACGTCTAGTTTCATTTTTTCGGCACCTTCTTTATCACCACTAGCCATTAGCTTTCCTATTTCTTTTGATACCGCATTTATTTTCGATAAATATTCATCATTTTCAAACTGAATTTTTCGGCGTTCTTCATCAATCAATAATATTGAATCTACTAGTGCTAGGTCTTTAAAATTTTTCACTATCAATCTATTCTTCACAAACTCGGCATCATTTCTTAACAACTGTATATTTAACATTTTATCTTCTTATTTTGAACAACAAAAATACAAGATACAATTTAGTTTTTCCCTATAATTTGAAATCAATTTTATTTTGCTTTTCTTTGCAGTAAATAAAAATTTATGTTAAAAAAAATAACCCTACTATTTCTTTCTTTTATGGTATTTGTAACTTGCTTTGCACAAAATACCACATCAGGAAATTCAAAACCTCAATCCATAGTACTCAGCTCAGGTATAGAAGGTAGTATTTTACAATTTGCGAACTTCACCAATGATAGTAAGTCTGTTACCACGATTCCTCGTTATACCTTTTTTTTAAATGGAGGTATACATGCCAATTATAAAATAAGTAATACGTTTAGAGCGTTTACAGGTTTAGATTTTAAAAATATTGGGCTGATAGACAAATATAGAGATACGTTGAAAAAAAGAAGAATGTACGCAATTGGTGCCCCATTGGGGTTAAAAATTAAAATTAAACAAAAATTGAAATTGAAAATAGGCGCTGATTTCAGTTTAGTTTTCAATTATAAAGAAAAAGTTTTTGTCAATGGTGATAAAAAATCGAAATTCAATGAGTTTTTTAGTGATAAAACACCGCTATTTTATCCTTCCATTTTTGCAGGCATTATAATTGACAAAATAAGTTTAAGTGCAAATTATTATCCAAACAATTTCTTTAATTCCGATTACAAATTTTATAGCAAAATGGAAGCAAAACTCTTTACCATTTCAGTTGGTGTGCATTTAGACAATCATTCTAACAAAAAATCTAAAACAAAATAATTTTATGAATTTATCCCTGAAAGGAAAAACAGCCTTGGTTTGTGGAAGTACACAAGGCATAGGATTTGCCATTGCAAAAGAAATTGCATTATTGGGTGCAGATTGTATTTTAATGGCTCGAAATGAAGCTAGTTTGCAAGATGCTAAAGCATGCTTAGACACTTCATTAGGTCAAGTGCATCAAACCCAAGTAGCTGATTTTGCCAACAATGAAAATGTAAAAAACGCCATTGCAGAAATATTAAAAAACAATACAGTGCATGTGTTAGTTAACAACACTGGCGGTCCTCCTGCAGGACCCATTGTGGATGCAAAAAATGAAGATTTCTTGTCTGCTTTAAACTTACATTTAATCAACAATCATATATTAGCAACAGCTGTTTTAGAGGGCATGAAACAAAGCGGCTATGGTCGAATTATCAATATAATTTCTACTTCAGTAAAAATTCCATTGGCAAATTTAGGGGTGAGCAACACTACTCGTGCAGCAGTGGCCGCTTGGGCAAAAACTATGGCTAACGAAGTAGCAAAATTTGGCATTACGGTAAACAACGTTTTGCCAGGTGCCACAGCAACCGTTCGCCTGTCAAATATCATTGAAAATAAATCTAAAAAAACAAACACAGAGTTGAGCGAAGTTGAAGCTGAAATGTTGCACGAAATTCCAATGCGCCGATTTGGACAGGCAGAGGAAATTGCTGCCATGGCTGCCTTTTTAGCCAGTCCTGCTGCTGCTTATGTTACCGGTCAAAGCATTTGTGTGGATGGTGGCAGAACAGGCAGTATTTAAATTTATTTATTCTGGTTCAGATACTGTTTAAATTAGGATTGTGCTTTTATCTTCTGAATTAACACAATAAAAAAGATAGAAGTTATTTACAAAAATTTAAATACCAAACCGTTTCATTTAGAAATTATTTGCTGTTTAAAATCTTGTTGTATTTTGCAGTATCATTTAATAACTGAATGGCTTCTTCAACTTCATCATCCTCTTTAAGTTGATTTTGCAAACGTCCTTTGGAGAAATAATAACGAGTCACAATTTCATCTTGTAATTCTCTTTTAATAGCATTTTTATTTTTTATTAAATCAGCTTTTTTATCGCTCATAATCGCTTTTTGTAAAGCATCAAAATCTTGTTTTACGCCTTCATAATAATTTTCTTTTTGTGCCATTTCTTTCAATTGCAAAAGGGTTTCTTCTGTTTTGGTTTTATAGCTGATGTCTTTGCCCTCTAACCATTTTACAAAGTCATTATATTCACTATCTGATAGTTTAAATTCGTTGGCACTTGCAATTGTAGGATGTTCAGAAACATAAAGGGTGGCATAATCAAACGAATATGATTTCGTTACAATGGTTTCAATAATTTTCAATGATTCTTTAGCCTCTAATTTAATATCGGGATCTACACCACCTCCATCAAAAACATCTCTACCATTTTTAGTTTTAAATTTTGTTTTCAATGAATCGGCAATTTTACCTACGCTTCCGTCGTCATTTCGGTGGGTATAATCTAATGCTTGAATGCAACGACCACTTGGTGTGTAGTATTTTGCAGTAGTAACTTTTAGTTTGGAGTTAAATGGAAGACTTCGAGTGGTTTGTACCAATCCCTTACCATAACTTTTTTGTCCAATCACCACCCCTCTGTCTAAATCTTGCATAGTGCCCGATACAATTTCGGAGGCAGATGCAGAATTTCGATTGATTAAAACCACTAAAGGCATTTTTTCATCCCAAGGAGTTCCTGCCGTTTTATAACTTTTATCCCACTCCTCATTTTTTCCTTTAGTAGATACTACTAATTGATTGCCGTTAATGAATAAATTACAAATATTAATCGCTTCATCTAACAAACCGCCTGGGTTAAATCGTAAATCTACCACCACTCCTTTCATGGCTGGATTTATTTTTTTCAAACTATCCAACGCATTTTTCATTAATCCGCTACAACGTTCTGTAAATTGAGTTAAACGAACATAACCAAATTCATTGTTTTTTCCAATCATTCCAGCATAGGGCACACTGCTTAAATTGATTTCTTCTCTCGTAATCACTTTATTACTTTCCAGTCCTGTTAGAGGATCTTTTATTTTTACTTTTAACGTAGTATTTGGAGAACCTTTTAAAAATTTACTTACATCATCTATTTCTTTTCCTTTGGTACTTTTTCCATCTATTTCCAATAAAATATCACCAGCTTTTATGCCTGCTTTTATGGTTGGGCTATTTTCAAAAGGTTCGTTTATAATTAATAAATCATCTTTTTTTCTCAATGAACTTCCAATGCCTCCATATTTCCCGGTAGTTTGAAAACGAAAATCTTCTATATCTTCTTCTGTAATATAATTTGTGTAAGGATCCAACTCATTCAACATTTCATCAATTCCTTTTTTCATCATTTTACCCGGTTGAACAGGATCTACATAATACGTGTTTAGTTCTTTAAACAATGAGGTAAATATTTCCATGTTCTTGCTTATTTCAAAATAAGAATCTTGTGCAGCTGGAGTTTGTGCTGATGCGTTGATAGACCCTACGGAAATAAAACCAATAGCAATATATTTATAAATATTTTTAAGCATAATTAAAATTATAGATATGCAATTTAATACATAAATAAATGGATTGAAAAATAATACGGCATAGAAGTGTTAAGGAAGCTATAAAAAGATAATTAAGGTACGGGATCAAAACCGTGACCACCCCAAGGCGCGCATCTGCCTATTCGTTTTAAAGCCAACAATAACCCATTAAATATTCCATGTTTAATCAATGCTTGTTTGGCATATTCAGAACAAGTAGGCACATATCTACACTTATTTACCCCTAAAAAAGGAGAAATTGCCAACTGATATACTTTTATTAAAAATAAAAGCAAACTCATTATTCCTTTATTGACCATATTCATTTCAGCAAAAATAATCTCTTTTAAAGAGAATGAGTAGTTAGTTTTAAAAGTAAAAATTGTGTTTATTTGCATTATAAAAGTCAATTTTCGTTTTATTCTATTTTAATATCTTTTTTATATATTGGCATTTACATTTTTTGTGTTGGTAAAAATTACTAAGGGCTATATTATAAATACAAATGGTATAACTTTGAAAACTTTATGTCATATTCTTTTGCTATTTATCAATCTGTAAATGATTTACCACTTAATTGGAAAGAATTCTTGAATGAAAATGAAACGGTTTGCAAAAGTATTGATATTGTAGAAAAAGCCCATGTTGACGACATTAAAAACTATTATGTAGTCACCAAAGAAAACGATGAAGTCGTTTATATGTCTTATTATCAGCTACTCACTGTTACTCCAAAACATTTTAATATTTCAGATAAGCCCTTGCAAAAATTCGGGCTTTTTCTTTTATTAAAAACCATAAAACCAACCATGTTGGTTGTAGGTAATTTATTTAGGCATGATGTGTTATTTTTTCAAGTTGTTAATAAAAAAGCTACCATAGCAAAAATTGCAGCATACTATCAAGCAACTGTGGACCACATGATAAAGGAAACCGATGCATCCGGTATTTTTTTAAAAGATGTAGAAAAAAATATTGCACCCTATATTTTGCAAGACAATTCCTATACCCCTTTGCAAGATGACATTTCGATGGAAATGAAAATTCCTACTGATTGGGCATGCATCTCTGATTACGAAAAAATGTTGAAACACAAATATGCTCAACGTTATCGAAAAATAAAAAAAGCATTTAATGGGGTAACCATCCGCGAATTTTCATTACAAGATATTGAAGAGCACAAAACAAAAATAGTAAATTTATACTTACAAGTTTCTAAAAAGCAGATTGTAAGTATGGGTATTATTAATGACCATTTTTTTATTGAATTAAAAAAAGCATTAGAAAATAATTACAAAGTTTGTGGCTATTTTTTTGAAAATAAATTAGTGGCATTTTCATCCGCTATTGAGCATGATGGCGAATATGATATGAATTATATTGGGTTCGATTATGCGTTAAACAATCAACTCAATTTGTATTTTAATATCCTTTTTCATTGTATTGAAATGGCAATTGCGCATAAAAGCACTAAACTTATTTTAGGACGTACTGCCATAGAAGCGAAGGCTATAGCAGGTTGTGCCCCCGATTATCGTTTTAGTTTTTATAAATTAAGAAACAATTTTGTGAATTGGTTTTTCAAAAAAATATCCTCCTATTTTCAAGAACAGCAAGGCGAAGCCTGGAAAAATAGGCATCCGTTTAAGTCGGAGTATTATGGAAATGCGTAAAAAATCAAAATTATCTAATAAAAACTGTACTCTTTAGATGAATATCATTTAATAAATATTCTACAGGAAAATTATAATATCCTGAAGATTATGTGTAACACTTAAAATTGTATATTTTTTTTCAATGTTTCCAAAAGCTTTCAAGCGTTTAAATGCTGGATTTCAGGTAGGTTAAATTTGTTAATTTAAATTATTTCCTATCATTGGGGATTGATTTTTTTTATCTTTGCAAAATGTTTAAACAACTTTCAATGTTTGATAATCCTGTTATTGCTGATGAAGCAATCAGCGATTCAATCACTGAAAATAATCTTACTACAAATTTAGACACTTCAAAATTAGCTAAACTCTATTATTCTATTGGCGAAGTGGCTGAAATTTTCAATGTCAATGCATCATTGCTTCGATATTGGGAAAAAGAGTTCCCGAACCTGTTTACTCAACTTAAAAAAAATAAAAAAGGCGATCGTTTTTATACCAAAAAGGAGGTAGAAACACTAAAAACATTGTTTCATTTAATTAAAGAAAAAAAGATGACCTTAGATGGTGCAAGGGATTATTTAAAAAATAACAAACGAAAAATTAAGGACAACAGAAGTTTATTGGAAAATTTACAAAATATTCGAACGTTTTTAGTAGATTTGAAAAACAATATTCAATAAAAAAATTTCATGAAACATATTTTAGTACTCGCATTTTTATTTATCTCATTTCAAACCATGGCGCAAGACTTTGTGAGAGAAAAAGACCGAAAAACAGGGAAGGTTTTATTAAGAGGGCAAATAAAATTTGACGATTTGCAAGACGAAGCCGTTTACAAATGGTTTGGTGCAGGCGTTTCTAAATACGAACCCAAAGAAGAGGTTATTGATGGGTTGAAAAAATACAATGCTCCATATAAATTTATTATTTTTATGGGCACATGGTGTGAAGATTCTGAAACTCTCATACCACAATTATATAAAGTGCTAACTCTTGCTGGCATTAATTTACATGCAGTAGAAATGTATGGCGTAAATAGAGACAAAGAAGCCTTGAACATTGAAACTAAATTATACAACATTTCTCGTGTTCCTACCATTATTGTAATGCACCAGTTTAGAGAAGTTGGTAGAATAACAGAATCGGTTACCTCTTCTATTGAAGAAGATTTATTAGCAATTATTGCACCTGATTTTCAAAAGTTAGAACAAAAGAGATTGAATCGTTTTAAATAATTTTCTCTCCTAAAATCTGCAATACCTTTTTCATATTTTCATTCATTTCTTGGTAAGGCAATTCTTCATTTGCATTATAAGTAATTAGTAAATGCATACTTTTATTTTTATCCATCAATAATTGTTTGAGTTCTACTTTATTGATTCGATAACTTTCTTTTAATCTTCTACGAATCGTATTGCGTTTATTGGCTCGTTTAAATTTTCGCTTAGGAACCGAGGCAACTAATTTCAAGGCTTCCTCTGGCTTAATTAATTCATCAAAAATTAAATATTTAACGCTGTACGGGAAAACAAAAAACGCTTTCCCATTAAGGAAAAGCGTATCAATATTTTTTTTACTCTTCAACCTCTCATTTTTAGAAAGTGAGAAAGGTTTATTCATAATTAAATGATATTAAATACTATTTCAAACGACTTTCGTCAGAAACAGTTAATTTTTTACGACCTTTTCTACGACGAGCAGATAATACTCTTCTTCCGCCTGGAGTTTCCATACGGCTACGGAATCCATGAACTGATTTTCTACGACGACGATGGGGTTGGAATGTACGTTTCATACTATATTAATTTTAAAGACTTAATTTTTTTTAAGGACTGCAAAAGTAATACTAAGTTTTTAAAAAAACAAATTTACTCGTATTTATATGCTACGTAAGTTATTTTTGATACTTTGTTAGCAGGCGTTGATATTAACTCTTTGTATAATGTAATCGTTAAAATGCCACTGTTTAAGCTACCCGTACCATAATATTTATAAACTGAAGAAGTCAATGGGAATTGTATATTTTGTTCTTTAACAGTAATTGCGTTACCAACAACACTTGCCGTCAATACTTCTATAAGTGAATCTCTAATTGAGTAAATTTTAACTCCAAACTTGTCGTTAAGTGCTTTAATTCGTAATGTATCATCATTGTCAATTGAAGGAGGCGTGTTATTAATGAGTTCAACTCTTGCTGAACAGGCATAATGCGAATCAAATTTTTTGTTTACTTTAAATTGGCAGCTATCTCCCTCATATCCTGAAGCACAAACGCAATCTCCATCTTTACAGGTTCCTCCATTATTACAAATAACGTTTCTTGTTTTACAAACATCTTGACTGCATGAACTCAGGTAAAGCGATAGTCCAAATGCTGCAATTACAGAAAATATGGTAAGGAAAATTATTTTTTTCATGAATAAACGTTTAAGGTTGAGTAAATTTTGTAGCATTGTAAATACACGAATTGACTTGCCCTGTGATTATATTTTTTTGTTCAATAAAAACGGTAATGTATTTCCCTTCAATTCGACCATTTCCTGAAAACGTATTATCTCCTACAACTTGCGTTTCTATCAATATTTTTTCTAAATCTACGGTTGCATTAATAGCCGTTCCTTGATTAAAAATATCATAAATTACTATCGCATTAGGCTTTTCGCCAGGGGCAATAATGTTCGTAATTAAATCTGGCATAAGTCCATTACAACGGTAAGACCCATCCCAAGTGCCTACAAATTTTTCATACATTTTATACTCGCAATTTACGCCTTCATAGCCTAAAGCGCATTTACATCGACCATCTCTGCAAACACCATTGTTTTTGCAAATTAAATCAGCACATAAATCTTTTGTACAAGCATTGAAAACAACAGCAGATGCCATTGTAAAAAATAAAATAGATGTACTTACAATAATCTTAAATCTTCTCATAGTTACAAGAATGAATAACAAACTTACTTAAAAATGTTCATTAATGAAATTAAATGATAATAATAATTTTTTTATGGTTTAAATATGCTTCCAACCTTGTGCAGAAATATCAATCTTCACATTGCTGTTGGTTAAAAACTTGCGCCCTTCGCTGCTATCTGTCATGTGCCCAATGATATTCAATAACTCACAATCTTTCACCTTTTCAAACTCAGTTGACGAAATTGTAAATAGCAATTCATAATCTTCACCACCATTCAAAGCTGCTGTTGTGGAAGCAATTCCAAATTTTTGTGCGTTCAACTTGGTTTCTTCATGAATAGGTAATTTATCTTCATAAATAATACAACCCAATTCGCTTTGTTTACAAATATGCAAAATTTCTGAACTTAAGCCATCACTGATATCAATCATGGCAGTAGGCATTAGGTTATTTTCTTTCATCCAATGAACCATTTTTTTACCTGCTTCAGGCTTCATAAAACGTTCTAAAACATATTTTTGGTTTTCTAAATCGGGTTGAACACCTGGGTTTTCTAAATAAATTTTCTTTTCTCGTTCCAATAAAAGTAACCCCATGTAGGAAGCTCCCAAATCGCCTGTTACACATATTAAATCGCCCTCTTTTGCTCCACTTCTGGTCACAAATTTATTTTCTTCGACTTCACCAATAGCTGTTATGCTGATTACCAATCCTTTTTGTGAAGATGTGGTATCACCACCAATTAAATCTACCCCATAGCGCGCACAAGCTAAGTTTACACCTTCATAAAATTCATCTAAGGCTTCCACACTAAAGCGATTGGAAATAGCAATGCTTAAGGTAATTTGAGTAGGCTCAGCATTCATTGCATAAATATCGGAAAGATTGACGATTACTGCCTTATAGCCTAAATGTTTCAATGGCATATACATTAAATCAAAATGAACTCCTTCTACTAACATATCGGTACTAATAACTATTTGTTTGCCAAATGTATCAATCACAGCAGCATCATCACCAATGCTTAATAACGTACTGGCATTTTTAGTTTCATTATCACGCGTTAAATGTTCAATTAAACCAAATTCTCCTAATGATGCAATTTCTGTTCTTTTTTCTTCCATGAAAATATTTATTTGAAGCAAAGATAAATTTATTGTGTCGATGTGCCAATGATTTAATGATCAACCATCTAATCATTAAATAAAATTCGAAAAATTTATACTCATTTTAGAAATTTTTTCTACTAATCACTAAAAATTAAAAACTAAATTCGCAACATGAAAGTTACTGGTTTCACATTCATTAAAAATGCTATCAAATACGATTATCCTATTGTGGAGGCCATACAATCTATTTTGCCCTTGTGTGACAATTTTGTAGTAGCTGTTGGTAAGTCGGATGATGATACATTGACACTTATACAAAGCATTGCTCCTGATAAAATAAAAATCATTGAAACCACTTGGGACGAAACAAAAAGAGAAGGTGGCCAGGTTTTGGCACTTGAAACCGACAAAGCCTTTCAAGCCATTGCAACGGATGCTGATTGGGCATTTTACATTCAAGGCGATGAAGTTATTCACGAAAAATATCATCCTGCCATCAAAGAAAATATGTTAAAATATAAAGAGGATAACAATGTAGATGGCTTATTATTTAAGTACCAACATTTTTATGGTTCGTATGATTATGTAGTTGTTTCTTCCAATTTTTACAAACATGAAATAAGAATTATTAAAAATAATAAAAAAATATACTCTTACAGAGATGCACAAGGTTTCAGAAAAAACACGAATGAAAAACTAAATGTAAAATTAATTGATGCTTACGTTTATCATTATGGCTGGGTGAAAGAACCTAAAGCAATGCAAGAAAAACAACAAACGTTTCAAAAACTTTGGCATAATGATGAGTGGGTTGAACAAAATGTTGTAAAAACAGATGAATTTGATTACGAAAGCCACATTTCGGAGTTGGCAATGTTTAAGGGTAGTCATCCATTAATTATGCATTCTCGAATTGCGGAAAAATCATGGAAATTTGAACATGATATTTCATTTAACAAACGAAAAATTAAAGATTATTTTAAAGCTTTTTTACTAAAATGGTTTGGCATAGATTTAAATTACAAAAATTATAAAATTGTTTAAATACTAAAAATTTTAATTGGGAAACACTTTTGTGAATTTAACTTGCATGGAGCTTTTCTATTCACTATTAGACATTAAACATTCATCATTAAACTTTAACCATTATTTTTGCGCCATGAAAAACAATTTTTTTTTATTAATAATCGCTGTTCTTTTATTTTCTTCTTGCGGCAGAGATAACATTTTAACACAAAACCAATGGGGTGATATCTATAAAAAACATGGAATTGATTCGGCTTGTTTTGAAATGATTGACAATACACATGATCAAGCCTTTATTTATAATTTAAATCGATGTAGCAGAAGAATGTCTCCAGCTTCCACATTTAAAATATTTCTATCCTTAGTTGCTTTAGAATCTAACGTTGCTTTAGATGAAAACCTAGTGATTCCTTGGAATAAAATACCAACAGGAAATCCAGCCTGGGAAAAAGACTTGAACATGCGTGAAGCCCTAACAGTGAGCAGTGAAGGCTATTTTAAAGAATTAGCAAAAAAAATTGGTGCCGTTGAAATTCAAAAATGGCTCGACACCATTCGTTATGGCAATAAACAAATAGGTCAAGATATTGAACGTTGTTGGGTAAATGATACCTTGTTAATTACTCCTGATGAGCAAGTTGGCTTTATGAAAAAATTATATTTCGACAAACTACCTATGTCACAACGAAGTCAACGCATTGTGCGTAACATGCTTTTACAAGAAGAAACTACAGATTACAAACTCTATTTTAAAACAGGAACAAAAATGAATGGCACAAATTCTTTAGTTTGGTTGATTGGATTTATAGAACGTAGAGAAACGCAAAAAGGCGTGGTAACCAAAAAAGAAGAAACCAATAGCAGGCCTTACTTTTTTGCGATGAATTATGAAACAGCAACAGATTCTCTTGCTTCCAGAGAAAAACGCATTGAAATTTTAAAAGATATTTTAAAGGAAAGACAGATTTTGAAATAGTTGGTCAATTTGTAAGAAAATTTTTTGTAATTATCTTACATAACTAAAATAGATACCTAATATCAATAAACAAAAAAAACATTTATTACATTTGTACAATAAAAATTATTTTTTTATGACGCAAGAACAGTTAGAACAAAATTTTCAGCAACGAGTAGATGCCGAAACAAAAATTGAAGCGCGTGATTGGATGCCTGATGAGTATCGAAAAACGCTCATTCGACAAATATCACAACACGCACACAGCGAAATTGTAGGTATGTTACCTGAAGGAAACTGGATTACTCGTGCTCCCAATTTGCGTCGTAAATTAATTTTATTGGCTAAAGTTCAAGATGAAGCTGGTCATGGCTTATATCTTTATTCTGCAGCCGAAACATTAGGCATTACCAGAGCTGAATTAAACGAACAATTAAACTCTGGCAAAGCGAAATATTCAAGTATTTTTAATTATCCAACACTCACCTGGGCTGATATTGGCGCAGTTGGTTGGTTGGTAGATGGAGCCGCTATCATGAATCAAGTAATGCTTTGCAGAACTTCTTATGGCCCTTATGCTAGAGCAATGGTAAAAATATGCAAAGAAGAAAGTTTTCATCAACGTCAAGGATATGAATCTTTATTGGCATTAAGCAAAGGCACTGAAGAACAAAAAGCGATGCTACAAGATGCGGTAGATCGTTGGTGGTGGCCTTCTATTATGATGTTTGGCCCATCTGATTCTGAAAGTACGAATTCTGAAAAAAGCATGCTTTGGAAAATAAAACGCCAATCGAATGATGAGTTACGCCAACGATTTGTGGATGCAACTGTTGACCAAGCAAGAATTTTAGGAGTTACCCTTCCTGACCCCGATTTAAAATGGAATGAAGAACGTGGACATTATGATTTTGGAGTCATTCCATGGGATGAGTTTTGGAATGTAGTAAAAGGTAATGGACCATGCAACAAACAACGTCTTCGTGCTCGTGTAAAAGCTTATGAAAATGGAGCTTGGGTAAGAGATGCAGCTACAGTTAATGCTGAAAAAAGAAAACGTAAAGTTGCCTAAAAATAGTAAAAAACCGATTCTCAAGAGTCGGTTTTTTTTATTTGTTACAATAATAAAAGCGCAAAAAGAATAACCTCATTTGCGCTAATAAACGTATTTTTAAATTATACTATTTTATTTTTTCATTGCTTTTTCTATCTCATCTGTAGTGATAGGAAAGTTTTTAAATAAATCTACACAACCGGTTTTGGTTACCCATAAATTGTTTTCAATTCGGATTCCTATATTTTCTTGCTCAACATAAATACCTGGTTCTATGGTAAAAACCATGCCTTCTTTTATAGGAGTGTTTCTTGTGCCAATGTCGTGCACATCTATTCCTAAATGATGTCCTAAACCATGATAAAAATATTTTCGGCAAGCTTTATTGGCTGGGTTTTGATTTTTAATTTCTTCTTTAGTTAATAACCCAATAGCTAATAATTGTTTGTTCATTTCATCTTCTGCTTTTGCCGTTATTTCTAACCATGTAATACCTGGTTTTAATAATTTTTTTGCATAATTATGTACATTTAAACAGGCGTCATAAATTTCTTTTTGACGTGTAGTAAACTTACCATTTACGGGAATCGTTCTCGTCATATCAGCACAATAGTTACCATATTCAGCACCAAAATCCATTAAAATTAATTCGCCATTTTTACACACTTGATTATTGTCAACATAGTGTAAAATACGAGCATTATCGCCACTGGCAATAATACACCCATAGGCATGACGAGTAGCACGATTACGCAAAAACTCGTGGGTAACTTCTGCTTCAATTTCATGTTCATAAACACCTGGTTTCATGAATTTACAAACTCTCAAAAATGCTTTTAATGTAATATTCACAGCTTCTTGCATCACCACGATCTCTTCTTTTGTTTTAATAGCCCGAAGTTCTTTCATAATTAAAGCGGCTCGTTCGTATTTATGTAAAGGGTAATTATTCATGATCTCTTTTACATATAATAAATCCATTCTAGGCAAACTTAAATCGGTTCTATCGTTCTCATTGCTGTCTAAGTAAATCGTTTCAGCATGATGTATCCAACTGTGTAACAAAGCATCCAATTGATCTAAATAGATAACTGTTTTTATGCCCGAAATTTGGGTTGCTTGTTCTTTGCTTAATTTATGGCCTTCCCATTTTACCAAAGTTTCATTTGGTCGAAGAATGACTAAAACCTCTTTATATATTTTATCAAAATTATCTGGATACAAAATAACCATTGTTTTTTCTTGCACAGTTCCACTTAACCAAATCACATCTGAATTTTGTTTGAGTTGATATTGTGCATCGCTATTTTCTGGCAAAATAGGATTTGCAGGAAAAATAGCAATTGAATTTGGTTTCATTTTTTTAATGAAACGGGCTCTATTTTGGGTAAATATTTTTGAATCTAACGATAAATATTTCATTCATTTAATTTTAAGAATACGAATGTACAATTATTATTATTTGTTTATTTTATAAAAATTTACAAATCAAAATTTACTATGTTTTATAAACTCATTGTGTCTCTAAATTTTACAGCCTGACGACGAGAAATTTCAATTTCTTCTCCACCATCCAATGTTACTTTTAATCCACCATTAAATAGGCTGTCTATTTTAGCAATTTTTTGTAGATTAATGATATGTTTTCGATTCGCTCTAAAAAAAACTTTTTCATCTAATCGCTCCTCTAATGAATTCAAAGATTTTAATATCAAGGGTTTGTTTGTCCCGAAAAAAACTTTTGCATAATTACCTACACTTTCAAACAAGCGAACTTCATTTAATTTTACAAACCAACAACGCTCTCCATCTTTTACAAAAACTTGATCATCTTTACCCAACACATTTTTTTGAATTTGATGATCTTGTTCAATACCCTTTTTTACTTTTTGAATAGCTTCAGCTAATCGCCTTGCTTCAATTGGTTTTAATAAATAATCTAACGCATTAAAATCAAATGCCTTAATAGCAAATTCGTTATAAGCAGTTGTGAAAACAACTTTAGGCAAATATTCAAGTTCATTTAACAAATCAAAACCAGTTTTACCACCGGGCATTTGTATGTCTAAAAAAATAAGTTGGGGATTTAAGGCTTCAATTTTTTCTTTAGCATCAGCTACGTTAATGGCTTCTTCAATAACATCAATTTCTGGAAAGTCTTTTAAGATTTTTTTCAACTCATTACGAGCCAATCTTTCGTCATCTACAATGATTGTTTTTATCATAAATAATTAATTTAATGAGGAATTTTTATTGTTAGTATCACCCAATTATTTTTTTCACAAATGCTAATTGCTGCTTTATTATTATATAAATAATGCAGTCTTTGTCGGCTAGCATTTAAACCAAACCCTAAATTATTATCATCCGTTTTTTCAGCTTTTAATTTACCCGTATTTTTTAGTTGAATAATTACATTTTCTTTTTCTACAAATGATTCAATGATAATTTCGCCACCTTCTGCTAACATAGAAATGCCGTGTTTTATAGCATTTTCTACCAAAGTTTGCAACATCATAGTGGGCACTTTAACATGCAACGTATTCGCCTCTATTTGTTTGCTAAAATGTAGTCTTTCTTCAAATCTAATTTTTTCCAAATCTAAATAATCATCAACCAATTTTAATTCATTTTCTAAGGTATCAGTTTCCTCTTGTTTTGAAATCGAATTGCGTAAAATATTTGAAATTTTTGTAATGGCTTCTCTAGCAAGCATTGGGTTTTCATCAATTAATGCTCGTATACTATTTAATGAATTAAAAATAAAATGAGGCTGCAAATTTGCTCTTATTGCTTTTATTTCCAGATCCTTCATCAATGCTTCACTTTTTAGTTGATTAATTACTCCTTGACGATTATTTTCGATATAATTCCAAGCAAAATAAATCACATTCCAAATTGCAAATAATATTAATATTGAAATAAAGGCTCCAAAAAGTTGTTGAATTTTTAATTGCTGAATAATCTCTCTATAAAAGAAAAAAGAAAGACTATAATATACTATTGTTGAGCAAATG
The DNA here is from genome assembly GCA_044353665.1 of Chitinophagaceae bacterium. Classification (GTDB taxonomy): domain Bacteria; phylum Bacteroidota; class Bacteroidia; order Chitinophagales; family Chitinophagaceae; genus OLB11. The sequence goes on along the minus strand of JBILBN010000004.1, from coordinate 46,327 downwards.
CTGAAAAGAATTGAGGCTATAAAAATATTTGTAATTAATTTTTCAGTTGGTAATTTTACCCAAGCTTTTTTTATTAAATAATTTCTATAAAAGTGAGTAAGCGCAATTCCAGTAATACTAAACAACAAATTAATAATGATTATTGAATTGCTAATTTCTTGTGTTAAAAAGGCTATATAAATATTAAAGAAAGCAAAAACAGCCCACCCTATAAGTTGAAAAACCCAATATTTTGATATTTTTTGCACCCTACAAATATAATTCAGCATTTTATATCAATTTATTTAAAATGATGAAAGGCTGTGATATTGTTTAAATGCGTTTTATTTTAAATATTTTAACGCTTACTTATAAACATGATTGGATATATTTGCGCCATATTAATAATTATGAATAAATATATTGTTTTAATCGTTGCCTTATTTATCGCTTTAGGCGTTGAGGCTCAAACAAACTCCATGACACCCAAAAAATCTTCTTTTTCTATGCCATCAAGAGACTATGTGATGGTACAGTTTGGTTATGAAAACTGGACAAATATTCCCGATAGCATTAAAATAGGGGGTTTTGGACGTGCCGCTAATGTTTATTTGTGTAATGAATTTCCAATTCAAAAATCAAATTTCAGTTTTGCTGCAGGTATCGGAGTTGCGACTAGTCATATATTTTTAAAAAATCAAGAAATCGTGTTGAACGATACGGTTCCAGCAATTCAGTTCATAGCAGAGTCTGCTAATTACAAAAAATACAAATATGCCTCTACCTATTTAGAAGCTCCTTTTGAATTGCGCTATTTTGAAAATAAAGAAAATAAAAACACAGGTATTAAAGCAGCGATTGGTTTAAAAGTAGGAGCCGTTATTGCAGCGCACACAAAGAGCAAACAAACGGTTAGCAATAAGCCTGTTGTAGAAAAAGTGAGTACAAAAAGATATGTAGAATCTTATCGCTATGCTGCTACTGCAAGAATTGGTTACGGAAATTTTTCTATTTATGGTCAATATGTAATTAATAATTTATTTAAAGTGGCTTCTGGCCCTGAAAATGTAAAACCATTTCAAATAGGGATATGTATTACTGGTTTGTAATCCTTTTTTAATATATTTTAAAAAGCAATTCTTTTTGAATTGCTTTTTTTTGTAATATTGATTATGGGAAAATTTGAAATTACTCTTTCTGCTAAGCTGCAAAAATGGATTAAAAAACAAAAAATATTTTTTGTTTCTACAGCACCATTATCTGCTAATGGTCACATTAATTGTTCGCCCAAAGGATTAGACTCATTTAGAATAATTGATAACAAAACAGTGGTTTATGAAGACTTAACAGGCAGTGGTGCCGAAACAATTGCGCATGTAAATGAAAATAAACGCATCGTGATTATGTTTTGTGCTTTTGATGGACCGCCCTTGATTGTTAGACTTTATGGGGAAGGAGAAATTATTACAAAAAATGAACAAGAATTTTCAACCATTCAACAATTATTTACACCACGTGCTGGCGTTCGAGCTTATATCAAAATAAATTTAACTCGTGTATCCGATTCCTGTGGCTATTCTGTTCCTCTATATGATTTTAAAAAAGACCGTGATGTTTTAGATAAATGGTTTGACAGAAAAGGAGAAGACGGACTAGTTAAATATCAAAAAGAAAATAATCAAGTAAGCCTAGATGGATTGAAAGCGTTGGAGTTTTGAGGTATTGCAGCACAATAAGCCATTTTAAATAATTTATCATTTTGCAAACCAGCTTTTTCTCTTGCAGCGTTTTCTGAAATATTTAATTCAATTAAACCTTTATAATAAAAATACATTTGAGCAAATTCAATTAATGTAAGATTTTGTTGAAAGTCATTTTTTAATTCTACTGAATGAAAATCCCTCATATTGGTTCGTAAATTTTTAGTTTGTTGCAAAAATGAAAGGGGAATTATTTCTTCTACACTAAAGCAAGTGAAATCACCCTCAAGTAAATAAACCAATTCTAAAGCACAATTTGTAAAAATAATATTTTCATTTGTCAAATCAATAATATAAGGCTGCTCTTCATTACTCAATAGTTTATCACTTACTTTTAATTGAACTTTTTCGCCCACAACTCCACTAAAGCGAAGTAAATCACTAAATTTTGAAAATGTAAAAAGCAATGTTGTTTCAGAAAAAATATTATTTACCCTACATTTTACATTTAAACTAACCAAATCACTTTCATCAAAAAAGATTTTTGAAGTGCTAAAAGCATCTACTTTAAATGCTGTTTTTATTAATGTATTTTTCATTTCTTTATAATTTAATACAAATATTTATCCCTAACTACGTAAAGAGCTTACGCAGTTATAAATAATTTCATATATTTACATGGTATGAAAAATAAAAACGCTACAGCAAGGTATCGATTAATAGATGTACGAATAAATATGAAACAAAAAAACGCGGCAACTTTACAAGAGTTAGTGGACTTTGTTTCTGAAAAATTAGGCGAAAGGGTTTCTGTGTCGAGCATTCAGAAAGACATTTATGCAATGCGATATGATGAATCATTAGGATTTTTAGCTCCAATAGAATATGATAGTTATAAAAGAGGATATGTATATACGGAAGAAAATTATTCTATAAACAAAATTCCTGTTTCAGAAGAAGACTTACAAGGTCTTGAAATTGCTATCGGAATTTTAGAACAATTTAAAGAAATTCCAGCGATTAAAATGTTTGAAGATGCTATAAATAAGATTGCAAGTTCTGTTAAAATGAGTAGAGAGCAAACTCAACAAAGTAGCATATTAATTTTAGATAGACCTAAGCGTTATCAAGGTATTGAGTATATGTCGGATATTGTAGATGCCATCAGACAAAAGCATGTGATTAAATTTTTATACCAACCGTTTACAAAAAATGAAGCGAAAAAGCATAGTGTCCATCCATATTTCATCAAAGAATATAATAACAGAATGTATTTAATAGGCAAGGATATTCATCCTACTAAAGAAGCTAAATTTTTAACTTTTTCATTTGATAGAATGCATGATGTAATAAAAATGAATCAGACATTTCAAGAAGAAATGATAGATAAAGAAAAATATTTTACCTCTGCCATAGGAATTTCTTTACCAAATACAAAACCTGAAAAAATCGTTTTGCAATTTAATCCTGCTCAAGCAAATTATTTAAAATCTCAACCCATTCATCACTCTCAAAAAATAGAAAAAGAAACCAAAAATAATTTTACAATTTCAGTGGAGTTGGTTGTAAATTATGAACTAATGTCTTTGTTATTAGGTTTTGGTGATAAGCTAAAAGTATTGAAACCATTGACGTTGGCAGCCACTATGAAATCAATTGCAAAAAATGTATTTGAACAATATTAAATTGGAATTCTAAATTCCTAGAAGTGAAACCACAAAGACACAAAAACTAAAAAATTTGAAACAAAACAATACAGAACATACCTTCAAAGGACAGAGAGGCTAATCAAAAGATTGATTTCCTGCTTGAGCAATTTTAACCATCCGTTCAAAATCTTCTGCTTTTAAATCATTGTAAAAAAAGTGAATGGGGTCAATTTTTTCAGCATTTTTTTCAACCTCGTAGTGGCAATGTGGACCCGTGCTTTTTCCTGTACTTCCAACCCAGCCTATTATTTCTCCTCGTTTTACAGATTGCCCTTGTGAGGCTTTTAATTTTATCATGTGGCAATAATGTGTTCGATATCCAAAGCCGTGTTTTATCCAAATATTATTGCCATAACCTGTAGTATTATATTCTGCAATTTCTATTACTCCAGTTCCTGTTGCATAAATTGGAGTGCCTGCAGGTGCAGTAAAATCTAGCCCGGCATGAAATTTTGCTATTTTATAAATTGGATCTATTCGAAAACCAAAGCCCGAAGCAATTCTATTTAAGTCTTTATTGCTTACAGGTTGAATAGATGGAATGCTTGCTAACATTTCTTGTTTGTTTTTTATAAATTTTTGCAGCGTATCATACGACTCTCCTTGAATTGACAATTTGTTTTTTAAAGACGTCATGCTTTTTTCTAATTGCAAAACAAGTTCTTCATTACTATAGGGCGATAATTTTTTTTCTAATTCTTTTTCATCAATAACTACATAACCTTTCCGAATACTATCTGGCAATGGGTCTGCTTCAAATATAGCTCTATACACTTTATTATCTCGTTCTTCTAAATCAGTAACTTGGTTTTGTACATTTCGCAAATCCTTTTTAAGCAAATCATACCTTTCTTGTAAAAAATACAATTGGTTATTCATTCTTTTTTCATTGGGCGATTGCAAATATTTGAATGCCAATGCGACAATTATTCCTGCACTCACTAACACAGCTGAAAGCAAACCAAAGGCTCTGAACAATTTTTTCCACAGAGAAATTTTCAACGGCTCAAATCGTTGTGTTTTTGTGCTATAGTAATATTTAACTTTTTTCAAAATTTGTAATAGGCAACTAAATTACAATTCAATTTTATTTATAAAAAATATCTTTACTTTTATATTTTTCAATTTGAAAATTACTCATATATATTACACAGCACCTAAGTTTAATTTTACTAAATTGGCATTCAATTGGTAATACCAATTGAAACAATTATTTTAAAGACTCTTTTATAGAAAATTTTAAAAACTATCTTTGTCAGTTATTTAAAAAATTAAAATTAATAATATTGTTAAGTTATCAACCAAAAAATATAAATAAAATGAATAGTAAAATATACATACTAATTGTCTGCAGTTTTTTTTTCTCATTTAATAATTTATATGCACAGAAAAAATTTGTAAATCATTTAAATATAAAAAAAGAATTTGATGTACTTCAAGGCGATCCGTTGAATAATAAATTTGGAAATATAGAGTCTGTAAAAGTAGTATTGGACTATAAAACCAAGAAAATTTATTTTATCAATAGCTCGTTCTACAAATACCATTCAATGTTTTGTATAGATATATTACATTTTCCTGGTGAATTAGGTGATTTTAACAAAGTAAGCTATCATGAAAAAAACAATAGAACTTATTTATTAGCTAACATAAATCACATAGCGAATACCAATGATTGGTTTATGGATCTTGCTGCATCAGATAAGATGAATGCCGAATTGATTAATTATTTTTTTAATGAAGTAAAATCATCTGTTTATTTTAAAGAAAATTTAAAATTTTATCTGTCAACACCAAGGTTAATAAATATGTATGATGAAAAATTATTAAAAATGCCTTGTGTCTTTTCTGATTATATTTATAAAAATATGTCAGAGCAAAGTATAGAGAAAGGTGAAGTAGTAGGCTATTTCAAGAAATATACTCTTAAAGATTTAGAAAAAATGAGACCAAGTAAAGAGGAGATTATTTTACTTAATGAAACCCCAGAAGTAATACCTGATGTAAGAGGAATTATTATTACCCAATTTCAAACACCTTTAAGCCATTTGGTTATTTTGGCAAAAAATAGAAATATTCCACTTTATGTAGATACAAAGGCATGGAATAATGAAAAAATTAATGCATTAATTGACAAAAAAGTAGTTTTAATTGTATCAGAATCGAAGTTTACATTAAAAGCCACTACAGCAACAATCAAACCTAATAAAGAAATACAATTAAAACCATTATATAAAAATCTAAATTATAAAGAAATTATTAATCTTAATCAATTACCTTCTCTAGATGCCCAACAGTATATTGGTACAAAAGCCCTTAATATGGCTTTATTAAATAATATTGCCAGTACAACTAAAAAATTTAACACACCTCAATATACATATGCAGTTCCTTTTTATTATTATGATCAACACATGGAAAAAAATGGAATTAATGAGGAAGTCGAACAATTGTTTATTTTACCAAAAGATTCTATCCAATTAATACATAAGCAACTAAAAAAAATTAGGTCTTTAATAATAGAAACTCCGATAAATGATACGTTAATTGAAAAATTGAGTAAAATAATTAATTTGCATAAAGAATTTAGTCATTTTAGATTTAGATCCTCTACCAATGCAGAAGATTTGGCCGGATTTAATGGTGCAGGGTTGTATGATTCCAAATCAGCCATTGTAAACGATAGTATTAAGACAATAAGTAAGGCTATCAAAGTAGTTTGGGCAAGCATCTGGAATGACAGAGCTTATTATGAGCGGGAATATTTTCACATCAAACACAAGGATTGTGCAATGGGTATTTTAATTCATAGAGCTTTCGTTGACGAAATAGCAAATGGTGTTATTGTAAGCAAAAATTTATACAGAGAGAAATATGATGGCATTACGGTAAATGTACAAAAAGGAGAAGAATCTGTAGTTGAACCCAAAGAAGGTATTTTATGCGATGAGTTTTATTGCCATAATTTTAATGGACATGGTAAAGATATAAATATTGATTATAGATCTACCTCAAATCTAAATAATAATAAACCGATACTTCAAGCAACAGAAATTAAACGATTATTTAGCGTCACAAAGATGGCTGAAACAAAAATAAATAAACTATGGAAACAGTACAAAATGAGTGACAAATACCTTGATATAGATATTGAATTTAAGTATGAAAATAATTACGAAACCCTCTACTTTAAACAGATAAGGCCTTATATGGATTAATAAACTGATTCATAATATACCATAGATCTGTACTTTATTGTGAAAAATCTATTACTATTCAAATAATTTTAAAAGAATTCTTGTTAGCTGAAACTAAACAGTAATTTATCTTACTTTTGTATTCCGTTTTACCATTTTAAACAGTATTAATATATTTTATTCTAAATGACTTCATCAGAAATACGCCAACAGTTTTTAGATTTTTTTAAAAGCAAAGGACATACCATAGTACCCAGTGCGCCCATAGTGGTAAAAAACGATCCTACATTGATGTTTACCAATGCTGGTATGAATCAGTTTAAAGATTATTTTTTAGGAAATGAAACGCCTATTGCCACACGTATTGCTGATACACAAAAATGTTTACGTGTGAGTGGCAAACACAATGATTTGGAAGAAGTGGGTGTTGATACCTATCACCATACCATGTTTGAAATGTTGGGCAATTGGAGTTTTGGCGATTACTTTAAAAGCGAAGCCATTGCCTGGAGTTGGGAATTATTAACCGAAGTATATAAATTAGATAAAGACCGATTGTATGTTTCTGTTTTTGAAGGTGACAAAAAAGAAGGAATTCCTTCGTCACAAATTGCGTTGGAAGAATGGAGCAAATTAATAGAAAATAAAGACCATATAGTTTACGGAAATAAAAAAGATAATTTTTGGGAAATGGGCGATACGGGGCCATGTGGGCCATGCAGTGAAATTCATGTAGATATGCGTCCAGATGCTGAACGTGCTTTAATTCCTGGACATAAATTAGTTAATGCAGATCATCCTCAAGTTATCGAAATTTGGAATAACGTATTTATTCAATATAATCGAAAAAAAGATGGCACTTTAGAAGAATTACCGGCTCGACATGTAGATACAGGCATGGGGTTTGAGCGTTTAGTTAGGGTAATACAAGGTAAATCATCGAATTATGATACCGATGTTTTTACGCCTACTATTGAATTGACTGAAAAAATAACAGGCTTAAAATATGATTTGAGTGACAGTAAGCAAGCGGTTGCTTTTCGTGTGTTAGCTGATCATATTCGTGCAATATCATTTACTATTGCCGACGGACAATTACCTGCTAGCAATGGTGCAGGTTATGTAATCCGTAGAATTTTACGTCGTGCAGTACGTTATTATTTTTCGTTTTTAAATTACAAACAACCTTTGTTACATCAGTTGGTGCCACTTATTGCTTGTCAATTTATCAATGTTTTTCCAGAATTAAAATCGCAAGAAGAATTTGTAAAAAAAGTAATTTTAGAAGAAGAAAATGGATTTTTGCGAACCTTAGATAGTGGATTAAAAAAGTTAGATGACGTATTTAACCACGAAGGCACAAAGACACAAAGTATAAATGGTGCTGATGCATTTGAATTATCGGACACATTTGGTTTCCCGTTAGATTTAACCCAATTAATTGCTAGTGAAAAAGGCTTTACTGTTGATGTTGATGGTTTTAATGTAGAACTTCAAAAACAAAAAGACAGAAGTCGTAAAGCAGCGGTAATTGATACAGATGATTGGATAGAGTTAGATGCAACTGCAAAATGTATATCCAGTGCATACACCAAAATAGAAACTACAACCAAGGTTATAAAATACCGTAAAGTTTCAGCCAAAGGCAAAACACAATATCAAATCGTATTGGAAGAAACTCCTTTTTATGCTGAAAGTGGTGGACAAATCGGAGACACTGGGCAATTACGAATTAATAATTGCGAATTACGAGTTACTGACACTAAAAAGGAAAATGATTTAATAATACACTTCGTAGATGAATTGCCAGAAGATTTGAGTGGTGAAGTTTTTGCAAAAATAGATGCTTCACGTCGACGAAAAATTACTCGACATCACAGTGTTACACATTTAATGCAAGCTGCCATGCGTGAGGTTTTAGGCAATCATGTAGCGCAAAAAGGAAGCTTGAATAATGAAGATAATTTACGTTTCGATTTTAGTCATTTCGCAAAAGTAACCGATGAAGAAATTACTCAAATTGAGAAAATAGTAAACCGTAAAATTCGTCAAAATATTCCTGTTATCATCAAAGAAATGCCAAAAGACGAAGCCATGAAACTAGGCGCTATGGCATTGTTTGGCGAAAAATATGGCGATACCGTTCGTATGGTAATCATGGATGAAACCTTCTCAATTGAACTTTGTGGTGGAACCCATGTAATGCATACTGGCGAATTAAACATCTTTAAAATCATTAGCGAAAGTGCTGTAGCATCTGGTGTTCGTCGATTTGAAGCCCTGGCTGGTTGCAAAGCCGAAGCCTATATCATGGCGCAATTAAAACAATTGAACGACATTAAAACTGAATTTAAAAATCCTAAAGATTTATTGGGTGCTATTAAAAATTTGCAGGAAGAAAAAACTGCTTTGCAAAAACAATTAGAGCGTTTAGAAGCAAAAGCGTTGGTAGGAATTAGAGCTCAGTTGTTATCCATTCGTGAGAAAATTGGAGCCGTTACTTTTATTGCTGACCAATTGGAAGTAAGCAATGGCGACTCGTTGAAAAAATTATGTGTCGATTTAAAAAGCGAAATCCAAGGTTCCTATTTAATTTGTTTAACTGCAAATATTGGAGGAAAGGCAAGTGTGGCTGTTTCTGTTGATGACAATTCTACATTAGATGCTGGAAAAATAATTAAAGAGCATATTGCACCTTTAATTAAAGGTGGCGGTGGTGGAAATAAAACCCTTGCTACTGCTGGTGGGCAAGATGCTAGTCAACTGGTAAACGTAATTGAAGCGGTGAAAGGGTTGGTGTAAAAAATCGTTTACATCTTTTAAAAAATAACTTATTACAGTAAAAAGAAATGCCATGCAATTAGCATGGCATTTAAAATTATGGTTATATTTTACAAACTCAGTTGAGCATTTAAATACTCTCTATTTAAACGAGCAATATTAGAAATCGAAATTTGTTTCGGACATTCTGCCTCACAAGCACCAGTGTTTGTGCAAGCACCAAAGCCTTCTTTATCCATTTGTGCAACCATGTTTAAAACACGAGTTTTACGTTCGGGCTCACCTTGAGGTAATAATGCATATTGAGATACTTTTGCTGAAGTAAATAACATAGCACTTGAGTTTTTACAAGCAGCTACACAAGCACCACAACCAATACACATGGCAGCATCAAATGAAGCATCAGCCATCTCTTTATTAATCGGTAAGGAATTCCCATCTTGTGCATTTCCTGTATTTACACTCACATAGCCCCCTGCTTGTTGAATTCTATCAAATGCACTTCTATCTACCGTTAAATCTTTCAGTACTGGAAAAGCTGCAGCTCTCCATGGCTCCACAGTAATTGTTTCACCATCTTTAAAAGCTCTCATATGCAATTGACAAGTGGTTGTGCCATCCCATGGACCATGCGCACGACCATTGATATGCATACTGCATGAACCACAAATACCTTCACGACAGTCATGATCAAAAGCAATTGGGTCTTGACCGTCATTAATTAATTTACCATTCACCACATCAAACATTTCCAAGAAAGACATTTCGGTAGAAATATTTTCTGCTTTGTAGGTTTCAAATTTACCTGCTGCTTTTGAATTTGCTTGACGCCAAACTTTTAAGTTTAAATTTATGTTGCTATGTTCCATATTGGACGATATTTAAAAGTATTTTATATTAATTATTCTATTTATAGTTACGTTGACTAGGATGAATTACATCATACACTAAATCTTCTTTGTGTAATTCCCATTCATTGTTGCCTTTGTTTTCCCAACAAGACACATACATATATGTATCGTCATGTCGAAGCGCTTCTCCGTCTGGGGTTTGATGTTCTTCTCTAAAATGTCCTCCACAACTTTCTTCTCTAGCTAATGCATCAATACACATCAATTCTCCAAGTTCTAAAAAGTCTGCAACTCTTCCTGCCTTATCTAATTCTGGATTTAAGCTATCCATTGTGCCTGGCACACGAACATCTTTCCAAAACTCGTCTCGTAATGCTCTAATATCAGCGATTGCTTGTTTTAATCCTTTTTCATTTCGTGCCATGCCACATTCATTCCACATAATTAAGCCTAATTTCTTATGGAAATAATCTACCGTTTTTGTTCCTTTTACATTCATGAAATGACTAATTCTGTCAGTAACCGCTTTTTCAGCTTCATCAAATGCAGCTTGGTTGGTATTTATTTTTGGTGTAGAAATTTCATCAGCCAAATAATTGCCAATAGTGTAAGGTATTACAAAATATCCATCAGCCAAACCTTGCATTAAAGCACTTGCGCCTAAACGATTTGCACCATGGTCACTAAAGTTAGCTTCACCCAAAGCATAAAGGCCTGGTACGTTAGTCATTAATTCGTAATCCACCCATAGTCCACCCATTGTGTAATGCACAGCTGGGTATATTCTCATAGGAACTTCGTATGGATCTTCTCCTGTTATTTTTGCATACATTTCAAATAGGTTGCCATATTTTTCTTTAACAACAGCCTTACCCATTTTTAAAATTTCTTCTTTAGAAGCAGTTGGTTTACCTGTTTTAATCGCTTCTGTTTTGCCATATCGTTCAAATGCTGCTGCATAATCTAAATAAACGGCCATTTTACTGTTACCTACACCATGTCCAGCATCACAACGCTCTTTAGCAGCACGAGATGCCACATCACGAGGTACTAAATTTCCGAATGCAGGATAACGACGTTCCAAGTAATAGTCTCTTTCTTCTTCTGCAATTTCTGTTGCTTTACGAGTATCGCCTTGTTTTTTAGGAACCCAAATACGTCCATCATTTCTCAATGATTCCGACATTAGGGTTAATTTACTTTGATGATCGCCACTTACAGGAATACATGTAGGATGAATTTGTGTGAAACAAGGATTGCCAAACATAGCACCTTTTTTGTGTGCTTTCCAAGCTGCTGTTACATTTGACCCCATTGCATTTGTTGATAAGAAAAATACATTTCCGTATCCACCAGTACATAGTAACACTGCATGCGCACCATGTCTTTCGATTTCGCCTGTAACCAAATTACGAGCTATAATTCCACGTGCTTTGCCGTCTATGGTAACTACATCCAACATTTCATGTCGGTTGTGTTCGACTATTTTTCCTAAAGAAACTTGACGCATTTGAGCAGAATAAGCACCTAATAAAAGTTGCTGTCCTGTTTGTCCTGCTGCATAAAACGTACGTTGTACTTGGGTTCCACCGAATGAACGATTACTTAACAATCCACCATATTCTCGTGCAAAGGGAACCCCTTGTGCAACGCATTGGTCAATAATATTTCCACTCACTTCTGCCAAACGATGAACGTTTGCTTCACGTGCACGATAATCTCCTCCTTTTATAGTATCATAAAATAAACGGTAAACACTATCACCATCATTTTGATAATTTTTTGCAGCATTAATTCCACCTTGTGCAGCAATGGAATGCGCACGACGAGCACTGTCCTGAAAACAAAAAGTTTTTACACTATAGCCTAGCTCAGCCAAACTTGCAGCTGCCGAAGCGCCTGCCAATCCAGTTCCGACTACTATAATATCAATACTCCGTTTGTTTGCTGGATTTACTAATTTACAAGTACTTTTATAAGTACTCCATTTTTGTGCTAATTCACCAGCTGGTATTCTATTGTTAATTGCCATATTTATAAATTTTTACCACAAAGTTCACAAAGAATTACACGAAGAACACTGTGAGCTTTGTGACCAACTTAGTGTTCTTGTGGTTAATTTGTTATTGAATCAAACCAAAATAAAAAGCCAATGGCATTGCTGCAAAAGCTGCACAAACCAATATGCTGTATATGATACCAGCTGTTTTTATTAATGAATTATATTTAGGACTATTAATACCTAATGTTTGAAATGAACTTGAAAAACCATGAATTAAATGCCAACAAAGTGCAATCACTCCTAATAAATAAACTACAATCATTAGCTCATTTTCAAAAACTTCTTTCATTTGAAGATATAAATTATGCTCTTCACCTGTAACATACAATGCATTTTTTGTGCTAATCCAAAATTGAGATAAATGAATCACCAAAAATATCAATAAAAGACTTCCTAAAATTCCCATACTACGGCTATACCATTTGCTGGTAGCGTTTCCTGGGTTAACTGCATATTTTACCGGTCGTTTAGAATTGTTTTGAAGAGTTAGCATTATACCCTGTACAATGTGTAAAATTAATCCTGCAAACAAGCCTACTTCTACAATTCTCATTAAACCGTTATGACTTAAAAAGTGAGCATAAGTATTAAATGTTTCACCATTGTCATTAAAAAAAATCATACCATTTACGCTTGAATGCACAATTAAAAAAAGAATCAAAGAGATTCCTGTTAATGCCATTACTAGCTTTTTACCAATAGATGATGTGAAGTATTCTTTCCAAGTCATAATAAAAAATTGAATTTTCGAAGTGCGAAGATACTGAATGAATTACGCATTGTCAATGCTTTGTGAAAAAAGATGACATAATTCATGTTGAATTGGTATAGATAATTAATCTTGCCCCATCCACAAAGCACCACCAACGCTGCTTCGTGTTGCTCCTGTAACAGATGATAAAACATTATTTTCTTCTCTCCAACGCAATGTTCCAAGGAGTGCCATCACCAATGCTTCTTTATATTGTATTAATTTTGAATCAGGAATTACTACTTCAATATTTTTGGTTGCTAATTTTTCTGAAATTAATTTCATTAAAAAAGTGTTGAATGCGCCTCCGCCTGTAACCATCATTTTTTGTGGTTCAGAAGCAACAATTGAATCCCCAATTTGATGCGCTATATGTTCACAAATAGTTCTTAATTTATCTTGATTTGAGATGTTATATTGTTGAATAACTGCATAAACTACATCTAATCCAAATTCATTTGAAAGTGATTTAGGGTAAGGCTTTTGATAATAATCTAAATCGTTTAGTTCGTTCAATAAATCTTCATTGATTGCGCCTTTGCCAGCTTCAATACCTTCTTTATCATAAGCCATTCCTAATTCGTTGGCTAATAAATTTAATATTCTGTTGGCAGGACAAACATCAAATGCTGCAAATTTTTCTGCTGATTTTATGGTTAAATTTGAGATGCCTCCTATGTTTAAAAAATAGTGATAATCGCTCCAAAATAGTTGATCGCCAATTGGCACAATAGGTGCTCCTTGACCACCTAAAGCAACATCTAAGTTTCGCAATTCACTCACTACGGGCAATTGAGTTTCTGCTGCAATGCTGGCACCATCACCCATTTGAAATGTCATGCCTAAGGCTGGTTCATGAAAAACGGTGTGCCCATGACTGGCAATTAAATGCACTTTATGTGCCAAATTATGTTCGTCAATAAAATGATGAATGGTTTTTCCCATCCAATGTCCAAATTCGGCATGGGTTAATAATAATTCTTTTGCAGAAACATTGGTAATATTGGTTAATTTTTGTTTCCATTCTTCATCAAACGCTATGCAAGTTGCCTGTTCAATTTCAAAACTCCATTTTCCTCCAACTTCTTGAATTCTACAATAAGCAATGTCTAATCCATCTATCGAACTCCCACTCATTGTTCCTATTACATAATATACCATGGTGCAAAGTTATACCAATTCTATTTTTAAAAATATCTCAACTGCTGAAAATATTTTAAATATAAAAGTAGCCGAAAAAATGACATTTTTAAACCATTAAAACTGACCAGTACTTAACATGACTAAAGTACAAGCTTCTAAACATTGTATATTATTTGCTTTTGCCATTTTTTCAAATGCATCGTTTTCGGTTCCTGGGTTAAAAATAATACGCTTAGGATTTAATGAAAGCACGTAATCATAATATGCTGGTTGATGCTTTTCCCCAATATACAAGGTTACGGTATCAATATTTTCGAAGGCTATTTTTTCGATTCCAAATGAAATATCTTCTATTTTACCTGCTTTATTGCCAATAGCCACTACCTCATAATGGTATTTTCGCAACATCCGAATGGCTTTGTTACTGTAACGTTCTATATTTTCAGATGCGCCAATGACTAATATTTTTTCAGCACTCATATTCAATTTATTTAGTTGCAAAGTACGTTTTTTCACTGAAATTATTAGGTCTTAAAAGACACACAATCTGTTAAAGAATTTCAAGTAAGGGTTATTTACTACTTGTGAAAAATAAAAATATTATATTTGTAAAGTAAAATCAATTTTAAAATTTCCTGTAGCCTCATTTTCGCTATGCTCAATTTTACTATAAAAATTTTATCAAAACAAAGTATAAAACACAGACTACAAAACATGAGATACATTTTTACTTTACTATTATTTTGCTTCATATCTATGATGGCAAAAGCACAAACCGAAATACCTGATTCAACAGCAGTAGAAGAATTTGTGACCATTTATAAAGATCCCCGATTGGATATTTTGGATAAACGCCCGGCATTGCTAGCAAAAATAGATGCTTCTGAAAAAGCAGAAATTAAAGCAAAAGAGATTCCTTTATACAAACCCATTGTATCTGCTGATGGAAAAAAACAAGTTACGGGGAGTATTTATACCGTAAAAGGATATCGAATCGTGATTTATAATGGTGCTGATAAAAATGCTGCGTTAACAGCTAAAAATAATTTTTCAAGGGCTTTTCCTGGCACTCGTTCTTATTTAAGTTATAACGTGCCTTCTTACAAAATTAAAATAGGCGATTTTGATGACAGAAATGATGCGACTAAATTTATGCGTCGTTTAATGGCCGCTTTTCCTGCCTCATTTATTGTGCCTGATTTAGTGACGGTGAAAAATATTAATGTATCTCAATAATGCCGCACTTGTATTCAAATGCCTCCCTGTCCTCCAAAGTACGGTTCTTTAAAATCCTTTATTAAATATAGTATGAATATAAAAGCTTTAGTTGCCGAAAATTTAGAAGAATTTATTTCATTTAGACACCACATACATTCAAATCCTGAATTATCTTTTCAAGAAAAAAATACAGCCAATTTTATTGCGGATAAATTAACAAGTTGGAACATTGATTTCACCCGTGGTTTAGGTGCATTAGAGCAAGGTAAAGAAGGTAATGGAATTTTAGCAATTATCAAAGGTAAAAACCCTGATAGCAAAGTCATTGCACTTCGATGCGATATGGATGCTTTGCCGATTACTGAATTAAACGAAGTTTCCTATAAATCGAAAAACGTGGGTGTTATGCATGCTTGCGGACATGATGTGCATACAACCTGTATGTTAGGCGCTGCCAAAATTTTGCAACAAACCAAAAATAATTGGGAAGGAACAATAAAGTTGATTTTTCAACCTGGCGAAGAAAAACATCCTGGGGGTGCTAGCCTTTTAATTAGAGATAAGGTTTTAGAGAATCCTAAGCCACAAGCCATTTTTGCATTGCATGTATATCCTCATTTGCCTTACGGAAAAGTAGGTTACCGAGCAGGACAATATATGGC
Source organism: Chitinophagaceae bacterium (assembly GCA_044353665.1). Classification (GTDB taxonomy): domain Bacteria; phylum Bacteroidota; class Bacteroidia; order Chitinophagales; family Chitinophagaceae; genus OLB11. The sequence continues at coordinate 30,274 of JBILBN010000004.1, read as the reverse complement.
AAGTGCCGATGAAATTTATATCACCGTAAAGGGAAAAGGTGGTCACGCTGCTTTGCCTCATCAAACGGTAGACCCTATTATTATTTCCGCCAATTTATTGATGAGTTTACAACAAATTATTTCTCGAAACTGCAATCCATTGCAACCCTCGGTATTGAGTTTTGGAAAAATTAATGGAGGAAATGCTGGTAATGTAATTCCGAGTGAAGTGAAAATTGAAGGAACTTTGCGTTGCATGGATGAAGCTTGGAGAGCAAAAGCACATGAGCTAATCAAAAAACATACCATTGAATTATGTCGTGCTTTAGGTGGGGATGCCGAAGTAGAAATTCCAATGGGTTATCCTTCTTTATTTAATAATCCTGAAGTGACAACAAAAGTGAAATCCATTGCTGAACACACTGTAGGAAAAGAAAATACTGTGGAGCTAGACTTACGCATGGCAGCAGAAGATTTTAGTTTTTACACACATGAAGTTCCGGGGTGTTTTTTCAGAATAGGGACTTCGTTTGAAGACAAATTTACCTACCCAGTGCATAATGCCCAATTTGATATTTATGACCAAGCGATTGGCATTGGTGTAGAAATGTTTTGTGCAATTGGAATGAGATTTGAGTAGAGACTATAACTCAACCCCATTTTCTGTGACCAGTTTTCGAAGGTTTATTAAACCATAACGCATTCTTCCTAATGCTGTATTTACACTCACATTCGTTATTTTAGCAATTTCATTAAAACTTAAATTACCGAACAAACGAAGGATAATCACTTCTCGTTGCTCGTGAGAAAGTTGGAGCAACATTTCTTTTGCTTTATTGCCTGCTAATTCTAATTGTTTTTCATCAATTGCAGCTGGACTATCTTCAAACTGAAGCACAGAAAATATATCGGAACCATCGGGAAAAGTAATTTTAGGCAATCTTTTTTCATGACGCAAATAATCCATTGCTAAATTTCTTATAATACGCATAGCCCACGGTAAAAATTTACCATCTTCATTGTATTTTCCTTTTCTTATTAAATCGATGATTTTAATGCATCCATCTTGAAAAATATCATCGGCCACATAGTGGTCTTTCACTATAAAAAAAACAGTGGTATAAAATTTGTTTTTGTAACGATTTAAAAATTCAGCAATCGCTGTTTCATCATTCCGATTAATGAGCACGATAAGCTCTTGGTCTGTAAGTTTGTTGTGTGTAATAGTCATAATAAAACTACTTAATTGAGTGAACAATAAAAGAATTAAGTAGAAGTTTTGACTATAAGCGTATCTCTGTTTTTAAGTTAATTAAATAAAATACCTAAATAAAAAGTAACTATTTTGTAGAAACTTTACGTTAAAATAAGTATAAATTAAAAGTAGAGATTTGTCAGATTGTATAATTTAGCGTAAAAGTATAGAATTAATTTTTATTTACCAAAAATTCGAAGGGTCTAAAATTGTTATGCAGAATTTTTTTCGTTAAGCTTTGGGAGGGTTTATTAATGCGTTTAGTATAGAGATTTACAAGTTCAGAAGAGTCTTCTCCTTTTTCTACCACATTTGCCTCATCCAAAATATACAAGATTCTTTTAGCTGTTTGGGTTGATTGCTCAACCGGAGATTTTAATTTTTTCTTGTTGAAAAGAATTTCACTGTTGTTGTAACACATAATCGTTTAATTTAATTAGCAAATTTAGGACAAACATTGTGCCAAAGGTAAAATTTAACAAAAAAGGACCTTATAATGAATATATAAAATTGAAAAACAAGCTACGGGCAGGAAATAACTGCATCCCTGTACTACTTGTATGGGCGTTGCCTTGCGCATCAGTTGCTCCGTTTAATTTGGCATTTTGAATATTAAATAAATTTTTAATCCCAAACTGTGCTTGCAAATAATTTTTAAAGAAACTGCGTTGCATAGAGAAATTACCTATATGAATTGGGGATGTAAATAAATATTTATCATCAATCGTTAATACGGGTTGCTTGCTATTAAACTTATAATTAAAATTAAAAGTGGTTTTTAAAAAGTCATTTTTATATGAAATCGTGCTAGAAATTTCATAAATAGTATGTTTTGGTACGACTACTGATTCTAAAACGTGTGTAAATCCAACACTTTGTTGCAAACTAATTTTTTTAAAATCAAGTTTGGTTTGCCCTATGGCAATAAAATTTCGGTAATGGTCTAAATTATCATAAATACGAAGTACTCCTTGACCATTATAAACCGCTAGTGTGATTAAGTTTTGAATGGCATTGTAATAGCCTGTCAATCCAAACTGTGCAGTTAATTTATTTAATTTTCGAGTATGTGTTATTCCTATTTCTAAATGGTCGCCAATTTCTGGTTTTAAATCGGCATTGCCAATTATGGTGTGATTTTGATCGACAAATTGTAAAAACATTTCTTTTAATGTAGGTGCTCTAAATCCTCTTGCATAGGAAGCCCGTAATTGCGTATTTTTAGTGAGCTCTATTTTAGAATGTATGGCTGGTGAAATCGCTTTTGCAAATTTAGTATTGTAAGTATATCGAACAGAGGGTTGAAAATTAAATGTTTTATATTTAAATAAAAACGAAGTAAACAAACCAATTTCTCCAATTTGTTGAGTTTGTTCTGCTAATTTAAAACTGTTTGCTTTTTCAAATGAATATTCATAACCGCCCAAAAAATCAATATTTTTCACTCTTGTTGAGGTAAAGCTTCCTCTTAAATTCCAATTATTAAAAATTGAGGTATCTTGATCACCCACATTTCTGGTTTCATATTGTTCTAACGAAACTAAATCTTTTTTAAATCTATTTTTTGTGCGTTCGTAATTAGTAAAACTATTGGAAAACGACAAACTTTCTTTGTCTGATAATTTTACGTTAGCGCCTAATGAATTGATGAATCGATGTGTTCTGTAATATTCATCAAATGCATAACCTTCATAAGGATTCACTATTGGCGTGCCTTTGTTGGTTATTTTTTCATTTAAAAAAGAAGAGAAATAGGTTAATTTAATTTTTTTAAATTGATACGTATATTGTAAGTCACTTAAATATTGTGTTTTAGGTTTCCAAATTTGATAACGGTCTACAGAATCTTTTGGGGTCCAACCTTGAAAAAAATTTCGAGCAAATGACAATTGCAAACTGTGTTTATTTTTATTTAAACTAAAATTTCCACACAAGTTATAACGGCCTATGCTTTCTAAATATGATTTTACTGAAATAGAATATGGTTTTAGAGGCGTTGCAGTAATTAAATTAATCACTCCGCCCAATGCATTGGAACCATACATTACACTCATGGGACCTTGTATCATTTCAATTTTTTTAATGTTCGGCAAATTGATTTGTCCTAAATCGATATTCCCATTTTCTCTGCCCGTAATAGGTATTCCATTAATTAATATTTTTACATTTTGACCCCCTACTCCTCCCATATTTACCGACGAACCTAAAATATTATCGTTTGAAACGAAATTATTGGTTTCATAATTTAATACTTCATTCAGGTTGGCTGCTCCTCGTTGTCCTATTTGAGTAGCCGAAATGGTATTGACTTTATAAATAGATTGCGTAGCCAATACAGGTGCCGATTGCCCAGTAATAACAAGGTCATTAATAGGAGTATATTTTGTTTTTAAAAATACCGTAAAATGTCTTTTTTCTGCTTTTGGAACAACCTCTTTTTCGGTTATGGTTTGTGTAAAAGTTTCAAAACCTACATAACTGCAACTAAGGGTGAGTGGATATGCAATTTCTTTTAGCTCCACTTTGCCATAGGCATTGGTTGTAGCATATTTTTTGGTTGTACCAAACTCATAGCTAATTTTTGCTGAAGGTAAATTTTCTTTTGTTTGACTATCTCTTACCTCAATTACTAAATTAGCAGCCTTAGTTTGAAAGGCTGCTAATAGTAATAATAGGATGGAAAAAAATTTTGTCACTTTTTTATTTGTACTATTTAGAAATAGTTACTTTTTCATTGATATTCATGTTTTCTCCTTTGATAGACAAAACATAATTTCCGTTAGGCAAATGATTACATGGAATATGTAAAGCATTTAAACCAATATTTAATTGTGTTGAAGAAGATGAAACTATTTTTCCTGTAAAATCTGTAATCATTACTTGTGCTTTAGACGCATTTATTACTTCCAGTAAAAGATGCATATTTTGTTGAGCAGGATTCGGGTAAACACTCATTGCCTCAATGTTAGCATTTACATTTGTAATGGCTAAAGGAAACAACATTCTTTTTCTAAAAACCATTTTTCCTGCATTATATGCCAAAGGTTGCATTTGCCATAAATCGCCACCTTTATCTTTTATAAAATATGAAGTAGAATCTGGAACATCATATGAAATAGGCTGAATACTAGCTAATGTTTTCCAATCCCAACCAATTACAGAGATTACTTTACTCATAGAGGCCGTATAAGTTGCGAAGTTATTATAAGCTGTGTCTACATCAACAGGTTTTGCTTTGGTAACCAAAACGCCTTTGTTGGTTAATACACCCACAATATTATTATTGGTTCCTTGTCCGCTTCCTACAGAGTTGGTCGTGTATCTATTAATGATAAAATCCCAGTCAGTAATCGCAGGCTCTCTGTTTGTATCTGCCTCTGTTGCAAAATTAAAATAAGCAAACAAATTGTTGTCGTATTTTGGACTTTTTACAATGGTTTTTTGAACTGCAGCTGCTGGGCTAGATAAGTTTTCGTAAGAGAAAGTCCAGGTAACTGTTGGCGCTGCTTGTAATTTTTCAATTATTAATTTATAGTAAACACCATTTGCTCTTACAATAAAAACTGAATCCCCTACAATGTTATGCGAAACAACATCATATTGACCCCATCCAAAATTGAATGCATCATTACTTGGCACATCATTAAACGCACCTTGATACCAACCTTGATCATTATTAAAACACAAATTGGCAGCAGCCGTATCTGCCAATGTAATGGTGTTCCATTGTGTAGAATCTTTATGTATGTTAAAAACTTTTGTGTAAGCATTTCCATTTTGATGATTTGCCCAAACGCCTGCGCTGTCTCCTATAGGACTTAATGTAAAACCTAAATGCCAGTTTTTACTGTTTTCGATTCGTTGACTGCCATTTTTCAAACTATAATATTCATCTTGTGCACTTGCTCCAATAGATACCGAATCTATCATCCATGCTTGTTGTGCTTGTGTTGCAATTCCCATTGTCAACATCGAAATCATTGATAAAAATATTTTCTTCATTTTTCTTTTTTTTATACTGCAAATGTACTTTTCGTATAAGGATTTTACATCAAACAAAATGAAATATGACAATTTGGTGACAAAATATGTTCATTACCTGTAAGTCAATAAAATCAATAGTTTATAAGCAAAAAATATAAAGAATTAGACAAAAAATGAGATTAATCATATAAAGATAATTTAGCTGTTTTTTTGTAGTTTGAGGTCTTTTTTTGTACTTACAAAAGTCTCTGAAAAACATAGCTCAAAAAAAATCCAACGTTTTAAATAAACGTCGGACTTTTTATGATATGCTAATTTATTTATTTGTCTATAGAACCCATAACACGTTTCATAAAACCATTAATGGCGTCTGTTTTTGATTTGCCTTCTTGTATTTCTTTTGTTACTTCAATAGCGGCCGAAAGATTCGACATAAGTTCGCCGATTACGTCTAATTCTTGATCCGAAATTCTGTCGCACTCAATTAAGTTTTCAAGTGTTGCCAAGGTATCGTGCAAAAAATCAACATCTTTTTCTTCAGCAAAATTGACAAATTGTTTAATGATAGGTAGTTTCATAATCGATTAGTTTTGATTTACTACTTCGTCAATAAATTCATTCAAAACATCTGCCTTGTTGGTTTGCACTTGTGTATGTAATTGCCCACTTAAAAACGAAGCAAAGGTTGGCAAATTATCTACTTGGGCTAGTTTACGAGACTGTGTAAATTTTTCTGCGTCCACTATAACATACATTATATCTGTATGTTCCGTTTCACTTTTTTTAAATTTAGGTTTCATTATTTTGCAATTTCCACACCACCCAGCACTAAATTGTACTATTGTTTTGGGATTACTTGCTATAATTTCAGCTAAATTGTCGTTTTCTAATTCTATAAACATATTCGTACGTTTTTATTTTATTTTTTCAAGCAACCATCAACTCATTCTTCTCTATTTTCGATAGAAACGGAAAGAGAAAAGGTCTTTAATGTTTTGCTAAATAATCTGCAACACCATTTCTAGTTGCATTCATCGCATCTTTTCCTTCTTCCCAGTTAGCAGGGCAAACTTCACCGTGTGTTTGAACGTGTGTGTAAGCATCAATAATTCTTAAAAACTCATGTACGTTTCTCCCAATAGGCATGTGGTTAATTCCTTCATGAACAACCATTCCGTTTTCATCAATAATGTATGTTGCTCTGTAAGAAACATTATCTCCTTGAATTAAATAATCATCATGTTCTGTATTCATTTTACCATCTAAAATATCTAACAAAGCTGATAAATTTCTATTGCTATCGGATACGATTGGATACGTTACCCCTTCAATTCCGCCGTTGTCTTTTGATGTATTTAACCAAGCAAAGTGAACTTCTGCTGTGTCGCATGATGCACCAATAACAATTGTATTTCTTTTTTCAAATTCTGGCAATGCTGCTTGAAAAGCATGCAATTCTGTTGGACATACAAATGTGAAATCTTTTGGATACCAAAATAACAATACTTTCTTTTTTTCGCTTACTGCTTTTTCAAAAATATTTATTTCATACGCATCGCCCATTGAGTCGATTGCTTTTACTGACATGTTTGGAAAGTTTTTACCTACAAATGACATAATTTTTTCAATTTTTTTTAGTTTGTTAATAAATTTTTACTCTGCGAAGGTAATCATTTTTCACATTGTTGATATTGATATTCGTCATGTTTAGTAATAGATTTTATCTATATATGAAAGAATAGTTATCTAGTTTTATCTATATAAAATTTAACATTTAAGAATCTATTTCATTGTTATGAATGAATGAATGAAAGTCATTTTAACTTACATTTGCCTAAAATAATTTAAGTGAAATTAAAACACGTCATCTTTACCGTATTGATTGTATTGTTCCTTGATCAAGTATTAAAAATATATATTAAAACGCACTTTTCTTATGGAGAAGAACACAATGTAATTGGCAACTGGTTTAAACTACATTTCATCGAAAATGAAGGAATGGCTTTTGGAATGAAGTTTGGCGAACATTGGGGTAAATTATTTTTAACCTTATTTAGATTGGTAGCTGTGGCTTGGGGTTTTTATTTTATTCAAAATACATTAATTAAAGAAAAATATGCCAATGGATTAATTTTTTGTGCTTCGCTTATTTTAGCTGGCGCATTGGGCAATTCATTTGACAGTGTTTTTTATGGGAAAATATTTACAGAAAGCAGTTTTCATGTTGCTAAATGGACCGCTTGGGGTCAAGGTTACACCGATATGTTTCATGGTAGAGTCGTTGATATGCTTTATTTCCCTGTATTAAAAGGAACTTATCCTACCTGGTTTCCTATTTGGGGTGGTGAAGATTTTGAATTTTTTAGGCCTGTTTTTAATTTAGCAGATGCTGCCATTTCGGGCGGTGTGATTGCCATATTTGTTTTTCAAGGAAAAATGCTTTCAAAAGAGAAAATTCCAGTGGAAGAAATTGAAACAAAAGTAGATTCAATTTTAGAAACAGAATCTACATAAAAATTTATACCTACACACGTAAATCACATGAAAAATAACACTACAATTCGAAAATCGAAAATAATTAATCGAGTTTCGTTACTAACCATAATTTGTCTAGGAAGTTCAATTTATTCAAGCGCTCAAACATTTTTTCCAAAGAAAAATTATCCAACTACGTTTCTAAACCCAGTAGATATTCCTATTTCAATTGTTGGAAATTTTGGTGAATGCCGTCCAAATCATTTTCACTCTGGAGTAGATATAAGAACCGGAGGAAAAGAAAACCAAATTGTAAGAAGTACGGCAGATGGCTATGTTTCTCGAGTAAATATTGGCGCTGGCGAATTTGGAAATGCCATATACATTACGCATGGAGCTTACACTACTTTATATGCTCATTTGAATAAATTTTATCCTGAACTTGAGAACTATATCAAAGCGCAACAATACAAGAAGAAGAATTGGAATATGGATATTCTTTTTTTGCCACATCAGTTTCCTGTAAGAAAAGGTGCTTTTATTGCATGGAGTGGTAACACAGGTTCTTCAGAAGGTCCTCACCTTCACTTTGAAATAAGAGATTCCAAAACTGAAGCACCTTTAAATGGTTTGTTGTTTTTTAATTGGAAAGACAACAAAGCACCCTTGCTAAAAAAATTAGCCATGTATGATGGCACTAAAAGTATTTACGAACAAAGTCCTATTTTAATGCCTATTTTCAATAGTAAATTATCTAGAGAAAATATTATAGTCCATTCCGACAAAGTATTTTTTGGCATTGTTGGAAATGATTTTATGGAAATAGCCACTGGCACATTAGGCATTTTTGAAATGAACATGTATGTGGATGACAAGCCCTTTTTTGCTTGGCAAATGGATAATATTTCGTACGACATTACTCGATATATGAATGCCTTAGCCGATTACAAAACCAAGAAAAAGAACGGCCCTTGGATTCAGCTTTGTAGAAAACTTCCTAACGACAAATTGCCTATTTATAAAGACTTTAGTAATACCAATGGTGTACTAGATTTGCCAACAGGCACTTCAAAAAATATTCGCATTGAAGTGTATGATATTCGGTATAATAAATCGAGTTTGTCATTTACTATTAAAAGCGACAAACCTGCCTCCAAAGTGATGGGCAATAATGAGTTTATAGCTGGCAACAAAAACACGTTTCAAAGTGATTATATGAGTTTTGTGTTAGCACCAGAACAATTGTATGATAATGTACATTTTACTTCATCCATAAAACCATCTACTTCAGAATATTCTCATATTTATCAAGTGCACACGCCCGAAGTGCCTTTGCATACTTATTTCGATATTTTATTTGTACCAAAATCAACAATACCTATATCCCTAAAAGATAAAATTGCTGTTGTTCGTTATCCTTATGGAATTGAAACTACAAAAAAAGGGATAGCGGCTACCTTGATCAATGGAAAAGTAAAAGCAACTATTTGGGAATTTGGAAAATATGAAATCGTTATTGACCAAAAAGCACCCATTGTTACATCTACTATAAAAAATAATGATGTGGTTACAAAGTTGTCAAGTCTTAATTTTGTTACGAAAGACGAAACAACATCTGTAAAAAAAGTAGAAGCTTTTGTAGATGGACAATGGTTGAGAATGGTGCAAAAAGGCAATCATTATTATTATGAAATGGATGATCATTTTCCTTTAGGAACACATCAACTTACAGTTTCGGCTTATGACGAAAACAATAATATTCAAAAAATAAGTTACACACTAACAAGATAAATAATTATGGCAACAACACTCGAAGTAGGCAAAAAAGCACCAGCGTTTTCTTTAAAAAATCAAGAAGGTAAAAAAATAGCATTAAAAGATTATATCGGCAAAAAAGTCGTTTTATTTTTTTATCCTAAAGATATGACACCCACTTGCACAGTAGAAGCATGCAACCTTCGTGATCATTTTTTGGCATTAACAAATGCAGGTATAGAAGTGATTGGTATTAGTCCTGATGATGAAGCCTCTCATGTGAAATTTATTGAAAAACAACAACTGCCCTATCATTTATTAGCCGATACGGACCATGCCACTTTAGAAAAATATGGTGTTTGGGGTGAAAAAAGTATGTATGGTAGAAAATATATGGGCGTTTTAAGAACTACTTTTTTAATAGATGAAACTGGAAAAATTGCATACATCATCGACAAAGTAAAATCGAAAGAACATGCACAGCAGATTTTAAAATTGTGGCAATAAATAAAATTCATCCTCTTAGGTGAATGAGGATTTTGTCGCTTAGTTTGTTTCATTTAGTTTAATGAATAATTTACAAATGATAAATGTCTTTATTAAAGAAAAATCTTGGATTGCAAAAATTGCAGCAACAAAATTGCAAAGTGAAAACTGTGCCATCGTTTTTTTGAATACCATTTATTTACACAATATTTCAAAAAAAGAAATCATCAACAACACCGAATTATTACGACACGAAGTCATGCATATTAAACAATGGAAACGAGAAGGTGCATTGACATTTTTATTTAAATACATAAAATTTACTTTACAATTTGGATATTATAATAATCCTTTAGAAATAGAAGCAAGGAAAGCAGAATTAGACGTAAATATTCTTAAAGAAATTTTAATATTTAGGTGAATAAACATTTAAAAAGAAAATAATCTTATTTTTACACAACTCTAAGAAACATGGTACAACTCATAACCGAAGGCATAAGTATAACAGTAGAAACATTTTACAACAATGAGCAATCTAATCCATTGTTAAATGAACATTCGTTTGCATACAGAGTTTCTATAGATAATTTTTCAAATTTCCCCATCAAACTTTTGCGCCGACATTGGCAAATTTTTGACAGCAATGCTACCCACAGAGAAATAGAAGGTGAAGGTGTTGTGGGTCAACAACCCATTTTAGAACCAGGCGAATCTTTTCAATATATGTCGGGTGTAAGCATTCGTACAGAAATAGGCCGAATGTTAGGCAAATATCAAATGGAAAACATGTTGAATAAAAAAATGTTCAGTATCAATATACCAGAGTTTGAATTGGTAGCGCCTCATAAGTTGAATTAAATATTAAAGTATCCATTTCATCATGGAATATATTTTTTAAAATCCTCGCAAAATACTTCTCATTTCAGTGTGAGATTCCGAATAGTGGAACAGGCTCAATTTCGATGCACAAAGAAAGTGTACTCGATAGCATAAAAAATAAGCAGTGTGCAATATGGAGTTTTAAAACTAAAAACTAAACAAACTTTTCTTGTACTAATTTCTCTGCAATTTGAACAGCATTAGTGGCTGCACCTTTACGTAAATTATCGGAAACAATCCAGCAATTTAAAGTATTGGCTTGGGTTTCATCGCGACGGAGTCTGCCCACAAACACATCGTCTTTTTCGTGTGCATGCAAAGGCATTGGGTATTGCAAATTGGCAATGTCATCAATAACAGTTATACCATCAAAGTTTTCCAAACATGTTTTTACTTCTGCCAAATCGAACTCGTTTTCAAATTCAATATTCACACTTTCGCTGTGGCCTCCCATTACAGGAATGCGGACACAGGTTGCTGTCACCTGTATACTTTCGTCTTGCAATATTTTTTTAGTTTCCAAAATCATTTTCATTTCCTCTTTGGTATATCCGTTGTCGGTAAACACATCTATTTGAGGAATAATGTTCATGTCTATTTGATATGGATAGGCTTTTTCGCCTTCAATGTTGTTGCGTTCATTGTTGAGTTGCAAAACCGCTTTTACGCCAGTGCCTGTTACCGATTGATAGGTGGAAACCACTACTCGTTTAATTTTATATTTTAAATGCAAGGGTTTTAATACCATCACCATTTGTATGGTGGAGCAATTGGGGTTGGCAATGATGTAATCGTTTTTGGTCAACATATGTCCATTTACTTCTGGCACAATTAATTTATTGTTGGGATTCATTCTCCATGCAGATGAATTATCGATGACATAAATACCTGCTTCGGCAAACTTAGGAGCTAATTCTAGAGAGATTGTTCCTCCTGCTGAAAATATAGCAATACTTGGTTTTGCAGCAATGGCATCTTGATAGGAAACGACTTTATATTTCTTTCCATTAAATAAAACTTCTTTTCCAATTGATTTTTGGGATGCAACTGGAACAAGATCTGTCACTGGGAAATTTCGCTCTTGTAAAACTTGTAAAATTTTTGTACCCACTAATCCAGTAGCACCTACAACAGCTATTTTCATTGTTTATTGCTTATTTTATTATTAGTAATATCGTTAATTAATTTCATTGTTTCAGGATCATCATCCAAATTATTCATTTGCTTCAAAATCCATTTATGTTTTCTTACCAAAGACGAAGATGGATTTTCTACACTCCAAACTGCTGGATTTGGAAGGATTACAGCGATCCAAGCGGCTTCACTTTTCGTTAAGTTTTTAGCCTCTTTTTTAAAATAAAATTGAGCTGCAGCTTGAATACCAAAAATGCCTTTGCCCATTTCGGCAACATTCAAATAGGTCTCTAAAATTCTTTTTTTGCCCCAAATAAGTTCTATCATAAAGGTATGGTAAACTTCTAGTCCTTTACGAAACCAGTTTCTACCATTCCAAAGAAAAACATTTTTTGCTGTTTGTTGCGAAATGGTTGAAGCGCCCAACGTCTTTTTATGTTTTGGATCATTATTGTATTTCATCGCTTTTTTAATAGCATCCATATCAAAACCATTGTGGTCAGGAAAAAGCTGATCTTCGCTACAAATTACGGCTAGCTTGGCATTTCGTCCCATTTCATTGTAGGAAATGTACTCTCTTGTAAGTCCATTTCCTTTAATGATGGAGCCGAACATAACCGTAGTCATTGGGGTATTAATCCATTTTGTTAATACAATGAATAATACATTCGCAATAATTAATCCTAAAACAAAACGTTTCAGTTTAATAAAAAATGCAGAAGAAGTTTTCTTTTTAGCCACAAGAACAAATGTAATATCAAATTCTATAAAAAAGCAAAAAATGAAATACTAGAAAACTAAAACTACAAACTCTACTCTCTCCATCGTAAAATAAATTCTGTAATCTTTATACTGTCTACTAACTACTTTCTACTAAATTTGTAACATGGTTGATATCCTTAATAAAATAAGTACTTTACGATTTGCGACAGCAACAGCACAATTAAAAGTGGGCAGTGAAGAAACAATAAAAGCAATTATTGAAAAACGAGTTCCGAAAGGTGATGTATTTGAGTTTTCGAGAGCTGCAGGTTTATTGGCTGTAAAAAAAACGAGTGATGTTATTCCTGATTGTCATCCGTTACCGATTGAGTACACAAGTATTCGCCATGAAATTGAACATTTAACTATCCATATTTTTGTAGAAGTAGCCACCATTTATAAAACAGGCGTAGAGGTAGAAGCCATGCATGGTGCATCCATTGTAGCGCTCACAATGTATGATATGCTAAAACCGATTGATAAAAATATCGAAATTTCTTCCATTAAATTATTGAATAAAAAAGGGGGCAAATCCTCTTTTCAAGATAAAATGACGAAGGAAATAAAAGCAGCTGTAGTTGTTTGTAGCGACTCAGTAAGTGCTGGAAAAAAAGAAGATAAAGCAGGCAAAGCGATCATTGCATTATTGGAAAAATCAAACATCACTTCATCTCACTATTCAATCATTGCTGATGAAAAAAGTGAAATTCAAAATAGGGTAAAAAAATTAGTAGCTGAAAATTTTGATTTGGTTTTATTTACTGGTGGAACCGGTTTATCGCCAAGAGATGTGACACCAGAATCGGTTGCCGAATTAATAGATAGAGAAATTCCAGGCATCATGGAAGTCGCTCGAAATTATGGACAACAACGAACACCTTATGCCATGCTATCTAGAGGAATTGCAGGTTTTATAAAAAATACGTTGGTGGTTACTTTGCCAGGATCAACCAACGGAGCAAAAGAAACCATGCAAGCTCTGTTTCCTTATTTAAAACATGTTTTTAAAGTGGTAGAAGGGTTGAGGCATGATTAACAAAAAAATAAAATCTAATTTCAAGAAATAAGTACATTTACATTTCATAATTAGTCGCATAACTTACATACATCCTTTGATTAAATTCAAGTGATGTTTTTAATCAATCGAAAAAATAAAAAACATGAAAAAAATAAGCCTACTACTTATTCTTGCTTTCGGTCTCTGCAGTTCTTTTAGTCAAAGCTATAAAAAAAGAACACCAGAAGAAAAAGCAACTTATTACACCAAACAAATGGTCGATGATTTGAAATTAGATTCAGCCACAACGACTAAAGTGTATTCAATTAATTTAGTCGTTTCTCAACAATTAGACTCGGCATTTGCTGCGCATACCGATAAAGATGCCATGAAGAAAGTCTACTATACTGTGTTTAAAAAGCGTGATGAAGAGTATCGTAAAGTATTAACTAAAACACAATTTTTGAAATACGACGATTTGCAACGTGAACGCAGAGAAGCTAAACAAAAAGAAAAATTGGAAAAAGAAAAGGTAGAAAATACAAAAAAGGAAGAATAATTAGCAGAATGACTACTTATTTTTTCTTCAACTTTGCTGCTAAAAAAATATCCAAAGCGGCTACCATAGATGGCGCGTTGGGCATAGGTGCTTTTAATTGCAATTTTAATCCGGCATCTTCAACAGCTTTGCTAGTAATAGGACCAAATGCTCCAATATAGGTATCGTTTTGAACAAATTTTGGCGCATTTTCAAACAACGATTTAATACCTCCTGGCGTAAAGAAAACAATCATATCATGTTTCTTTTTCAATAAATCTTTAACATCGTTACAAACTGTTTTGTACAACATTACCTCAACATGTTCTAAATTATTTTTAGCTAAACATTCTAACGTTTCAGCTCTACATATATCATTTAAAGGAACTAAATATCTTTCTTTTGATTTGTGCTTAGTAATTACTTCCAACATTTTATTAACTGTGCCATCACTGCCAAAAAATATTTTACGTTTTCTATAAACAATAAATTTTTGAAGATATAAAGCAATTGCTTCTGTTATACAGAAGTATTTCATTTCTGGCGAAATCTTGATTCTTAGCTCATCTACAATTCTAAAAAAATGATCAATGGCATTTCTACTATTAAATATAATGGCAGAGTATTCTTTAATTTCAACTCGTTGTTTTCTAAAATCTTTTGCAGCAACCCCTTCTACTAAAATAAATGGACAAAAATCTAATTCGATATTGTATTTTCTTTCTAATTCAAAATAAGGTGATTTCTCAGATTCAGGACGAGGCTGTGCAACCAATATTTTTTTTATCGCTTTGGATTCAACTTTTTTAGGTACTTTCTTATCAATCGGTTTTGGAATAATTTTGGTCGCTGATTTTTTAACTGCTGTTTTTACAGGAATCCGTTTTTCTTCAACTTTTTTTGACGAAATTTTTGATGCAACTTTTTTAATTAGTTTAGAAACAGCTACCTTCACCTTTACAGATTTAGTAGGTGTTTTAACCACATTTTTATTTGCAACTTTTGCCATAGAAAATAATTAGTTCAGTGTTGTCATTTAAATAATTATTCGAAAAAACTATCTTGCTAATTTGATCAAAACAAGCAGGGGCATAATTTCAAAGGCGCAAAGGTACAAAAAAAAGTGTACAAAATTCATGCTCAACATTTTTTTCATTAAACCTACTAATCGAATATATTTAAAGAAATTCATTGCTACTAATAATAAAATACTAATAGCAAGTATAACACTTAATAAATTTCCATTAAATATTAATAAAAATACGCTTAAAGGAAATAGGAATAAGCCAGTAAACTCATTAATCATACTATTTGTAAACTGATATTCATGATAATTGGCTTCTTTGTTAAATATCCAAGCCAGCATTTTTGCCAACCCATTTTTAAAAAAATAAAAAAAGATGGTTGCCGACAAACAAATACCATATTTTGAAATAGGAGTATATTTTGAATAAAATAAAGACTCGCTTGAAAATAATAAATAAAGTATAAAGGATATACTAAAGAAATAAAGGATTAGGAAAAATGTAGAGGCTCTAGAATTATTTTCTAATTGTTCTTTTACTTGCCTTTTTGAAATATTTGTTGTTGTAAACACCTTAAATAAATTAGAAAAATGTCTAAAAAAAGCATTTTTAATTCCTGCAAATACAAATAACAACACTAAAGATATTAAAAAAATGCCTGTTCTATTTTCTGTATTTCGGGGTATTATTTTACCAGTACCCCCTTTTTTTTGTTCGAAAACTAAAGGGTGTTGGCCTAAAACAGCTTGATATTTTTCTTTTACTGTGACCAATTGAACATCTGAAATGATTGTTTGATAATCAAAAACAAGCTGCGCATTACTTTTAATAGTAAAAGCAAATGAAATTAAAACAATAACAATTAAGAAAAAATTTTTCACTGATAACAAAAATACATTTTATAAAGACTTGACTTCAAAATATTATTCAACATAAATGTTATTAACTATATTCTTTTATTTTTTAGTTTAAAAATTACATTTGCAATAATACCGATTAATAAATCAGTAATAATAAAATGCTTCATTTTATTAAACTGCTTTTATATCGGTGTAACAATTATTAAATTCAAAATAGCTTGCTATTTTTTTAATTTTAAAATGTATTAGATGTCAGAAGATATAAATGTAGAAAAAAACGAAAATAAAATGAATCATGTCAATGACATGTATCAAAACTGGTTTTTAGATTATGCCAGCTATGTTATTTTAGAACGGGCAGTTCCTGCTGGGTTGGATGGCCTAAAACCCGTTCAGCGACGTATTTTTCATGCGTTGAAGGAAATGGATGATGGTCGTTTTAATAAAGTAGCGAATGTAATTGGGCAAACCATGCAATATCATCCGCATGGAGATGCCAGTATTGGTGAAGCCATTATTAATATAGGGCAAAAAGATTTAATGCTGGATACACAAGGAAACTGGGGCGATGTGCGAACAGGTGATAGTGCTGCTGCACCTCGTTATATTGAAACTCGTTTATCAAAATTTGCATTAGATGTAGCTTTCAATAATAAAATTACCGAATGGCAATTGAGTTATGATGGTCGAAAAAATGAGCCTGTAAATTTACCTATGAAATTTCCTTTATTGTTGGCACAAGGTGCAGAAGGTATAGCAGTAGGGCTTTCAACTAAAATTTTACCCCATAATTTCTGTGAGCTAATTGATGCATCCATCAAATATTTAAAAGGTAAAAAGTTTGAATTATTTCCTGATTTTATAACAGGGGGCATGGTTGATGTGACCAATTACAACGATGGAAAACGTGGAGGAAAAGTTCGTGTGCGTTGTCATATCGAAAAATTTGACAGCAAAACAATTTTGATAAAAGATGTTCCTTATGGACTTACTGTGCCTTCAATTATTGAAAGTATTGTAAAAGCAAATGACTCAGGAAAAATAAAAATTAAAAAAGTAACGGATAACACTGCCGCTTTAGTAGAAATTGAAATTCAATTGGCTGTTGGTGTTACACCCGATCAAACGATAGATGCTTTATATGCATTCACTAATTGTGAAGTTTCTATTTCGCCCAATATTTGTGTAATTGTTGACGATAAACCTATTTTTATCACAGCCACTGAATTATTAAAAATATCAACTGATCAAACCAAAGAATTATTGAAACAAGAGCTCGAATTAAAACTTCGAGAGTTAGAAGATAATTGGCATTACTCTTCGTTAGAAAAAATATTTATCGAAAAAAGAATTTATCGTGATATAGAGGAAGAGGAAACGTGGGAAGGTGTACTTGAAGCCATTGACAAAGGTTTGAAACCTTATAAAAATTTATTTAGAAGAGAAATTACGGTTGAGGACATTACTCGATTAACTGAAATTAAAATTAAACGGATTTCTAAATTTGATTCGTTTAAAGCGGATGAACACATAAAAGGAGTGGAAAACAGCATGGATGAAACCAAACTGCATTTGGAAAATTTGACAGATTATGCAGTGGCCTATTATGAAAATTTGTTAAAAAAATATGGTAAAGGCAGAGAACGTGGAACGGAAATAAAAGTATTTGACACCATTCAAATTGCTGATATTGCCATAGCCAATACAAAAATTTATGCGAATTGGGCTGAAGGATTTATTGGCACAAGTTTGAAAAAAGACGACCTTATGTTTGAATGCTCAGACGTTGATAATATTATTGCTTTTACACGAGAAGGGAAAATGAAAGTGTTCAAAGTGGCTGATAAAGTGTTTGTTGGCAAAGATATTATTCATGCAGAAATATTTAAAAAAGCAGATGACAGAACAACATTTAATGTAATTTATGTGGATGGGAAAACTGGAGTTTCTTATGCCAAACGTTTTAATGTAACCGGTATTACCCTAAATAAAGAGTACGATTTGACGAAGGGTTCACCAAAATCAAAAATATTATATTTTACTTCCAACGGAAATGGCGAAAGTGAGATTGTGGCTATTTCATTGAGTGCTGCTTGTAAGGCAAAAATAAAAACATTCGATTTTGATTTTGAAGAATTAGCTATTAAAGGGCGTAGCTCAATGGGTAATCAAGTAACTAAATATCCTGTAAAAGGAGTGAAGTTAAGAATGAAAGGAACCTCAAGTTTGGGTGGCCGAAAAGTTTGGTACGATGATATAGTTGGACGTTTAAATACGGATGAAAAAGGAATGTATTTAGGTAGTTTTAATGAAGACGATAAAATTGTAACGATGTATAGCGATGGTACCTATGTACTTTGCAATACTGATTTAACGAATCGTTTTGACACAGATAAAGTGATTTCAATTGAGAAATTTAAACCACAAGCTATTTTGACCGCTGTGTATTTTGATGCAGATAAAAAACAGTTTAATGTAAAACGTTTTAAAATAGAAACGCTCACATTGAACACTAACTTTCAATTTATTAAAGAAGGTGATGGAAATTATTTAGAGTGGGTGACCTCAAATCCTTCGCCAATAGTGAAAATAAAAAAAGGTAAGAAAAAGTTTTTACCTAGCGAAGAAACAATTAACCTCGAAGATTTTGTGGATGTAATGGGTTGGAAAGCGATTGGAAGTAAACTTTGTGAAAGCGATTTATTAGAAATTAGTTTGCTCAATGAGGAGAGCGATGAAGAAAGTAAGCAAGGGGATTTATTTGGATAAGGTAAAAATAAATTCTCCTAGTAAATTAAAATTTTTTAATTCATCAAAGAAAAGCAGTTTAAGACAAAAAAAATCCTCTTTAAATAAAGAGGATTTTTTTATTGCTATTTTATTTGAGTGTTTACTTACCCCAACCAAACCAGTCATTTCCGTTAGCATAAAGCATCAATAATAATAATAATATCATACCAACCATTTGAGCATATTCTAAGAATTTCTCATTGGGTTTGCGACGTGTAATCATTTCATATAATGTAAACATTACATGTCCTCCATCTAAGGCAGGTATTGGTAATAAATTCATGAATGCTAATACGATGGAAAGGAAGCCTGTTATATTCCAAAATGATTCCCAATTCCAAGTACTAGGAAAGGCATTAGCAATGGCTTTAAACCCACCTAAGCCTTTATAAGCACCTGTTTTAGGTTGCAACATTTTTTTAAACTGATCAATATAACCCATCAACTTATCTTTTGTAAGTGCTACTCCAGCAGGAATACTTTCAAAAAAGCCATAGCTTTTATGTTCGTTTTTCAAGACGCCCATTTTTTGCAATTCATCAAAATCTGAAATTGGAGGAACGCCTAATT
This sequence comes from Chitinophagaceae bacterium, assembly GCA_044353665.1. Taxonomy (GTDB): domain Bacteria; phylum Bacteroidota; class Bacteroidia; order Chitinophagales; family Chitinophagaceae; genus OLB11. The sequence goes on along the minus strand of JBILBN010000004.1, from coordinate 10,785 downwards.
TTTTTTCTGCGTTTAATTTCGATGTAATTGAAACAGTATCTGTTTTTCTTAATACTTTTAAATCAACAATTCCAGTTATTGAACTTTGTAAAAGAGGGCGCATTTCGTCAAAGAAATTTACCGGTATGCTGTTGACTGATAAAACAATATCACCTTCTAAAATACCAGCGTCTTTTCCTGGCGATTTTTCAGTCATTCCATCAAATGAACCAATAATAGCTGGCATACGAGGCATTAACATCATAGAGCCCCCTTTCTTTTTGCTTTCAATTAAGGTGCCAATTAAGTTCTCTGGAAAAGTTAACGAATGCTTTACACCATTGCGTTCTACTTCAGCGGTTTTGCCCATTAAAATTTTTAATACAGCATCATCTAAGTATGTAATGGTATTTCCATCTACAGAAACAATTTTATCACCGTTTTGGAATCCAATTTGATTGTAAATGCTATCTTGAAAAGCAACTCCATTTTTCAATGATGACATTGGTATTTTATCTTCTCCGTATTTGAATAAAATCATTGAAAATATGACGATGGCTACTAAAACATTCATAATAATACCACCCAACATAATAATTAATCGTTGCCAAGCTGGTTTGCTCCTAAATTCCCATTCTTTAGCAGGGAGTTTCATTGCTTCGGTGTCCATGCTTTCATCTATCATTCCAGATATTTTCACATATCCACCTAATGGTAGCCAGCCCACACCATATTCTGTATCGCCCACTTTTTTCTTAAAAATTGAAAACCAAGGGTCGAAGAATAAATAAAATTTCTCAACACGACAACCGAACCAACGGGCTGTGATGTAGTGTCCAAATTCGTGTAGAATGACTAATATACTTAAAGCCAAAATCAATTGTCCTGATTTTACGACTACTAAATGCCAATCAATTGCTAATAAATGCATATTGTTATATTGAGGTTTTTATTATTTTATTAAAGTTGATGCTAACAATCTTGTTTCTGTATTGCAATCAATATAGTCTTGTAAGCTAGGTTTTTCTATAAAGGCCATTTTGTCTAAACATTGTTCAATTATTTCACTCATTTCTAAAAAACCAATTTTGTTTTTTAAGAACGCATCCACCACGATTTCATTCGCTGCATTTAAAACACAAGGAGCATTTCCACCTTTAAACATGGCATCTTTTGCCAACGCCAAATTTTTAAATGTTTTATAATCGGGTTGCTCAAACGTGAAGTTGGGATAATTTTTAAAATCTAGTCGTTTAAAATTATTTTTTATTCGTTGAGGATAAGCTAATGCATATTGAATTGGCAATTTCATATCGGGCAATCCCATTTGGGCTTTCACACTGCCATCTTCAAATTGCACCATTGAGTGTATAATCGATTGAGAATGAATTAATACATCAATTTGTTCATTTTGCAAGCCAAATAACCACTTGGCTTCAATCATCTCCAATCCTTTATTCATAAGGCTTGCAGAGTCAATTGTTATTTTTGCGCCCATGGTCCAATTAGGATGTTGAAGGGCATGGTCTTTTTTTACATTAATTAAAAAGTTGGGTTTTTTACCTAAAAACGGACCCCCAGAGGCCGTTAAAATTATTTTCTCAACTGGATTGTTTTGTTCGCCAACAAGGCATTGAAAAATAGCTGAATGTTCACTATCTACAGGAATGATTCTTGCATTTTTTTCAGCCACTAATCGGGTAACAATATCACCTGCAACAACCAACGTTTCTTTGTTAGCCAATGCAATAGTTTTGCCTTGCTCAATAGCTGCCAATGTTGATGAAAGGCCAGCATATCCTACAATTGCCGCTAATAATATATCATACGTATCACTTCCAGCAATTTCAATTAATGATTTTTCACCAGCAAATACTTTAATATCTTTTGATGCTAAAGCCTCATTTACTTCTGCATATTTGGCTTCATCACTAATTATAACAATATTTGGCTGAAAACGAATAGCTTGTTCAATTAAAAGTTTGGCATTACTGTGTGCTGTTAATACTTCCAATGAAAAAAGTTCAGGATTACTTTCAATCACTTCTAATGCTTGCGTTCCTATTGAACCTGTACTTCCATAAATGGCTATTCTTTTTTTCATTGTAATAATCGAAATCAAAATTTAGATTTGCAAACTTACAATTATAGTAGTGATTTATAGTGGTTTTATCAATAATTTACGATTTTTTATTAAAATTTAATAACATAATTAAACCTTTTGTGAATACTAAAGTCTCAAACTCATAAAATTATTATTTGATATGAAACACAACACTTTAAAATTAGGAATTGTTGCAATGACAATTATGAGTACATTCTTTTTCGGATCTTGCAATAGAGACCGAATTAAAAACAACGATACAGATACTAGTTATGCCAAAGACAATGCCCTAAGCGAATTTGCTTACAATGATGCTTTAAATATTTCTGATGAAGCTTCTACGTTGAACACAGGTGACAATTTAGGGAACTACAAAACAGCAAGCAATTGTGCTACAGTAATCCACGACACTACCACAACACCAAAAACTATCACAATCGATTTTGGACTTACTAACTGTCTTTGCAATGACGGACGCTATAGAAAAGGGAAAATATTAGTAAGCTACACAGGTTATTATAAAGATTCTGGTATGGTGAGAACAATTACATTTGACAATTACTTCGTAAACAATAATCAAGTTTTAGGGTCAAAAACAATTCAAAACATGGGTTATAACACAAATAATCAAACTTATTTTAATATTACAGTAAACGGTTTAATGATTAAAGCAAACACAGGCGATTCAATCATTTGGAATCAAAACAGAGTAAGAACATACACTGCTGGAGAAAACACAGCCAATAAATTAGATGATGTTTATAGTATCACAGGCAGTGGAACTGGTTCAAAAGCAAATGGCATTTCATACACAATGACGATTACTCAACCATTAGTAAAAGCAATTGCATGTTCTTGGATTGAAGCAGGAGAAATTCAAATTCAGCCAACAGGTGGAAATTTAAAAACGATTAATTATGGCAATGGCACATGTGATGATCAAGCAACTGTTTCGATAAATGGAGCTACTTTTCCTATTACATTGAATTAATAAAAGTAAAAAAACATACAAAAATGGCTGTCTGAAAACATCAGACAGCCATTTTTATTATTACTCCTTTTTTAAAAAATATACGATTAAATACTTTCGCCTGCTTTCATCTTTTCCGCATTTTCGGCAAATTGAAGTGCATCTAACATTTCTTGAATATCACCGTTTACAAAGCTATCTAAATTATAAATTGTTTTATTGATCCGATGATCGGTTATTCTACCTTGAGGCCAATTGTAGGTTCTAATTTTAGCAGATCGATCGCCCGAGCTGACCAATGTTTTTCTACTTCTTGCAATGGCTTCTTCATGTTCACGTACTTTTTCTTCATATAATTTAGTACGCATCATTTCAGTTGCACGAATCCGATTTCCTAATTGAGAACGATCGGTTTGACAAGTAACAACGGTTCCTGTTGGAATGTGCGTTAAAATTACTTTTGTTTCAACCTTATTTACATTCTGACCTCCAGCACCACCGCTTCGAGCGGTATCCATTTTAAGATCAGATTCTTTCAATTCAAAATCGACTTCTTCTGCTTCAGGCATAACAGCAACAGTTGCTGCAGAAGTATGAACACGCCCACTTCCTTCGGTGGCAGGTACCCGTTGCACCCGATGCACACCACTTTCATATTTCATTACACCATAAACATCATCTCCTTCTACTTCTAAAATAACCTCTTTAAATCCACCTGCTGTTCCTTCACTTTGGTCTGCAAGGGTAACTTTCCACCCTTTATTTTCACAATATTTTACATACATCCGCATTAAATCTCCGGCAAAAATACTGGCCTCATCGCCACCAGTTCCTGCTCGTATTTCCATGATTACGTTTTTCTCATCTTGAGGATCTTTAGGTATTAAGAGTTGACGAATTTCTTCCTCTAAATCATTTTTTTGGGTTTCTAAATTTGTCAAATCGGCCTTTGCCATTTCTCGTAATTCTTCATCACTTTCTGTTTCTAAAACTTCTTTTGCAAATGCCAAAGAATCAATTGCATTTTTATATTGATTGTAAGTTGTTACAATTTTTTCGAGCTTCCGATATTCTTTGCTTAATTGAGAAAATCGTTTTTGATCAGAAACTACTTCTGGATTGGTGAGTGATACTCCAATATTTTCAAAACGACCTTTTATAGCCTCTAACTTGTCTAACATAGTGGACAAAGATAATTTTTATGTGCCAATGTGCCAATTTCAAAATTGCTAATTATAGGATATCAACGATTTATCTTGCAACTAATTATTTACTTTTACATGAAATTACTTTTAATGAAAAAATTGTACTTACTGTTTAGTCTTCTTTTATCATGTGCTTATGGGTGGTCTCAAACCGAAATTTTATCTGATACCATTATTAATAAATATGGGGTAAGTGCAGGTAGAAAACAATTGCATTTAATGATTGAACGGGAGCAAAAAAAGGCAGATGTTTCTGATGGAGTTTATGATAAAATGATTGGTTATAATGAGGATCTAGATAAAACGGCCATATTATCGAATGCTATTTTTATCAAAACAAATAGAACAATAGCTTATATTGAAAACAATGAAAAAGATGATTTAATTAAAAGAAAATATTTAGGACGAGTAATTGAGAATCTTAAATCATTTAATACTGATTTTAGCGATGGGTATATAGATATTCAATACTATGCTCAATTATTTGACCAAACGTATTTTGTTGTAAAAGGATTACATAATAACAATTTAGCTGCTTATGTAAAAAAGAATGTGAACAAAGCCATGTATATCATTTCCCCTATATTTGATAAAGACAATGATGCTATGGTTGCATTGATGACCGTTATGAGTGAACAGCATCCTGACATACTAATCAAAAAAATAAGAACAATTAACTCAGAATCGGCAGCTGATGTGGTAGTTGAAAAAGCAGCCCCTAAGAATCCAAAAATTATTTTAAACTATGCCACATCAACTGCTGTTGAACGTGAAATTGTTCGTAGAAACAAGTCGCCATATGTACAATCTATTATCAAAATAGCGGATAGTTCAAAAACGCCATTAAAGGCAATCTTTTTTGTAGAAGAGTTAGCCAAAGGAAAAGAAACGATTTCAAGTATCAATAAAATAACTGAAAATCAAGATGAGTATTTTAAGAAGCTAATTGTAATGCGGCAAGCTTATTTTACAACCGATTTGCGTAAAATGTATGACAAAGAATTGGTTCATGAAGCATCAAAATATGTAACTTCTATGAATGAATTGCATGAACAATTTGATGCTGTTCGATTTAAATCGGTAGAAAGATTAACAGCAACAGAAATTTATTATGTGCTGGTTTATGGAAGTGATGATTTATATACCAGTAGTTTTTTAGGTTGCTTTAATCGGTTGTTAGCTAGAATGAAACCAAAAACTGGAAATGAATTTTTGGATGGAATTAACAAAGATAAGTTTAGAACATTTTTGCGTTTGTGTGCAAACTACAATACCTTACCCACATTTCTATCCACTATGAAGGATACTAATAAACAAGTACTGATGCGCAATTTCGTTACAGGATTAGACAATTCTTTAGAAGGTGATTTAGAAGGAGCAGTTGATGTAGCTAATTCTTTTGGAAGTATTACAGACTCTAGTTTAATGAAGGAAATTATTTTTCAAATAAATAAAAACAGAGAAGAAGATAGCATAGGACATGATACTCGAGGATTTAAAATTTATGATATCTTATATACGATGCTTACCTCTAGCAATGATTCGATTACAGCAAAATTGGGTATTCCCCCAATTACGGTTATGCCCTATGCTCAATTAGTTAATGACAGTGGTATTGTATATCAGCAAGTATTTTTTTATGGTGATGTAGATGGGAAAGGGGTTTTTAATAGTTATGTAAATGGCTTTGGTGCACCTGATTGGAAAGTAGATAAATCAAACGAAAACTGGGTAAAAATTTCATCAATAAAAGGGAAGCCGGTCATTATTTTTGCAAACAAACCACACGATGAGCCTGATGACGAAAAAGCTCAAAATGCGTTACAAGATTTTTTAGATGAAAGTGAAATTTCTCCATCGGTTATTATTCATCGGGGGCATAGCTATCATCTTTCAGGTACATTAGACCATATTAATTCTCGACACAAAGTGGTTATTTTAGGTGCTTGTGGAGCTTATCAAAATCTATCCACCGTATTAAGTCGTTCGGAAGATGCACAAATTGTATCGACAAAACAAATTGGTAGTGGAAAAATTAATGGCCCAATTATTAGAGCATTTAATCAACGCTTATTAGAAGGGAAAGATATTGACTGGGTTCAAATGTGGGCTCAATTAGGAAAACAATTTCCATCAGGTGATATGAAAAATTTATTTGATGATTATGTTCCTCCTTATAAAAATTTAGGTGCTTTATTTTTAAAGGCCTATCGTAAAAGTGGATATGATAGTTATTAGTTTCTACCAACTCTAAATAAAGGTGCTTTTATTAAAATAATCATAGAAATACCAACAGTAACCCATTGTAAATAAATATAGGGAACTTGTATAAATTGATAAAAGAAAACCATGTAAATTTTTAAAGAAATAAGTGCCAAAAATGGAGCGGATAAATTGCTTTTTTTCTTAATCATAATATAACCCGAAAATATTGCAATAAATAAACAAATGGCTAATTGAAAATGCCTACAAGCTGCAATTTTTGCTGTTAATGAACCTTTCCAGAGATCATTAAAATAGATATTAAACCCTAAACCTTTTGCTAAATGATAGGGTGGTTCTGTTGCTTGTTGCCAACCTTTTTGAATCCATTCATATGGTGCAGCATCTACATAATATTGTATGCCTCTCATAAATATCGTTGGGTCTTTACTCATAAATGGAATCACATAAACACCCAACGCAAAGAGCAATACAAACATTCCCATTAATATTGCCTGCTTCCAATGAAATTGATAAAAAGCAAAAATAATTAAGAAAGGCAACCAATAAACAAATGAAAAACGAGATAATAAACAAAATGAAATCGCTATTGCCAATACCCACCAACGCTTCGTAAATAAAGCCATTGCCAAAAATGCATAGTAAACAACAATTACTTGTTCAATAGACATGGTTAATGTGCCTAAATCATAATAAGCATACATGATCACAGGAAAAAAAGGTGCCACTGTTCTTAAAACCACTTCCACTAAATTAACGTTTTTTCTTATGGAGAAAATAAGAATACCTGCAAATGCAATTAAATAATAAATCAAACCATATAATCGATAATCTATTTGCAACCATTCTGCTAGCAAATAAGGAAACCATTGCATAGGTAAATAGTTTGGAACAACTTGATATCCTTTGTAAGGAAATAATGCATATACATATTGATTGCTCAATAATCGTTTATTGTAAGTTTGTAAAGTTGGTATCACATCCGAAGAAGCAGGGTCAATTTTTACAGTTAATACATTTTGATAAAATAGGTTTATACAAACAATCGATAACCCTAAAAATAACAGTCCACAAACAATCCATTTTAATGCATTATTTTCATATACTTTTGATTGCAATTTTTGTTGAAACAAATGATAACCAGAAATACAGATTAAACTGCCTAAAAAAATGATTACCCACTGGCTAAAATAGATTCCGAAATAACCAAGCCAATTGCTGTGCAGCATCATTTCTAAAATCATACTTATCACTAATAAAAATGACCACTTGTTTTTAAATAAATAAGAAATGATTTGCATGCAGAAGATTAACTTTTTTCAAATATACAAAGTCAATACCAACTAATAGAGATATCATAAAACTATTCCGGCATACAGCATTTCATCCATCTAACTACATTTCATTGAAGAAAATTGTCCGAATTTGAAAATTAAAATGATTTAAATAATTTTAAAATTTGTTTCTTTTCTGCTTTTGAAATTCTTGGTATTTTTTTGGGTAAATCTCCAAAATAATAGGCATACATTGCTTTCATAGGTACTTTGCGTCTAATAACTGCTCGACCAAATCCACCACCTATCCAGTTTAAAAATCCTGCTGTAAACAGGTAAGCTCCAGAATTACCTAAAACTAATTCCCTTTTTGTAGAATATCCACCAATCCCATCATCAGAAATAGACATAAAATATATACCTGAAATCATTGCTCCTAAAGAGGAGTAGCGATGTATTTTTTGCGCTGTTTTACGATGTTTAAATTCTTGATAATATTTGCTTGTATTCGGATTGTTTGCTAAAAAATTAAAAACAGATTTTCTGTCATCGATTAAGAACCTTACATTATTTATTGTGTCATTAACATAAATATCAATAGAACTCCATTTGCTTGTATGAGGTCCTCCAGTTGTATTGTATGAAGTTGATGTGTACTTAGTAAGTGGAGCATCATAAGGTATTTTATCTTTTATAATAAGTGAGTCATTTAGTTTAGCCAAAAGGAATCTTTTTTCAATATAAGTTGATTGACGAATTGACCTACAAGAAGCAAGCAAAATAACAAGTGCAAATACGAACATGGATATTTCTAAATTCTTTCTTATCATCAATTTATTTTTTACTTACTTAAATACATACTTCTATCCTTATACAATTTTCTAAAATAAGGGTCACGTAAATCTTTAATAAAGCGAATGGATTCGCCAGTTGATTTCATTTCAGGACCAAGTTCTTTGCTAACTCCAGGAAATTTATCGAATGAGAAAACGGGTTCTTTGATCGCAAATCCTGTTAGTTTTTTCTCATACTTGAAATCAGATAATTTATTTTCTCCTAACATTATTTTGGTGGCAATATTCAAATAAGGAATTTGATATGCTTTCGCTATAAATGGCGTTGTTCTTGATGCACGAGGATTTGCTTCTATTACAAAAACAGTATTGTCTTTTATCGCAAATTGAATATTTATTAGTCCTTTGATATTTAATGCTTTGGCAATTTTTAATGCATAGTGTTCCATGGTAGTCACCAACATAGGTGTTAAATTAAAACAGGGCAACATGGCATGGCTATCACCACTATGAATCCCTGCTGGTTCAATGTGTTCCATAACACCCATCACATGAATTTGCTCCCCATCATAAATAGCATCTACTTCTGCTTCTTGACAACGATCTAAAAAATGGTCAATTAATATTTTATTATCAGGAATATGTTTCAAAATACTAATCACTGCTTTCTCCAATTCTTCATCGTTGATTACAATTTTCATACGTTGCCCACCAATCACATAACTCGGACGAACCAACACAGGGTAACCCACTTTTTTAGCAACCTCAACCGCTTCATCTACATTTACTGCGCTACCATATTCAGGATAAGGTATTTCTAATTCTTTCAACAAATCACTAAATCGACCTCTATCTTCAGCAATATCCATATTATCAAAGCTCGTTCCAATAATAGGAATATTTTTTTCATGCAATTTTTTAGAAATTTTCAACGCGGTTTGTCCACCCAACTGAACAATTACTCCTGCTGGTTTTTCATGCTCAATAATTTCATAAATATGTTCCCAATTGACTGGTTCAAAATACAATTTATCCGCCATATCAAAATCGGTACTCACAGTTTCCGGATTACAATTAATCATAATGGCTTCATAACCACATTCTTTTATCGCAAGCAAACCATGCACACAACAATAGTCAAACTCAATGCCTTGACCAATTCTATTTGGGCCTGAACCTAAAACGATAATTTTCTTTTTGTCGGTAACGATGCTTTCGTTGTGTATCATAAAATTCCAAATTTTTAAATTCCAAATTCTAATTTATTTGAATTTTGGGATTTGATTTTTAAATGTTTTTTCCTTGTTGATTTAAAACCAATTGGATTTCTTTCAACAGGTTTCTGTTCTTCTTTATCTTGAATGAGTTTATCTAAAACTTGATAAATTTCAATAATTTGTACATCTTGTTCGTCAATTCGTTCAGATAATTCATCTTTAATTGAATTGATTTTTTTTGAAATATTTTTTCTGTCAGAAATATATTGTTTCAATGAAATAAACGCACGAACCACAGCAATACTCACTTTCACCGCTTTTTCACTTCGTAAAACAGAGGCTAACATGGTTACGCCATGTTCAGTGAAAGCGTATGGTCGATATGATTTGCCCCTATTTTTGTTTGAACTCATCACAATTTGTGATGAGTTCGCTTTTGATGTCACAAATTGTGATATCAAAATATCTTCATTTAAGGTCATATTTTGTGACCTTAGAGCTGAACTTCCTGAACTGGTCGCAATTTGCGACCGCATCATTCCCCATTCATTTTCAGTCAATTGAAACATAAAATCTTCAGGAAAACGCTCAATATTTCGTTTTACTGCTTGGTTCAATGTTCGAGTTTCAACCTCAAACATTTCAGCAATTTCATAATCAAGCATTACTTTATGCCCTCTTATTTCGTATATTTTATTATGTATGATTTTTACATTCATCTTTTAACACAGTGATTTGATAGATTTTAGCGATTTTTTGAATATAATTTTCTCTTTGATGAAATCACTTAATTTAATATTTAGCAATGTAGATGCTTCTATTATTGTCATTTCACCATTTATATGTTTTCTAAAAATTTCTTCTTTAGAAAAAATATGTATTCTTTCTATTCCTTTAAAGTTGTTCAAATTATTGATGTGTGTTTGCATAAAAATAATATTTTTCTTTAGTGCTTCTTCGTGCCATAGTGTCTTTGTGGCAAAAAATTAAACAGTTTCACTTTTCTTCTCAAACGTGCT
>JBILBN010000037.1:0-23162 GCA_044353665.1 Chitinophagaceae bacterium | reverse complement strand
GTATTTTTATCGAAAGAAAACGATATTTATTTATATTGTTTAAACGATGAAAAAGTGAACAAATATGATTTTGATGAAATGAATAAGTATTGTGTAGAAGTGCAACTATTTGCATTGAAAAAAAGGACTATTGCTTGGAATTTGACACTGTCATTTTTTAAAAAATGGCCAGCACAAGTTGGTTATTTTTTTGACGCTGGTATTCAAAAAAAAATAGAAGCATCTATTTTAGAACTCAAGCCTGACGTAGTTTATGGACAATTAGCACGAACCGCATTGTACATTAAAGATTTACCATTTAAGCGTGTTATTGATTTTCAAGATGCATTCTCTACTAACTATATTCGCATTGCAGAAAATGCTACATTTTTAAAAAAACTATTTTATCAACGTGAAAGTAAATTGATGAAATCATTTGAACAAAAAATGCTTTCTTGGTTTGATGCATCAACGATTATTGCTGATTTTGATAAAAGACAAGTTGCTAAAGAAAATATGCATTTAGTAGTAGTTTCTAATGGAGTAGATACCCATTATTTTTCATCAACACCCAAAGAAAAAAAATATGATTTGTTGTTTTGTGGAAACTTATCGTATTTGCCTAATAAAAATGCAGTCATTTATTTATGTGAAAAAATTGCGCCTTTATTGATAGATAAAATACCGACTATAAAAATAAATATTGTAGGCGGAAATAGTATTAACGATTTTAAAAAATACGAATCAAAAAATATTCATTTTGCTGGTTGGGTTGATGATGTGCGAACGGCTTATAATGAAACAAAATTGTTTGTAGCGCCATTATTTACAGGTGCAGGTTTGCAAAATAAGTTGTTAGAAGCCATGAGTATGCAAGTGCCTTGTGTAGCAAGTTCTATAACCAATGCTTCGCTCAAAGCTACAGAAAACAAACAGGTATTAATTGCCAACAATGAATATGAATTTGTTGAAAAAATAATTCAATTATTGAATGATGAACAATTGCAAAATTTATTTAAAATAAACGCACGAACCTTTGTTGAAGAAAATTACAGCTGGGATAAAGCCAATCGAATATTGGAAGATGTTTTATTAAAATAAAAAAGAGCTATTCGTATGAACAGCTCTTTTTTTGTATATAAAACTAAGGGTTAGTTTACTAAATGCTTGCGTTGTAATCCATATAAAATAATGAATACAATTGGAACAATTAATCCTGTTAGCATTAACATGCCCATCATTGAGCCTAAACCTAAAATCACAATAGAAGCCAATGGAGTAATTAATTCTCCTGCTGTATAAATCAAAAATCCGTGTTTTTTTAATTTTCTCATTAATAAGGCTCCAAATAAGCAAAGTAATGCACCTACAATAGTTACCAATAAAATCGACAATTTGTTTTCACAATTTTTATTTGCAATTTCTAATGATGATTGCATCATTTTTGCCATGGTACCATTACCTAAATCTAAATCTTCAAGTTTGGAAGTTAAATCTTCTACTGATTTGCATACAGTAAAATAATTATAGATACCACCAATTAATGCAATAGCACTACCAACAAAAGTTAGAATAGTTAGCACATTAAGCATTTGAGGGAGCTTGTTCGTAGTTTCATTTTGAGTTAAAATGTCTTGATTGTTTTCCATATTTTTTATTTTTATTAAGATATAAATGTAAAAAATATTTTTTACAAATGAAAATAATTAACATTAGTGACGAGCTGCAATCACCGAAATTTCAACATTAACTCCTCTTGGCAAACCTAAGACTGCTATGGTTTCACGAGCAGGGAAATCTTTTATAAAATAGTTGGCATAAACAGCATTTACTTGAGCAAATAATTTCATATCATTTAAAAAAATAGACGTTTTTACTACATGATCAAAAGTCAATCCAGCTTCATGCAAAATGGCTTCAAGGTTTTTCATTACTTGTGTAGTTTCATTTTCCACAGTATCCATCGTAATGGTATCCGTGCCCGGTACCAACGCTATTTGTCCTGAAATAAAAAGTGTTCCATTTACTTCTACCGCTTGATTGTAAGGACCTATTGGGGCAGGCGCATGATTTGTTGTAATAATATTTTTCATGTATAAATAAATTTAATGTTACAAATGTAATCAACCACTTTCATTTCGCTAAATGATTTAAATTACATTTGCAGTATGTCGTTTAATTTATATATAGATACATCGGGTCCGCAATCCACTATTTTATTATTTGATGAAAATAATAATTTTGCTACAAGACAAAATAATATTCAAAATGATCACAGTAAGTTTATTCACGCTCATATAGATGAAGTAATGAATGAATTAAACATCTCGTTTAAAGATTTGCAATCTGTGTGTGTGTTAAATGGTCCGGGTTCATACACGGGTTTACGCATTTCATTAGCCACAGCCAAAGGAATCGCCTATGCACATTCGCTGCCGCTCGTGCTAATTAATAAATTAGATTTATTAGCTTCATTTGTAAATTCAATCAATTCATTTGGAGTTATTATAGAAGCTAGGGAAAAGGAATATTTTTTTGCATTATTTGATGCTCAAAAAAAGAACATCATTGAGCCTTCAGTTATTAATGAGAGCGATTTAGAAGTACTTTGTGCGAATAAAAAAGTGACGTTATTTACTTCAGATAATAAAAATGAAGCACAAAAACTTGGTTTTACAACACTTTCAATCAGCGAAAAAAATATAATGGACTCCTGTTTAAGTGAAATAGAGGAGAAAAATTTTGCAGATTTATTCATTTCAGAACCTTTTTACATGAAAAATGTCTTCATTAACAAAATAAACAAGTTATAAACATTTGTTTTTTTAATAATATTTGTATTTTTACAACTCTGCAAAAGTACATTAGTAATATTAATGATATTGTGTGTAGTATATATTTAAAATAAACTATATAAAAAATAATTAAATGAGTGAAATTTATTCTTCAAACATCATTTCAGTAAATGAAAAAACAACAGGAAGTGGTACTATAAATTATTTAGAAGTAAAAAAAGCATCCGCTATTTTAAGAGCTATAAACCATAAACTGCGTCAGTCTATTATTAAATTGCTTGAAGAAAAAAGCAATTTAACCGTTACCGAAATTTATGTGAAATTAAGAGTTGAACAATCTGTTGCTTCTCAACATTTAGCCATTTTGCGTCGGGCAGAGTTTGTTCAAACTACTCGTGATGGAAAAAATATTCATTACTCATTAAACACGGCTCGTTTAGATGAGGTGAATGTTTTTGTGAAAGAATTATTGGAAAATGAAGATAATTAATTGCTTTAAATAAAAAGATAAAGCCTACTTTTTGAGTAGGTTTTTTTTATGCCTTTTTTTTTAATACATTTGATGAAATTAATTAATAAGCAATGCGTAAGATTGAATATTTTCAATTTGAATATTTAAAAATACTTTCCTCAATTGAGCCAACTATAAAACCTGTTTTTGGGAAAATGAATGTGCATCAAATGATTGAACATATGAGTTATGCATTTCGTCAGGCAAGTGGGTTAATGCCTTCGTCAGCAATTAATGATGAAGAAACAACTCAAAAAATGTTTCAGTTTATGATGAGTGATAAACCATTTAGAGACAATACACCGAATCCATATTTGCCCAATGAACCGGCACCAGCAGTTTGTCCGACCATTCAAGAATCAATTTCAGTATTAGAAAAAGATATTCAAACTTTTTTTTCAACATTTGAAAACGACCACGAAAACAGAATATTAAATCCATTTTTTGGTAATTTAAACTTTGAAGAATGGACACATTTATTGCACAAACATGCACAACATCATTTAAGACAATTTAATCAATTATAAAAATATGCATCCATTAGTTAAATTAGTAATAGGAATCGTTTTAGGACTTGTATTGTCATTTTTTGTGATTACGCTTTTTGAAGGTTGGATGAGTCATTCATATCCTATGAGTGTAAAAAATCCTGGCAATCAAGAGTATTTAGATGCGATGAAAACGATGCCTGTGAATGCGTTTTTAATCCTCATTGCAGGATATGTGGTAAGTAGTTTTTTTGGTGGATATATAGCCGCAAGAATTGCTCCCGATCCTTATAAAATATACGCTTCAGCAACCGTAGGCTTTTTATTATTGTTAGGTGGCTTGATGATTTTTATAACCATTCCACATCCATTATGGGTTGCAGCTACTTCTTGTATATCATATATGTTGTTTGCTTTATTAGCAGGTAAAATGGCAAAAAGATAATTGATATACGTTTATAATTTTCAACTGATATTGGAAATTATAGTTCGTTTTATACACCACAAAACGAAACATAAGAATGTATCTTAAACTATAAATGCAAATAAGAATGGTTGTTTTAGGTTTTAGATTTTGAATTTTTCATCAGACCAAATCGTTTCAATATCTTTTTTTCATAGTTCCAGAAAAACTGAAATTGACCAAAAGGAATGGATACCAATAAAATAATGACTTGGTAGCCAAACAACAAAACCGACCCTCTTAATAACGCACGTTGCCACAAAGGAGAATCAGGAGTTAAACCTATCCATGTTGTAATCATTCTTGAAATATATGCAGTAGTTGTGCCTGTAATTGCAAAAACACACAATATCAAAAATAATTGTGTGCCCCCTACTTTCCAATGTTGTTTAAGTTTTTCAAACATAAATCCTTAAAATTTATTTATCCGGATTTACATCACTCACATCGTGAATATGCATCAAAATTTTAGGATCTCTGCCTCCCATTACTTTTGTAAATGTTTCAGCACCTTTAACCGTTTTCAAATATTGACCTTGAGAAATAACACTGTGTCGACTTACTTTCATAGGTCCCTCAATGGTCCAATCTTTTGTATCTTTTTTATCGAAACGGCAAGTGTTACAAATCCAACCTGTTTTGCCATCTTTTGTATTATTTTCAACTTCACCCCATTGGTCCTTACGAGCAGTTACCCTCAACACATCATCTCCTCTATACCATAAAGTAACTTCACCGCAACATTTATCACAATTTCTGTGTGCTAAAACTGGTTTCGTAAACCAAACCCTATTTTTAAAACGGAATGTTCTATCGGTTAATGCACCTACTGGACACACATCAATCATGTTCCCACTAAAATCATTGTCAATTGCTTTAGAAATTAATGTAGAAATTTGTGCATGATCGCCCCGGTCTAATACTCCATGACAACGCGTATTGGTAATTTGATCAGCTACATAAGTACATCTGTAACACAAAATACAACGATTCATGTGCAACGAAATATGTGGACCAATATCTTCTTTTTCAAATGTGCGACGTGGGAATTCAAAACGAGTACCTGCATGACCATGTTCATATCCTAAATCCTGCAAATGACATTCACCTGCTTGGTCACAAATTGGACAATCTAACGGATGATTCATCAATAAAAACTCTACCACACCTGCTCTTGCATCAGGAACTTTATCGCTGGTAATATTTTTCACAACCATGCCATCCATAACGCCTGTTCTGCAACTCGCTTGTAATTTAGGCATTGGACGTGGATCTTTAGCCGAACCTGCTGAAATTTCAACCAAACACGTTCTGCATTTTCCACCACTGCCTTCTAATTTGCTATAATAGCACATGGCAGGAGGCGTTACATCGCCACCAATCATTCGGGCAGCTTGTAAAACAGTAGTGCCAGGGGCTACTTCTATAGTGATATTATCAACCGTAACGGTTAGTGTACTTTTTACTGGAGTTTGAACGTCGCTCATGACCACAAAAGTAACATGAAATTTTCATTCATAAAAAAAGAAAAAAACACTATTTTTTGAATATTTTTAAGAGTAGAATGTAAAATCTTAATCATTATGCAAAGTAGAAAAATTAAAAAGTTATTCTTAACCTCAAATCGTTATTTAGAATACTTTCTATAAATAAAGAAAGCCAAAAAACTGAATAAAATATTGGGTATCCAAACCGCTAAAAGTGGAGAAAGACTGCCTTTAATGGCAAATGTAGTTGAAAATTGCATCATGAAAATATAAATTGCACTAATCATTAATCCAATGGCCAAATGAATGCCACTGCCTCCCCTCACTTTTCTAGAGGCTATACAGGCTCCAATAATTGAAAGCACAAATGCTGAAAATGGGGCAGCAGTGCGTCTATATTTTTCTATATAATATTCACCCAAATTTTCACTCCCTCGTTCAGTTTGTTTTTTAATGTAGGCATTTAATTGAGCGGTAGTCATTCGCTGTTTTGCTTCTCTACGTTCAATTAAATCATTTGGTGACAAATTGTATTTACGGATAAGATTTTTATGATACACTAATTTTTCACCCAAAGTAGTATTGTATCTTACATAAACTTCAGATAAACTCCATTGTTTTTTTATCGTGTCATAATCACATTTGTCTGCCAAAACTTTTTCTTTAATGAGTGTGCCATCAATCACTTCATAGCAAAATCGAAACCCAGATTTGCTTTCAGGATTCCAACTACTCATAAAAATATATTCATTAGCACTGATGCGCATATGAAAATTATCGTCTTTACTGTAGGTGTGTTCCCACAAATATTTTTCTTCAAACTGTAGCTTGTTTTTATTGGTTTTCGGTATCAAAAAATGATTGGCAAATAACAACACGGTGCATATGATACCAGCTCCAATAATGTATGGTCGAAGCATTCGTTTAAAGGTCATTCCATTACTTAATATAGCTATAATTTCTGATTTATTGGCCATCTTTGAAGTAAAAAAAATAACTGCAACAAAAATGAAAATAGGGAATAATAAGGCTAAAATAAAAGGCAAGAAATTTGCAAAATAAAATAATATTTGACCAATAGGAACTCGTTTTGAAACAAAGTCTTTTATTTTTTCAGTCAAATCAATCACAATCGAAATAGCCGAAAATGCAATCAACAAAAACACAAAAGTGCTTAAGAAATTTTTGATAATGTATTTGTCTATTTTATTGAGCATGAAAAGTGAAACCTATTTTTGCAAACCTAAAGAATAAAATGTTAGTAGGATATTAAAATTGAAGAATAAAAAAAGACTACCATTGCGGATAGTCTTCAATTAATAATTAATAAAATATTACAAACCTACATTCAATGCATATTTCAATGTGGCTTTGCACTGAATCGTTTTTGAAGTTGTTTTACGAGCAATACCACCGATAGAATAACTGAAACTCGTCGCATTAAAATAGTCTTTTAAATCAATCGTCGTATTCATAGGAATTTCTAAAGATTGAGCCTCAATATCTGGGTTATTCGTAACGTCTATAATATTGATATAATCTGTTTTTAAATTAGATTTAAATTTTATTGAAATAGCTTCTAAAGCAGAAAAATTATTGCTAATGTCTCCATCCAACAAGGTTAAAGTACATGATTTTAATTTAACAGATTTAATATTATTAGCAGATAATTTTACATTGTTGGCTTTAATAATACTGTCAATATTCATTTGAAAATTAACATCAGAAATAGTAGTTGCACCTGTTTGAGAAATAATTGGAATGGTAAATTCAATATCTTGAGGATTTAAATTGATATCCGCATTAATGGCTTCTTTTAATTTATCGCAAGACGAAAATAATAAAATCCCCAAGGCTGTAATTAGTGATAAAGAAAAGATTTTGTTTTTCATAACATTATATATTTTTAATTGTGTAATACAAATGTACGAAATATTATAATTAATTTCCATTCTTAAAAAAGAATGTAACCTTTTGGGCGTTCCCTTCGGTCGGGCTGTTCACTCCAATCTCTCCCGATGAAGCATCGGGAGAGGATTTCCGTTGCCATCCCTAACGCAGGCTTATGTGGCTTTAAAAAAATCCGCTTCCATTTCGTTTACACATATTTTCATTTTTTTTCACAAAAATTTAAGCTGCACAATCTTTTCTTTCATTAAATTGCAGTTGATATGAATAATTATGAATTGTTGATTGCTCGGTTGGACGCATTTATACGAAAGTTTTATGCAAATAAACTGATTCGAGGAATTTTACTTTTTTTAGCAGCCTCAATTGCCTACTATATTTTAGTGAGTGTGGGAGAGTATTATTTTTACTTTCCTTCCTGGTTGAGGTATTCATTATTGGCATGTTTTTTTGTAGTAGGTGGTTTTGCAATGGTGGCTTTAATCATTTTTCCTTTATTGCAATTATCACGATTAGGTAAAATAATTTCTCACGAAAAAGCAGCACAAATTATTGGTGCTCATTTCCCTGAAGTGCAAGATAAATTATTAAATGTACTCCAACTCAAACAACAATCTATTGGCAACATCAGTAAAGAGTTAATCGAAGCGAGTATCGACCAAAAAACAAAAGAACTTTCTCCCATTCCTTTTCAAAATGCCGTTAATTTTGCGAAAAATAAAAAGTATTTGCCTTATGCGTTGCCTCCATTGTTAATTTTAGTATTCATTCTTTTTGCCGCACCCAATATTTTTAAAGAGTCGGCTCAACGCTTACTTTCTCCTTCTCAAAAATTTATTCCAAAGGCTCCATTTACCTTTGAGTTATTAACCAATAAATTATCGGTACCTCAGTTTGAAGATATTACCATTGAAATGAAAACCAATGGCAAAACCATGCCCGAAAATGTGAACATCAATTACAATGGACAAGAAATATTGATGCAAAAAAAAGATCAAAACATTTTTAGTTTCACGTTTAGCAAACTATCAAAAGATGCCGAATTTTTCTTTTCATCTGCAGGTTTTGCCAGCGAAAAATTTGCAATTAAAACCTTGAAAAAACCAGTGATTAAACAATTTAAAGTTTCAGTTGATTATCCAGATTACACCGGTAGAAAAGATGAAATTTTAGATAATATTGGTGATATCATAGCTCCTCAAGGAACCTCCTTGCATTGGGCATTTAGCACCGAGTTTACCGATAATATTTCATTCAAGTTAGGTAATGGAAATCCTGTTTCAATGTCTAAAAACCTAAATCAATTTTTATATGGATACCGATTTATGAAGGATACTACCTACTCTATTTTAGTTTCTAACAATCAAATCGATAAAAAAGATACATTGAATTATAATGTGTCCATCATTCCGGATCAATTTCCATCCATTAATGTGCAACAATACAACGATTCATTGACAGGAGATTATGTGCTTTTTGTGGGTGAAGCTGGTGATGATTACGGCATTAGAAATGTTTCCTTGAATTATACCATTCAAAAAACAAACGAAAAAGGAACAGCAGTTGGTGGTGCTAAAAGTGGTGCTTTGCCCGTTGTTATTAAACCCGGCACCTCTGTGCAATTCAATCAATTTTTAGATATTGAAACTTTAAATTTACAAGCTGGTGATAAATTAGCATACTACTTTTCTGCTTGTGATAATGATGCTGTAAATGGCAGTAAATGTGCCAAATCGGTTACATTTTCGTATGAAAAACCAACTGAAAAAAAGTTAGATTCTATTATTGAAAAAACACAAGAACAAGTAACCAAAGACTTAAATAATACCTCTAAACAAAACGACAAATTAGATAAAGAGATTAAGCAAATGCAGGAAAAATTGTTGAATAAAAATGAACTTGACTGGCAAGATAAAAAACAGTTGGAGGACATGATGAGTCGCAATGAAAATATGCAAAAGCAAATTGAAAATATTCAGAAAAAATTCGAACAAAACAATAAACAATCTGAAAAGAAAGACTACTCTGAAGAAACCAAAGAGAAACAAGAAAACATGGAAAAGTTGTTGGATGAATTAAAAAATAACCAACTGCAAGAGCGCATGAAAAAAATGGAAGAGTTGATGAAAATGTTGAACAAAGACCAGTTGTTTGAGAAATTAAAACAAGTGGAGCAAGACAATCAACTCATGGAAAAAGATTTAGACAGAATGGTAGAAATGATGAAGCAATTGGAACGGGATATGCGTATGGAAGACATTGCTAAAAAAGCCAATCAATTAGCAAAAGAACAAGATGAGCTCAACAAACAAACGGATGCAAAAACGAAAAGTGAAGAAGAACTAAAAGCAAAACAAGATGAGTTAAATAAAAAAATGGACGAGCTCAAAAAGGACATTGCCGAAATGGAGAAAGTGAATGAAAGCATGGAAAATAAAAAAGACATGACGGACATGAAAAAAGAAGAAGAAAAAGCTGCTGAAAATATGAAAAAAAGTTCAGATGAATTAAAAAGTGGCAATAGCAGCAAAGCCTCAAAATCTCAAAAAAGCGCGAAAGAAAGCTTAGAAAAGTTAGCTGAAGAAATGAATGAGGCAGCAGGTGGTGGTGGTCCGGAAGAAATTGAAATTGATATCAAAGCAGTCCGTCAAATACTTTCAAACTTGATTAGAATGTCTTTTTCTCAAGAAGATTTAATAGAATCAGTTAAAAAAACAAACATTTCTGATCCCAAATATTTGGCTAATTCCCAGCAGCAACAAAAACTTAAAACAGATAGCAAAATGATTGCTGATAGTTTGTTTGCTTTAAGTAAAAGATTACCAAAACTTTCATCTACAGTCAATAAAGAAATTGATGGCATTAATAGAAATATGGAAAGTGCCCTTGCTGCTTTAGAACAACGAAATACGAATCAAGCTAGTGTGAATCAACAATATGTGATGACTGGTGCTAATAATTTAGCATTGATGTTAAATGAAGTATTGCAAGCATTGATGCAACAGCAAGCTGAGCAAAAAGCGAAAGAGGGATCGGGCTCTTGTAATAAACCAGGCAGTAAACCAGGGAAAAAACCAGGCAAAGGACAAGGCAAAGGAATGGGAATGCAATTGGGAGACATTATGTCAAAACAACAAAAGCTTGGAAGTGCGATGGAGCAATTGATGAAAAAAGCTGGCGAAAAAGGTAAACCCGGAGATAAAGGAAAAGAGGGAAAAGAAGGAAAACAAGGGAAAGATGGTCAAGGAAAAGAAGGAAAGGACGGGAAAAGAGGGAAAGATGGTCAAAAAGGAGAAGGCGGTGAAGAGGGAGAAGGCGGAGGAGAATCTGAAAACATGGCTCGAATTGCAGCGCAACAAGCAGCATTGCGTAAGCAATTAAACGATATCAATAATCAGTTGAAAAAAGAAGGAAAAAGCAATCCTAACTTGCAAAAAATTCAACAAGATATGGATAGAAACGAAACGGACATTGTAAACAAACGTATCACACAAGATATACTTCGTCGCCAATCTGAAATTATGACTCGTTTGATGGAAACGAAAGAAGCCATTCGTCAGCAAGAACAAGGTGAAGAACGGGAATCGAATGCTGGTAAAGAAATGACGAAAGAGATTCCTCAACAATTAAAGGACATTTTAAAAAATAAACAATCCGTAATTGATTATTACAAAACCGTTCCACCAGAACTGAAGCCTTATTACAAACAAATGGTAGAGAATTATTTTCAGATGATAAAGTAGGAATTTAAAAAGATACGAATGCCAGTACTAAAACCAATAGTAGAAAAGACTGCTTAGTAGGGTTAATAGAGATTTATGGTGCTAAAATCCTTTAAAAGCCAAAATGGTATTAGCGTTGCATCTATTTCATTAATCACGAATATAAAAACAAGGCGGAAAAATATTTTGTTCATGTTGCTAAAATAAAAAAATCTCCCAATTGGGAGATTGTAAAAAATATTCTTTAATTAAAATTTATTTAACGGTTTCAGCACCTTCAATCAATACAACTGTTTTGTTGGTATTCATTTCTACGAAACCGCCTTCAATGTTATAAATTTCTTGTGTGTTTTTATCTTTTAGTATTTTTAATTGTCCTTTACCCAATGCAGCCACAATAGGCGCATGGTTGTCAAGCAATTCAAAATAACCTTCAACGCCTGGTAACATAACACCATAAACGTCACCGTTAAATATTTTTCTTTCTGGAGTAAGTATGTCTAAATGCATGTGTGAGCTATGAGATTTGAGAGATGAGATTTGAGATGTTAGATTTTATTTAATGTTTGATAAAAACCATATATCATTTTTTCTACCTCGGTTAATAATTTTGTTATGTTTAAATAGTTTTCTTCTGTAATGTAATTAAATTCTTTTGCTAAATATAATTGTGTTTCTAATTCGAAAGCCGAACCATTCGCTATTGATAAAAAATGTTGAAACTCTCTATCTCCAACTCGTCCACTTCCTTCGGCAATATTTGAAGGAATTGAAATTGCACATCGTCTAATTTGAGATTTGAGTCCATATTTTTCATCTGCTGGAAATTCATTCTCAAATCTCTTATCTAATAGCGCATATCTAAAAACTAGTTCTTAGCCGCTTCCATCATTTTTTTACCTTTAGCAATCGCATCATCAATGTTTCCTACTAAGTTAAAGGCTGCTTCAGGATATTCATCTACTTCACCGTCCATAATCATGTTGAAACCTTTGATTGTTTCGTCAATAGAAACCAACACACCTTTTAAACCAGTGAATTGTTCTGCTACGTGGAAAGGTTGTGATAAGAAACGTTGCACCTTACGAGCACGGAAAACTGTCATTTTATCTTCTTCACTCAATTCATCCATACCCAAGATAGCGATGATGTCTTGTAATTCTTTATAACGTTGTAAAATTAATTTTACCCTGTTTGCTGTTCCATAATGTGCTTCACCAACGATTGCTTCTGTTAAAATACGTGATGTAGAATCCAAAGGATCCACCGCAGGATAAATTCCTAAATCGGCAATTTTACGACTTAATACCGTTGTTGCATCCAAGTGAGCAAATGTAGTTGCAGGAGCTGGATCTGTTAAATCATCAGCAGGTACATATACCGCTTGAACCGATGTGATAGAACCATTTTTAGTTGAAGTAATACGCTCTTGCATTAAACCCATTTCAGTTGCCAATGTTGGTTGGTAACCTACCGCCGATGGCATACGACCTAATAATGCAGATACTTCAGAACCAGCTTGTGTGAAACGGAAGATATTATCAACGAAGAAAAGAATATCTCTTCCTTTTCCTGTTCCATCACCATCACGATAGTACTCAGCTACAGTTAAACCAGATAAAGCCACACGAGCACGAGCTCCAGGAGGTTCGTTCATTTGACCGAACACAAACGTAGCTTTAGATTCTTTCAAACCTTCCATATCCACTTTGTCTAAATCCCATCCACCTTCTTCCATGCTGTGTTTGAAAGCATCACCATAATTCATGATACCTGCTTCAATCATCTCACGCATCAAATCGTTTCCTTCACGAGTTCTTTCACCCACACCAGCAAATACAGAAACCCCTGCATACGCTTTGGCGATGTTATTAATTAATTCTTGAATCAATACTGTTTTTCCTACTCCAGCACCACCAAACAATCCAATTTTACCTCCTTTTGCATAAGGCTCAATCAAATCGATTACTTTAATTCCTGTAAAAAGAATTTCTGATGCTGTACTTAAGTTTTCGAATGCAGGAGGTTGCGCATGTATTGGACGACCACCCACTTTTGAAGGTTGTGGTAAACCATCAATAGCATCTCCAGTTACATTAAATAAACGACCTTTGATTGCATCGCCAATTGGCATTGCAATTGGAATTCCAGTGTCAATAACGGCCATACCTCTAACCAATCCTTCTGTTCCGTCCATCGCAATAGTACGAACGCTATCTTCTCCTAAATGTTGTTGAACCTCTAAAATTAAGTCGCTAGCGCCTGTTCTTTTAATTTCTAGCGCACTCAAAATATCTGGCAAAACTCCTCCACTAGGGAATTGCACATCCACAACGGCACCAATAATTTGTTTAATTTTTCCTGTATTTGACATATAAATAATAAATGATAAAGTAATTTTTACTTTAGGGTTTATAAAATTTCGTGCAAAGGTAAGTATTGAATTTCAGAAATCAAACTATGTTATCAACAGATTTTGAGTAAAATGAGTCATTTTTCCACTAAATTTATTTTTTTATCATTGACTTTTACTTTATTCATTTTTTATGGCAAAGCATGCCCAAACAATTATCCTCAAGGCTAAAGTTCAACTATTTAACTTTTGGGAAATTTTCTAAAAACTCACAAAAAAAGGCTGCTCAACAACCGAGTAGCCTTTTTTAATTTATTTGTAATTCGAAAATTAGTTTTTAACAAACATTGTTTTCACTTCTTTACTATTTTCAACAGCATATACAGTTAGGTAAACGAGTACAGTTTAACTATTTAAAATAAAGTAACTTCTCTTCTAATTGTTTGGCAGGTATCACTCCTGCTTGGCGCCATAACAAATTCCCTTGTTTAAAAATCATAAGGGTTGGCACACTTTGAATTTGATATTGCCCTGCCACTTGAGGATTTTTGTCAACATCAATTTTAACGATGGTTGCATTGTTGCCAATTCTTTTTTTTAAATCCACTAAAATTGGTGCTAATGCTTTGCATGGGCCACACCATTCTGCAGAAAAATCAACCAATACAGGTTTTTCGGAGTTTATGATTTCTGAAAACTTTGCCATTATTGTTTATCTATTTTACACGTTTTAATACCCACTAAAGTGTATAATGGACAGAAATTTACTAAGCTAGTTAACAGGAATATGCTTGCCAAAACCAATAAAATAATGCCCAGAGAGCCAGTAATTTGTCCTGTAAAAAATAATACTGCAATAACAACTGCAATAACAATTCTTATAACTCGATCGATAGTTCCCATGTTTTTTTTCATAAAAATAATTTAAGTAGTAAATTTCATTCAAAAAAAAATAATAAACTGTTACTGATGTTACACAACGCAAAATTGTATCTTTGAATTTTAAAATATGATACAATATAATCCCAAAGATTGGTTTACATTTATTTTCAGAGCACATAAAGGCGATACCATTCGAACGTTATTACCACTCATTATCTCTATTGCTATTTATACAGGAATTATTGTATTTCTAGAAAAGGATTATTTTCATTTAAATGACAAAAGTTTTGTGAAAAACATTTCTATACTTCATACCTTGTTAGGCGGAGTTATTTCGCTATTGTTGGTATTTAGAACAAATTCGGCTTATGATCGATGGTGGGAAGGCCGAAAATTATGGGGTGATTTAACCAATAATGCTAGAAATTTTTCAATTAAATTAGCAACTATTTTGGATGAAAAAGATGTTCAAAACAGAGAATTTTTCAAAAAAATAATTCCTGCATTTGCTTATGCACTTAAAAATCATTTATTGTCAGGAAAAGCAGAGTGGGAGATTTTTGACGATGTTTTAAATGAAGCGCAATATAAAAGAATAGACAGAGAAAAGCATGTGCCTATTCAAGTAGCTCAGTTAATGTATGAACATATAATAGATTTGCAAAAACAAGGTAAAATAACAGAAATTCAGTTGCTTTTTTTAAACGATGAAATAAAATCATTTATGAATGTTTGTGGAGCTTGTGAGCGAATAAAAAATACACCTATTCCATTTTCATACAGTGTATTTATTAAAAAATTTATTTTCGGATTTGTGATGACCTTGCCATTTAGTATGATGTTCACGTTAGGTTATTTATCGGTTCCTATTATTTGTTTCATTTTTTACGTTTTAGCGAGTTTAGAACTTATCGCTGAAGAAATAGAGGATCCTTTTGGGGGCGATACGAATGATTTGCCGATGAAATCAATCGCTAAAAACATACACAAACACGTTTCTGAAATATTTTCTGTAGATAGCCAAAAATAAACTCCGCTCAATTCTTATTTTTTTATACATTTGTGAAACTTGAAACAGTAATTTTTATGAAATACAGTGTATTGATTTTAGTTGTCTTAATTTCTTTTATTGCCTGTAAAAAGAAACAAGAACCACAACCTCAAATTTGTTTTGGAAAAGAAATCTATAAATATAAAGATACCATAGCAGTCAGTAATTGCTCCAAATACTATACTGGATTAAGATGGGTTATGCCTGACGGCACCCAAACCAAAGTAGAAACTATATATTTTGTTCCACCTACACCAGGTGATTATTTATTTACAATTTATGTAAACAATAATGACTATATCACTGAATATAAAACGACTAAATCGATTACCGTCACCCCTTAATTTTTATACTTATTTTATTCGTAGCCTTAAATAATATTGAGCTCAAAGCTGGACATGGATTATATCCTGAAGAAAAAATATTGGGCAATCATTTTGTTGTAAATGTTAAAGTAGGTATTGATGATATTATAGTTAACTCAATAAATGACACTCTAGATTATTCTATGTTGTTGCGAATTATACAAGATTTTTTTAAAACACCCACGCCATTGTTAGAAACCTTGGTTTATGAAATCGAAAAACAAATAATGATTGAATGTAAAGGATTGAAATATTTATATTTATCTATACAAAAATTGCATCCACCTTTGCAAGCAGTGTTAAAAAGCAGTGAAGTTATTTTAGAGAAGCGTTATTAAGACAAGCTAGAAACTTGCTCTTTTATTTCAGCCATAGAAATTCCAATATGGCTTTCGTCATACACACATTCACCTTTATAAATAAGTAAAACCTGTGGAGATTCATGATGCACATTAAATTTTTCAGCTAATGCATTTGAAATATCTCGATATTTTATTAAATCCAAATAAATGAAATCAACACCATTCAAATTGTCCTCTCTGTCTAATCTTGCTTTTGCAACATCAGAAATTGAGCACCTTGTGCTGTGTTTTAATATCAAAATTGGATGTGCAAAGCTAGCTGTTTCTAACTCTTTGAGTTCAGTTAATTGTTCAAGATTTTTCCAAACCATGCGTTACAAACCAATCATTTTAAAAATAGAAATGTGACTCGGACAACCATATTTCTTTTTAGTAGCACATGAAGAAAATGCAATAATTGCAACTAATGCTACTGTTATTATTTTTAATGTATTCTTTTTCATACTTTTATACGCTGTAATTATACATTTGCAAATGTATAATTTTTATTATAAAAAAAACAAATGACAAATATATTAGTTTTTGGTGCCGGAAAATCATCGTCGTACTTAATTAAGTATTTATTAGATCAGTCGTCTAAATTTTTTTGGCAAATTACTGTTGCAGATGCCAATATCAATGCAGCTTTAGAACGCATTGGAAATCATAATTTTGGTACTGCCTGCCAATTGGATATTCATCAAGATGAATTGAGAAAACGATTGATCAAAAATGCAGATATTGTCATTTCAATGTTGCCTCCTTCGTTGCATTTTTTGGTAGCACATGATTGTTTAGAATTAAGAAAAAATCTAGTAACTGCTTCTTACGTATCACCCGAAATTAAAAGTTTACACAATGAGGCACGAGATTTTGGTCTTTTGTTTATGAATGAAATTGGTTTAGACCCTGGTATTGATCATATGAGTGCCATGAAAATTATTGACGAAGTAGAGCGGTTAGGTGGCGATATTTATTCGTTCAAATCGTATTGTGGTGGTTTAGTTGCACCTGTTTCTGATAATAATCCGTGGCATTATAAAATATCGTGGAATCCTCGTAACATCTTAAATGCAGGAAAATCTGGAGCAGAATTTTTACTAAATGGCATTGAAAATAAATTAGAATATAACGAACTTTTCAAAAAATATGAAACCATCAATGTTCCAAATTTTGGGAAATTAGCTGCTTATGCCAATCGGGATAGTTTGAGTTATAAAAATATTTACGGCTTGCCTAACGTAAAAACAATGTTGAGAGCTACGTTTCGACATGAAGAGTTTTGTATAGGATGGCATGCAATCATAGCATTAGGCTTAACGAAAGAAACCGATAAGTTTGATGCAAAAACCTTGACTTATAAAGAATGGTTTGAAAAAGTGACTTCCAATTGTGCAGGAAATACAACAGAAGAAAAAATAGTACATGCTGCAGATGGTAATAAATTAGCGATTGAGTTGTTGGATTGGTTAGGTATTTATGCAAACGAAAAAATAAATCTAGTTGTAGAGGCTACTAGTGCCGATATATTATTGAAACGCATTGAGGAAAAATGGAAAATGCAAGACCAGGATAAAGATATGATTGTAATGCATCATGAGTTTGAATATGGTAGAAAAAATATCAATGCCAAATTATCGAGTACATTAATTGTAGAAGGGGAAGACAAAACGTATACAGCCATGGCTAAAACAGTAGGATTACCAATGGCCATTTTTACAAAATTGTTTTTAACCAAGAAATTTAAAAACATAATTGGCGTACAAATTCCTATTTCTAAAGACATTTACAAACCGATTTTAAAAGAATTAACTCAGTATGGCATTGAGTTTAATGAAACGTATTCGGATTAAATAAATTTTTCCAACAACAATTTTTTCAAGTCTACCATTCCTACAGTGGCAGGTTTTTCTATGTATGTAACTTCTTGTCGGTTTACTTTTGGTACTTTTTTGTCCACTACAATTACTGGCATAAAAGGGGGTAAATAATTTAATATAGATGCAGCAGGATAAACGACTAAACTCGTTCCAATAACTATAAAAACATCAGCCCAGTTAGCAAGAATCAAGGCTTCTTCCATCATAGGCACCGGCTCTTCAAACCAAACAATATGTGGTCGCAATTGAAAACCATCAGGCGCTTTGTCACCAATATTTATATCACCTAAAATTGGATAAATAATTTCATCATTTTGTTCACTTCGCATTTTAAAAATTTCGCCATGCAAATGCAACACGTTTTTAGAGCCGGCTCGTTCATGCAAATCATCAATATTTTGAGTGATGATTTGTACATCAAAGTATTGTTCTAATTCTGCAATAATTTCATGCGCTTTATTGGGTTTTGCATCCCTAATATTTTGACGACGTTCATTGTAAAAATCCAAAACCAATCCAGGATTTTTTTGCCAACCTCTTGGTGTAGCCACTTCATGCACATCGTAACCTTCCCACAATCCATCACTGTCTCTAAAGGTTTTTAAACCACTTTCTGCACTGATGCCTGCTCCTGTAAAAATGACGAGTTTTTTCATGTTGTAAAAATTAAATATATAATTATTTTAACTAAAATTGAGTCTCTTTTTCTGAGGATATGGTTTATTTTTGTAAAAATAATATAAAATGAAATTTTATTCCTTAGCTATACTTTTCTTTTTTCAATGGAGTTTTTCATTTGCACAAAAACCAACATTAGTCAATAAATATCCTGATTATACTTTTCAAAGTTATCAAATGTCATTTGACCGAGTAAAAATTGCAATGGCAAAACATGAAGGTAACATAAAAGCTATGTTTGAAGAAAAAGGATTAAAATACCCATGTGCCAATATATTATACCGCGCATTTAAAGCATCTAATGAGTTTGAACTTTGGGGGAGAAATTCTATAGCTGATACCTTTATGCTTGTAAAAAAATATAAAATTTGTGCACTTTCAGGAATACTTGGTCCTAAGCGTTATGAAGGCGATAAACAAGTGCCTGAGGGATTTTATTTTATAGCAGACTTCAATCCTAAAAGCAATTATCATTTAGCTATGTTGGTTAATTATCCTAATTATTCTGATTTAATAGAAGGTGATAAAGAACAACCTGGAGGAGAAATTTATATTCATGGTGCTTGTATGACTATTGGATGTTTACCAATGACAGACCAGATTATTGAAGAAATTTACATTTTAAGCATGATTTCAAGAATCAATGGGGCGCTAAATATTCCTGTTCAAATTTTTCCTATACGATATAACCAAAAATCGTTGGATTATATTGGCAAAGAGTATAAAAACGAGGATAAAAAACAAGCATTTTGGGTAAATATAAAAAGAGCTTATGACTACTTTGAAGCTACGCATAAAACATTACCTGTAATGTATGATGATAAAGGTGATTATGCCTTTTAATAGCCCTCATCCTCTTTCCTTATCCAAAGTAGAATGATAAATTGACGCTTATTTATTTTATACAAAATCAAAAATATTATTTGCACAAAAAAGTCCTTTGTTGAATCAACAAAAGACTTTTTTTATAAGAATTATTTATCGAATATTATTTCAATTCTTCTAAACAAGTTTTAATTGCATCGAAATTTGGTAAATCTCCAGCACTTTCCAGCACCTCAGCATATTGAATTTTTCCATCTTTATCCACTACAAATGCAGAACGTTTTGAAACGCCTGTCATGTCAAACACAAATGTATCATACAAACATTCGTATAATTTGGATACTTCTTTATTGAAATCAGATAATAAATTGAAATTTAAATTGTTATCTTTTTTAAATTTATCCAATACAAATAAAGAATCTACACTAATGCCTACAACATCTGTATTTAAAGCATTATAAGCAGCTAAACTGTCTCTCATGCTACATAATTCATTGGTGCAAACACCTGTAAAAGCTAATGGAAAAAATAAAATCAAAACGTTTTTACCTTGATAATCATTTAATGAAATTTTGTTTTTCTCCGTGTTGAACAATGCAAAATCTGGTGCAACTTGACCTATTTGAATACTCATATTTTTTATATTTTAATCAAAAGTAGTATAGAACTTTATTATTCCCAAACTATTCACATAACAATAAAGTGATGTACATCTTATTTGAATATTGATTAATATTGTAAAATAAATAAAATAACATAATTTGACAGAGCAAATAATAAACTTAGAAACCATAAATCCAATAGAGTTTTTTGGGGTAAACAACAATAAATTTGATGCCCTAAAAAAGAAATTCCCTCTCTTGAAAATTTTATCTCGGGGCTCTTTAATCAAAATTTCGGGTAAGCCAGAGGATGTTAGCGTCGCTTCTGAACGAATTAATTTAATTATACAATATTTAGAAAAAAATGGACACATGTCTGAAAATTATTTTGGTCAATTGCTTGGAGATGATGATGGAAATTTGAACGAAATAATAACCGAAGAAGCAGGAAATGATGTAATTGTATTTGGCCACAATGGAAAAATAATCAAAGCCAAAACAAGAAATCAAAAATTATTGGTGGCTTCTTCTGATAAAAATGACATCATTTTTGCAGTTGGGCCAGCAGGAACAGGAAAAACATATACTGCTGTTGCATTGGCAGTAAGGGCATTAAAAAACAAAACAGTTCGCAAAATAATATTAACTCGTCCTGCTGTAGAAGCTGGTGAAAGTTTAGGTTTTTTGCCAGGTGATTTAAAAGAAAAAATAGATCCTTACTTACGTCCTTTATATGATGCTTTGGACGACATGTTACCTCCTGATAAATTAAATTATTACATGACGAATAGAATCATAGAAGTGGCTCCATTGGCTTATATGAGAGGAAGAACATTGGACAATGCTTATATTATTTTAGATGAAGCACAAAACACAACAGACTTGCAAATTAAAATGTTTTTAACTCGTATCGGTCCATCTGCCAAAGCCATTATTACAGGCGATATGACGCAAATAGATTTACCCAAAAATCAACAAAGCGGATTGGGTAGAGCCATTCGATTGTTAAGAAACATTCATGGAATTGCGCATATTGAATTGGACGGAGAAGATGTAGTGCGTCACCGATTAGTAAAAGAAATTATTAAAGCTTACGACAAAGAGAACAACGCAGAAAATGAACGGGATGAAAAAAAGAAATAGCCTTTATTTCCTATTCTTTTTTTTGTTTTTGATTGCTTGTAAAAATGATTTGCCCATTCCTGAATCTAAAAACATTGATTCAAAAGTCGAATTAAAAAAAGAGTATGGCAAACAAGTAGATAGTTGCCAACAATTTTTGCAAAATGGAACCATTGTTTTGCGAACAGGTAATGATGCCATCAGCAGTATGTTTGTGCAGCTTAATAAAATCGACAAAACATTTTCACATTGTGGAATAGCTTTTGAAGAAAACAATAAATGGTATGTATATCACTCTATAGGTGGTGAAGATAATCCGGATGAAAAGTTGAGAAAAGAACCTTTTGAAAGTTTTGTGGGTGCTTCACACAATTTTGGTTTCGGTATTTGTAAATACAACCTAAACGAACAACAACAAACTAAATTGAAACAAATAGTGGGCCTTTGGTACCAAAAAGAAATGCCTTTTGATATGGATTTTGATTTAAAATCGGACGATAGATTGTATTGTGCTGAAATGGTTTTTAAAGCGTTTAACAAAACATTTGAAACAGACAGTTTCTTTCAAATAACCAACCACAAAGGATTTAAGTATGTTTCTACCGACAATATCTTCGTCAATAAAGATGCTCAATTGCTTTGCCATTTGGTTTATTAGCTCTAATTTTGCAAGCTTAAACATTATAAAAAATTTAAAATGAAAAAATTATTATTCTCTTTAGCATTAGTAGCATTTGCAGCAATGACTATCGTAAGTTGTGGTGGCAAAAGCGATCCAAAATCTGTAGCAACAAGTTTTTTAACTGCTCGTAACAAAATGGATTATGAAAATGCTAAAAAATTCGGAACTCCAGAAACAGGGAAAATGTTAGATATGTTAGCTAGTTTTTCAAGTATGATACCTGATTCAGTTAAGAACATGACCAAAGATGCTAAAGTTGAAATTAAAGGTGAACCAAAAATTGAAGGTGACAAATGTACGTTAGTTGCAACATCTACTATTGGTGGTGAAGCTAAAGATGAAAATATTACATTAGTAAAAAAAGATGGTAAATGGTTAGTAAATATGTCTAAAGATGAAACAATGGGTGGTGCTGGTTCAGAAGCTCCAAGTACTGAATCAGAAACTCCTGCTACAGGTGCTGATACAGAAGCTTCTACAGCAGTTCCTGCAGAAGAAGCAATGCCTATTGATGATAGCGCAAAAGCGGCACATTAATATTATTAAATCATAGTATATAAAAAAAGCCTCTCCATGGAGAGGCTTTTTTATTTCAGAATTAACACGATTAACCTATCAATTCATTTACTTTTGTACCCTAAAAAATTAGAATATACATTGACAAAACTTTCAGTAAACATTAATAAATGGGCTACGCTTCGAAATGCAAGAGGTGGCAACAATCCTGATATACTAAAAACAGTAAAAGACATTCAAAATTTTGGTGCTCATGGTATAACAGTGCATCCTCGTCCTGATCAACGGCATATTCGATACCAAGATGTGCTGGATTTGACCAAGGTTGTTACCACAGAATTTAACATTGAAGGAAATCCTACCGAACAAAAATTTATAGATTTAGTTTTAGCAGCAAAGCCTACACAAGTAACCTTAGTGCCTGATAGCTTAAACCAATTAACGTCTAACCATGGTTGGAATACCAAAGAACATAAAAGCTATTTAACCGACATTATTGCAACATTTAAAAA
>JBILBN010000097.1:0-7450 GCA_044353665.1 Chitinophagaceae bacterium | reverse complement strand
CAAGATTCAACCTTACAAAAAACCATTAAGTATATTGAGCAACATGCAAAACTGATGCAAATAATCAATAAACCTTTAGTGATAGAAGAGTTTGGTTTACATCGTGATGGAAATTCATTTTCATCCACTACAACTACAAAAAATAGAGATTTGTTTTATCAATCCATTTTTGAAACAGGAAAAATAAATCACATTGCAGGCTATAATTTTTGGGGATTTGCTGGCGTACCTTCAAACGAAAATGAGTTGCATTTTATGCAAAAAGGAATGCCTTACAGCGCAGATCCTCCTCAAGAAGAGCAAGGCTTATACAGTGTTTTTGAAAGTGACACGAGTACATGGAAAATAATTTCGAGTTCTATAAAAAAGTAATTTAGTTTACTTTATATTTTTGTAATTGTTTTATTCTTTCTTCTGTGGCTTCTAACAAACATGTATAATAAATCAAAGGCTGAATAGAACCACCTTTAAAACCATTTTGTACTGATTTGCAATGTGACTCTTTGTATTTCACCCAATTTCGTTGAGCATCTAATAATAATTTTTTATCTTCAGAATTTAAAAAGCTCATCACTTCTTTGTAAATCTGTGTCATTTTTTTATCTGCTACTTTATAATATTCTGACGCATCTTTATTCATTTCCATTTGCGTTTGTGCAGCAACATTTAATTGGAAAAATAAAATATAAGCGATTAAGATGAGTATTTTTTTCATGGCTTTAATTGTTTATGTTGTTTACTAATTCTTTAATCAATTCTAAATCGCTTACAGGGTAAGTATCAGAAAAAGCAGGGTTATATATTAAATGTTCTTCTTTATAATTGGCTTTGCAAGTTGAATGTATTTCATCTACTCCACAATATTCTATAATTGATTTTGCATTTTGGGCAGTTACACCACTACCTGGCATTATCTTTATTTGCGAACCGTATTTTTCTTGCAATGATTTAATTACTTCCTTTCCCTCATCAACCGTTTTATATCCACCACTTGTTAAAACTCGTTCAAATCCCAATGAAATAATATCTTCCATCGCTTTATTCAAATCTATACTTCTATCGAATGCTCTGTGAAAAGTAGCTGGTTTGTTTTTCCAAGATTCAACTAATAATTTTCTACAAAATCCTACATCCACATTTCCTTCTTTTGTCAAAGCACCAAACACAATTCCATCTACGCCCAACACTCTACATGTATTAATATCAGAGCGCATAATTTCAAATTCATCTTCATCATACACAAAATGCCCACCTCTTGGACGAATCATAACATAAATAGGCAGTGGAATTTTTTCCTTTACTTTTTTAATTAATCCAAAAGAAGGCGTTGTTCCTCCTTCGCTTAAGTTTTCAAAAAGTTCAATTCTATTGGCTCCACCTTGCCAAGCATTCATGGCAGCTGTTAAATTATTACAAGCTATTTCTATTGTCATTATTTTTAGTTTAGATGTTTAAGGTTTAGAAGTTTAGAGTAAAAACGTAATTCGTAATTTCTAATTCGTAATTATCGATTCAGCTTCTTCCTTTAAATTATCTATTTCAACTGCTTTTACTGCGTAATCAAAATTTTTATTCAGCGAATATCCACCATATTCTCCATCTTTATTGATAGCAATAAAACCAACTTGAATTTCTTCTAATTTTCGAGGTGTTTTGGCAACTACACGTTCTACCGCTTTTTTACAAGCTACATAAGGTGAGTAACCTTGACGCATAAATTCAACGACTAAAAAACTGCCACTTACTCTTATTACTTCTTCCCCATTTCCTGTTGATGTCGCTGCACCAATTTCATTATCTACATACAAACCAGCTCCAATAATGGGCGAATCTCCTACCCTTCCTCTCATTTTAAAACCCATTCCACTGGTTGTGCATGCACCACTTAAATTGCCCAAACTATCCATAGCTATCATGCCTATTGTATCATGATTGTAATCTCCGTTTTCTAAAAACAAAGGAGGATTAGGTCCATGTCCTTTTTCATTTCTTTCGATGTTGATTATAGGCTTGTACTCACTTTTTTTCAACCAATTTTTATATGTTTTTTCAGCAGCATCACTCAATGCTTTTCCCATTAATGGAAATCCATTAGCAACAGCAAATTGTTGTGCACCTTCACCTACCAACATCACATGGGGTGTATTTTCCATCACCATTCGTGCAACTAAAATTGGGTTTGCTATTTGTTCTAAAAAAGCCACACTCCCACATTCACTTTTATGATTCATGATGCTTGCATCTAAGGTTACAATGCCTTCTCTATCAGGATTTGCACCCAAACCTACACAACAATTATGTTTATCATTTTCGCTGACCATAACCCCTTGCACTACGGCATCTAAAGCCGTTCCTTTATTGCCTAAAATATTCCAAGCTGCGTTGTTTGCTGCAACGCCCTGATTGTACCAAGTGCTTAACACAATAGATTTATCATCATTGTTTGTAAATGAAAAACCACGTTTAGGTAAAGCCATGTAAGCACTTCCTAATGCAACTGTTTTTAATAATTGTCTTCTGTTCATTTTTTAAATTTTAAATTTTAAAAATCCAAATTCTAAAGTTGAAAATGTTTTTAAACGCAAAGTACTTCAACTTTTAAATAAATTAGTATTCTTTTATTCCCCTCCTTTGGAAGGGTTAGGAGAGGCTTTCTACTCCACAATTATTTCACTGCAAAACATCCACCCTTTTTCGCCAGCGCCTTGAAATCCTTTTGGAATGACATGCCTACTTGGAGCTACAATTTTGATATATTGTGTTTTGATGTTTCCAGTAAAATATTCACCTCCGTTTTTGTATATTTCTTCAACATCAAACTCATTCAAGGTTTTTAATGTTTCATACCGAACTCCGTCTTTACTGGTTTTAATATATAATTGACTCGGCAAATGAATCCAACTTTCGGTAGCTTTTAAAAAGGAGATTTTTATTTTTTTCACTGCCTCTACTTTAGTCAAATTCAAATTGGCTTCCATATCTTCACCTAACCAACCCAACCATTCTTTGCCTGTCCAAGGAATGGTACCAACTACGCCGTCTACCATAGTATTGGTTCCACCGGTTGAATATCGCTTATCAGGTGGATTGGTTAATTCTAATGGCTTTGCAGTAGCTTTATTTACTGTAAATACTTGCGTATTTATTTTTCCCAATAATTTTCCGTCAGCAAATAATCCAGTTTGAATCAACGAAGTTTCATTGATTGAAATTGGGTTTGTATAAATTGCTGAGCTTGAATTGGGTGCTGTACTATTAATTGAATAGCGAATGTTTGTGTTTGGAATCGTAGAAACTAAATCAACTTGTAATGTATTATTTTTTACGTTACTTATAATCTCTACATCATAAATTGCTTTAGAATAATTGATTTTTAGTTCATCTAATAAATCAAAATGATTGATGATTCTTGTTACAAAATCTGAATATTTTTTATTTTTGGGATATGTCCAAAGCACTTCGCTTAATGCACAAAGTCGAGGCAAAGCCATATACATGGCATGGTCTGGGGTAGGAATATATTCTGTCCAAAGATTGCCTTGAGCGCCTAAAACGTATTGTGCTTCTTCGATATTTAATGTTTCAGGAATCGGATTATAGCTATACACTTTTTCTAAAGTTGTGTAACCACCTATTGCCAAAGGTTCTGTTTTTTTGTTTCCTTGATAATGATCAAAATAGCAATGTGAGCCCGGCGTCATAACCACATGGTGTTTTTGTTTGGCTGCTTCTATGCCACCTTCTTCACCTCTCCAACTCATTACCGCTGCGTTTGGAGCAAGTCCTCCTTCTAAAATTTCATCCCAACCGATAATATTTCTGCCTTTTGATGTTACAAAAGAATCAATTTTTTTGATGAAAAAACTTTGTAAACCATGTTCATCTTTCAACTGATTTTGTTTGATAACACCTTGACAATTTTTACAAACTTTCCATCTTGTTTTTGGAACTTCATCTCCTCCGATATGAATATATTTTGAAGGAAATAAATCCATGACTTCATTTAAAATTGCATAAATAAATTGAAATGATGAATCCTTCACACAAAACACATCATCACTTACTCCCCATTTTGTGTAAACATCTAATGGTGTTCGGTTGCAACTAAATTGAGGATAGGCTGTTAATGCAGCCACTGCATGACCAGGCATTTCTATTTCTGGAACTACGGTGATATGTCTTTCTTCGGCATATTTTACAATGTCTTTAATATCTTCTTGTGTATAAAAACCTTCATATTCTTTATTATCTCCTATATAAGGTTCAAAGTTTTTATCAACAATGGTTTCATGTCGCTTGCTACCAATCTCAGTCAATAACGGATATTTTTTGATTTCAATACGCCAACCTTGGTCGTCTGTTAAATGCCAATGAAACGTATTCATTTTATGCAAAGCCAACATATCAATATATTTTTTTACAAAACTGACTGGAAAAAAATGTCGGCTACAATCGAGGTGCATGCCTCTCCATTTGAATCGTGGTGCATCATCAATTTGAACAGTATTTAATTCAATTTTATTTTTTTGAGTACCAATTAACTGAATTAATGATTGAATTCCATAAAAAATACCAACAGATGAATGGGCAGATATTTCTATTTTTTTATCAATAGTCAAATGATACGCTTCATTTTTAAATTGATTTTCTTTTTTGTTCAGATAAATAGATGTGCTCAAAGGTTCGTTATTATTTACTTCTTGATCAACATTTTTTTGATTTAAATATTGAATTAATAACTGCGCTTCTTCTTTAAACGAGGCATCATATATTACATGGTACTGACTGAATGTCAATTTTTCATTCAACTCTTTTATCGTATTTGGCTTAGGAATAATTTGTTGTGCAAGCGAATTTGTTGCTATAAAAACGAAAATAAATAATAGCTGTTTCATAAAACATGAAAATATAAATAATTAATGATAAAAGGAATATTTTTGGCATTCAATTATTAAAAAATGAATGATTTGAAAAATATTGCCATCCAATGGTTTACTGCCTTTAATGCACATGATTTAGAAAAATTATTGTCATTATATGATGAACATGCTGAACATTATAGTCCAAAATTAAAAATTCATCAACCAGCAACCAATGGATTAATAACTGGCAAGTCTCAATTACGAAATTGGTGGAAAGATGCCTTTGATAGATTACCAAATTTGCATTACAAAATCATCAAATTAATGGCTGATGACGAGCAGGTTTTTATGGAATATATTCGTGAAACAACTGGTGAAGAAGACTTACGAGTGGGTGAAGTATTAACGATTAAAGACGGAAAAATTATTGCCTCAAGGGTTTATCACTCATAATAGATAATAAAAAAACGGTCTCAAATTGAGACCGTTTTAATTTTTTGGAGAAAGTTTGTTTACTAATATATATTAATTTGAACTTTTTCTTTTTTGATTTGAATGATGCAACTAAACTAAAGAAACGCTTACTGCTTGTAAACCTTTTTTCCCGTTTGTAACTTCGAATTGAACTTGATCACCTTCGTTTAAGTTTGCTCCTGAAGCAATTCCTGTGTGGTGAACAAAAACATCTTCACCCCCTTGACGAGAGATAAAACCAAATCCTTTTGTTACGTTGTACCATTTTACTGTTCCTGTTTCCATTTTTTGTTATATTAATTGTTGAGTGCGAATGTAGGCTTTTTTTTTACAATTTCTTCTATAGATTATCATATTAACAAAAATAAATATTTTAGAACCCTAATCATTTTACTTTAATACATCGCTATTGTTGACTTTAAGCTCTTTTCCTCGTTGAATTTTTTTCCAATTAAATTCGTACATTACTTCCACTTTTTGTCTTGCCCAAGGGGTTTTTCGTAAAAAAGTTAATGCAGATTTTATGCTTGGTTCAAACTCAAAACAGCGAATTGGAATTTTTGAAGCCATTTTTTCCCAACCTACATATTCTACCAAATCAATTAAAATGGATTCGAGGGTAACGCCATGCAAAATATTTTTAGGAATTTCGTTTTTATTTTCGCTCATTTTTTAAAAGTAATAAATTTTATTTTATAAAAAAAGCAACTTTTTACAGTTGTTCAATAATTTTAATTTTATTTCTCTAGATTATTAGATTGTGATACCGCTTGATGCTTGCATGAATAATGACAAGCATGCCTATTTAAATAGTTAGGTCAATAAAAAGATAAGTTATCCTGTAATTAAATGACTAAAAAACCTATGAATACAATTTAAAATGTTTATTTTAGTTATTCATTAAATATTCATTATGCGATTTTCAAAAATTACGTTGTTGTTCTTCCTCAGTTTTTGTGTTCAACCTGTTTTTTCACAAATAAAAAAAGAATCGATTAAAATAGCTAAACCCTATGCTGAATCTGTTCTTTTGGCCAGTTATTCCCAAGGTCAAAAAGATTCTTATATGGTCATGAAAAACGCCAAAGTGATTCCTTGTAAATTCATGACTAAAAAAGAAATGGAGGTTATCCAATATTTAAATGTTGCAAGAATGTATCCTTTGTGGTTTATCAAATTTGCCAATTTAAAACATCCTAAAACGGCTAACGAAATTTCTTTAGTAAATTTATTAAAAACCATGAAAGGCATTTCAACTACTCTGCAGGTAGATAGTTTACTATTTGAGAGTGCAAAGTGCCATGCAGTTTCTAGTGGATTGCAAGGATATGCAGGCCATGAGAGAATAGGAAAATGTAAATCATATTTTTGGGGTGAATGTTGCGATTACGGAAATGAAGATGCGTTGGAAATTATAAAAGCACTCTTAATCGATGAAGGTGTTCCCAATTTGGGCCACCGAATCATTTGTTTGAATGCGAACTACCAAATAGTGGGCGTTAGTATACAACCTCATACATTATATCGAGTGAATGCTGTTTTAGATTTTGATTAATTAGGTAACCAATCTTTTTTTATATTTAAAAAAATAGTCCTTAAAATTTATTTAACTAGCACTTGAAAAAAAATAAATACATGAAAATTAAAATCGTTTTAGGAATAGCATGTATTGTTGCCTCATTAATCGCTACACAATCTTGTAAAAAAAATAACAGTAGCGCAACAAATATTAGTGCTACAGGAGGAAACAAAAGCCACAATATGGGACAAAATTGTATGAATTGCCACAAATCTGGAGGGCAAGGAGAAGGTTGGTTTAATTTAGCTGGTACTGTTTACACAAGTAGTATGTCTAGCACTTTTTCCAATGCAATCGTAAAATTATATACTGGACCTAATGCTACAGGAACATTAAAGTACACCATTAATGGTGATGCAAAAGGAAATTTTTATACCACAGAAACAATTGATTTTGGTGCAGGATTATATCCTGTAGTGCAAGGCACTAATTCAATAAATAAAATGTCATCGGCCATTATAACTGGGCAATGCAATAGTTGCCATGGTGTTTCAACAGATAAAATTTGGACAAACTAAAACATTATAAATTATTA
>JBILBN010000036.1:0-23571 GCA_044353665.1 Chitinophagaceae bacterium | reverse complement strand
ACTTTGCCTTTGTTTCTTTACTTTTGCGCACTTAACACACAAAGAATGTTTTTATTAGCGATTACAATCTCATTTATAATACAAAAAATAATATTAGCTGCTGTTATTATTGGGGGCTCATTAGGGATTGCTTTGTACGCAACATGGGCAGAACGTAAAGTTTCGGCTGTAATGCAAGATAGAAGAGGACCTACTCGAGCAGGACCGTTCGGCCTTTTACAACCATTGGCTGATGGTGTAAAAATGTTCATGAAAGAGGAAATTATTCCAATGTTTTCAAACAAATTTTTATTTGTCTTGGGGCCTAGTTTAGCTATGGTAGTAGCCCTTATGTCGAGTGCTGTTATTCCTTGGGGACCCGACATGAAATTTTCCGATGGAACTTCATTTTCTCTTCAAGTGGCTGATATTAATATTGGTATGTTATATGTATTCGGAGTCGTAAGTTTAGGAGTATATGGAGTGATGCTTGGCGCTTGGGCTTCTAATAATAAATTTTCTCTTTTAAGCGGACTAAGAGCAGCCGCCCAAGCAATATCGTACGAACTTGCCTTAGGTTTAAGTATGATTTCTTTAGTCATGATGACGGGTAGTTTGAGCTTGAATGACATTGTTAGCCAACAACATGGTTTTTGGGATGGCAATTGGTTTTCTTGGAATGTCTTTAAACAGCCCTTAGCATTTTTAATATTTTTAGTATGTTCATTTGCCGAATTAAACAGAGCTCCTTTTGATTTAGCAGAGTGCGAAAGTGAATTAATTGGAGGTTATCACACAGAGTACAGTTCTCTAAAATTAGGGTTTTATTTATTTGCAGAATATATCAGTATGTTTATCACTTCTGTAATTATAAGTACTTTGTTTTTTGGAGGTTACAATTTTCCAGGGATGGATGCAGTTGCTAACATGGTGCCAGCACCGTTATTTTCAATAATTTGTGTATTAGTGCTTTTAGCAAAAGCCATTGGGTTTATTTTGTTTTTCATGTTTATTCGTTGGACCATTCCTCGTTTCCGATACGACCAATTAATGAATCTAGGTTGGAAAAGCTTAATCCCATTGGCCTTAATAAATATGTTAATTACAGGCGCGGTTATTTTATATTTCAATAAATAAAAAAATAAAAAATGTCTTTTACAATTTCAAATAAAGCAAAATTAGTGGATAGACGTCCGATGACGTTTAAAGACAAAATATATTTACCAGCAATTTTGGGCGGTTTAAAAGTAACCTTAGGGCATATTTTTAAAAAGAAAGCCACGATTAATTATCCCGAAGTAAAACGAGAATTTAGCTCTACTTTCAGAGGGCTTCATATTTTAAATAAAGATGAAGAAAATCGTGAACGATGCACTGCTTGTGGATTATGCGCTTTATCTTGCCCTGCTGAAGCCATCACAATGGAGTCTGCCGAACGTAAAACAGGAGAAGAACATTTGTATCGAGAAGAGAAATATGCAGCCAAATATGAAATCAATATGTTGCGTTGTATTTTTTGCGGTTTATGTGAAGAAGCTTGTCCTAAAGATGCAATTTATTTAACACAAACCTTTGCACCAGCAAACTACGATAGAAAAGGATTTATTTATAAAAAAGAAGACCTTTTAATTCCGAACAAATAGAGATTAATGAATAATGAATAGTGAACAATTTTATCACTAACCATGTATCATTAATAATTTATCATTAATAATTAACAATTTAAAAAATGGATATATATCAAATAATATTTTGGATTTTAAGCATCTTTACTTTA
This sequence comes from Chitinophagaceae bacterium, assembly GCA_044353665.1. Taxonomy (GTDB): domain Bacteria; phylum Bacteroidota; class Bacteroidia; order Chitinophagales; family Chitinophagaceae; genus OLB11. The sequence goes on along the minus strand of JBILBN010000036.1, from coordinate 21,815 downwards.
GGATGTGCCATTGGTGTAATTATGAGTAGAAGCCCTATTAATAGTGTGTTGTTTCTTATCTTAACATTTTTCTCCATATCAGCACATTATGTAATGATGAATGCCCAATTTTTAGCGATAGTAAACATTATTGTGTATGCAGGTGCCATTATGGTTTTATTTTTATTTGTATTAATGCTCATGAATTTAAACAGTGATACCGAACCTCAAAAGAATTTTTTAATTCAATTTGCAGGGGTTATTTCAGGAGGTGCTTTATTGTTAGTTTTTGTAGCCGCTATTAAATCTACATTTACTGGATTAGAAGGCAAAAACATCGATTTGTCTCAATCCACGAATATTGGGTTAATTAAAAATTTAGGAACCATGTTATTCAAAGAATATGTGTTCCCTTTTGAAATCGCTAGCGTTTTGTTCTTAAGTGCAATGGTTGGGGCAGTCGTTTTAGGTAAAAAAGATAAAGAACTAGTACCCACAGAATAATTTAAACAATAACTTTTTAATAAATAAAATGCTGCCTTTATGGTAGCATTTTTCATTTAAACTAATAGCCCAAACTCTTTAATATTTGTTCCAAATCTATATTCTTATCGGGGTTATATTGTTCGTTTAGGTTAATGCCATTTAATTTTGCCCAAGACTGATAATAAACAGCAGCGATAGGATTTTTAAGCTCTTTTACAATTTCATAGCAATTCATATTGAGCTGCCTATTTACAATTTTTATGAGCAATCGCCCTTGTGTAATATTTAATGAGTTTAATTTGTCTTCAAAATTGATTTTAATTTCTTTTTCTTTTGATTTAATATATCTTCTTCGCTCTTTTTTGGATGCATCGACAGTCGCTAAATCAATTTCATTAAACATTTTGACAGCAGCGTTGGCAAAAGGCATCACCATTTTTACATAGTGTTTCATTTGATTATAATGATATCGAAGCGTATCGTTTTTAAATACCCTAGATTCAACTATCACAGCTTCATTTAATTGCACAAAATATTCGGGTTCATCTTTTTCTTTTGAAATAGTAGGGAATAATTGTTGGCTAAATACATTACTTGAAATCGTAATCAGTAGCAGGAAAATATATTTTTTCATGTGTTTTTTCTTATAGTGTAAAAATACGCTTTAATAATATAGACTGAAAAAAAACCTGTTGGTTGTTTTTCATTTTGTTAACTTTTTGACATGAAGTGGATTTAAAATATTTAAATTCAGGAGATGTTTCTAAGAAAGCCTATGATTAGCTTGATAATCCTCATAATTTACCTTTATTTACACACTTTTCCTATTAAAGAAATCGCATAAAAAGAAACTAATGTAATGCCTATTGACAAGCGTCTTGTAAATTTTATTGCTGGGTATTTTATGTAAATAGAAAAAGCGACAGAAACGTACAAGGGATAAAAAGGTTTAAGAATCGCTTCTATTCAATTAAAATAAATTGAAGAAAACAAGTGGAAAACTATTTACGTTAAATAGTTTTTAATTATAGAATATATCTTCTAACTTCGCATTTGCTCTATTTTTAAGGCATTTATATAACTACAAATGGGATTATTCAACTTTTTTACGCAAGATATTGCCATGGATTTAGGCACAGCGAATACATTAATCATTCACAATGATCAAGTCGTCATTGATGAACCTTCGATTGTGGCTGTGGATAGAAAAACGTCCAAAATTATTGCTGTTGGAAAACGAGCTATGATGATGGATGGTAAAGTGCATGAAGATATCAAAACAATCAGACCCTTAAAAGACGGAGTAATTGCGGATTTTAATGCTGCTGAAGGAATGATAAGAGAATTAATTAAATTAATTTATCCTAAAAAACCGCTGTTTGCTCCTAGTTGGAGAATGGTTATTTGCATACCCTCTTCTATTACAGAAGTTGAAAAACGAGCGGTAAGAGACAGTGCTGAGCAAGCAGGTGCAAAAGAAGTATATATGATAATGGAGCCAATGGCTGCTGCATTAGGTATTGGTATAGATGTGGAAGAACCAACAGGAAACATGGTAATTGATATTGGTGGTGGTACAACAGGAATTTCTATTATTTCATTATCAGGTATTGTATGCGACGAAAGTATTCGGGTGGCAGGTGATGAGTTTACTGCTGATATTATTGAGGCCATGCGTCGTTATCATAGTTTGTTAATTGGCGATAGAACTGCTGAGCAAATAAAAATTCAAGTAGGAAGTGCATTAAAAGATTTAGACAATCCTCCTGATGATGTGGCTGTAAATGGAAGAGACTTAGTAACTGGAATTCCTAAACAAATTATGGTTTCTTATCAAGAGGTTGCCGATGCGTTAGATAAATCGATTTTTAAAATTGAAGAAGCTATTTTAAAAGCATTAGAAAAAACACCTCCTGAATTGGCGGCTGATATTTTCCGTCGTGGATTATATTTAACGGGTGGCGGTGCTTTACTGCGTGGATTAGATAAACGAATTGCCAACAAAATTAAATTACCTGTGCATGTTGCAGATGATCCGTTAAGAAGTGTTGTCCGTGGAACCGGTATGGCGTTAAAACACGTTCATAAATATCCATTTTTGATGCAATAATTTTTATAGAAAAAGAAACGACCCAACGAAGTGCGAAATCTTATCTATTTAATTAAAAATTATTATTCTTTTTTTGTTTTTCTTATTTTAGAATTAATTTGTTTATTGATTGTTTTTAAAAACAATTCTTATCAACAATCATCCTATATTAATTCTGCAAGAGGAATTTCGAGTAAATTTTATGCTAAAAAAGAATCAATTGTTTCTTTTTTAACATTGAATGCGGTAAACGATAGTTTAGTAAAAGAAAATGCCCGATTAAAACAAGCGTTAGGAATCTCAGTTCCTGACAATCCGTTACAAGATACCAGCTACTCTTTAACACGTTCGTTAGATAGCAATGCCAAACAAACAGTTCATTATAAATATATTGCTGCCAAAGTAATCAATAATTCTACCGACCAAAGAGTAAATTATATTACTTTAAACGTAGGATCTCGACAAGGTATAAAGCCCAAAATGGCTGTTATAACTGACAAAGGAGTGGTAGGTAAAATTTCGCATGTAAGTGAAAATTATTCGGTAGCAGTTTCTATTTTGTCTGATCGATTTAATGTGAATTGCGTGGTGCCAGATGGTAGTATCGGAAATATTAAATGGGATAATAAAGACCCTAACATTGTGCTCTTAAAAGGTATACCATTATCGGCTAATTTGAAATTAAAAGACAGTATAATGACTAGCGGCTATTCTATTTTTCCTGAAAAAATAATGATTGGTAGAGTTGCTAAATTTATCAATGGAGATTATCAGGTTTGGCTATCCACTAATTTTAATAAACTACACTATGTGTATGTGGTAGAAGATATTACCAACATTGAAAGAACCATTTTAGAAGACACCGTTCAAGCAGATATACAATGAGTACAACCATAAAATTTATTTTAAACTTCATTGTGATTTTAACAATTCAAATTTTTATTTTGAATGACATTATGTTGAAGTCATCCTTAACCTTTTTTGGGTTCCCGGTTTTTACGCCCATCATTTATCCATTAATATTATTGGTGTTGCCTGTAAACACACCCCATTGGTTGTTAATGATTTTAGGATTCATAACGGGGTTAACGATGGATATGTTTTCAAACACACCAGGTATGCATGCTGCTGCTATAGTGTTGATTTGTTATTTAAGACCTTTTATTTTAAAATTGTTTTTTCAGCAAACAACAAAAGAGTTAAAAGATGCCGTACCCTCATTATATAAATTAGGATTTACGTCATTTATTATTTACATAGGATTTGCAATTTTGATACACCATTTTTTCTTTTACGTATTAGAAATTTGGAGTCTAAAAAGTAGTTTACTCATTTTAGTAAAAACCATTGTATCCGCCATTATGTCGATTCTGTTAATTTTATTAAGTCAATTATTATTTGCTAAAAAAGAAATGCAACGAGCATGATCATTTCTGGAATTTTTTCGGCATTAACAGACGATAAAGGCTTTGGTGTTTTCACAAAAAAGAAAATAGAAGCAGGAACCATTATTGAAATTTCACCTGTAATTGTGATGTCGGCAAAAGAAAAAATAGATTTAGAAAAAACAAAACTCTACGATTATTTATTTAACTGGAAAGGCAAAAAATGTTGCATGGCTATGGGGTTTGTACCTATTTACAATCATTCTTATGAATCGAATTGTGAATACTTTCAAGATTTTGAATACAATACCATCATGATCAAAGCCATTCGCACAATTGCCAAACATGAAGAACTAACCATCAATTACAATGGTACTTTTGATAATAAAAAGAAAGTATGGTTTGAGGTGGTTTAGTGCAAAGAATAAATAAGATGTTCAAGAAGCAAAAAATCCAATGGAATTTTAAATCTCTTAATCTATGGTTTTTTCATTTCTTTTACACATTCCCTTTATTACTTTTATACCACTTGTAGCCAATAATTAAAATAATGGTCAATGGCATAAAAGCTAAATAAATAATGCCACTATTTAATCCTTTAGCTCCTTTGTCGTCTAAGCTTTCGGCAGTTTTAGTGCACATCACACATTGTGAGTGAGCAGCAGTATATCCAAATGATAAAAAACTGATGAGTAATAATTTTTTAAGCATTCAGCAAAACTACTAAAAAGTTGTCAGATGCAGTAAGGCGATGATAGTTTTTAAAATCTATAATCCCAATTCCCAATCTATAATTTCAATCTAAAATATTCCTTCATTAACACACCATCAACACAATAAACTTTTCAAATAAAAGGGAATACCTTAGTTTTGACAGATTGCGCAATTCACAATTTTTAAAATAATAATGTCAGCTTCACACATCATAAAATATATTTACAATTACGGTTCAGACGAAGTAATTCGCAAAGGGAAAAAAATATTTTTAACCGATGGCGTAAAGTTGATCAAAAAAGATGAATTGTCGAATCAATTGGTTTTTAAAGTAAAAAATGACCAATATTACAATCAATATACTGTTACGATTTCCAAATATTTGAACGAAAGTACCATTAAAGCACGTTGCCTTTGTCCGTATAACATGGGTGAAGTGTGCCGACATGAAGTGGCTGCATTGTTTCAATTAAATGAAATGTTAGTGAACCAAACACTAGATTCTACCGAAACACAATTCAATCAAAAGCACACGGTTGTTCGTATGAAAAGTATTGATTTACATTCCTTGCGATTATTTACTTCCAATGCGTTGTTTGAAGCATCGGAGCAAATTATTAAAAAAAATACGTCAAAAATAATCAAAGCAGAAAACGAAGTAGTTGAAGCTAGAGTTGAAATTGATAAAGAAAAATTTGAGGTTAAACTTAAACGAAACGATGACAAATCATTTGATACTTCTTGCAATTGCACCGAATCAAAATATCCATTGTGTAAGCACAAAACAGCTATTTTTTTATTGTTACTCAATAAACATGGCGAAAATTATTTTGACACGATTCGAAATTGGGACAGTCAAAAAAACAAATTATTGGGGTTATATGGCTACTCATTAGAGGATGATTTATCAGGCAAGTTTGAATTTTATTACCAAGATGCAAAACCCTTTTTAAAGGTATTAGATGCTTCAATCAAAAAAGTGATTATTCGTGAACCCATGCGAAGAGCGCACGAAGAGTTGAAACCAATTGAGAAAAAAGAGTATACTAAGCGATTAGGATTAGTATTTAATTTACAAGAAAAAGGATACCCATTTTTTTCGATTGATTTGGTAGAAGGAGAAATGGATATGATTAATCAATCATTTGCTGGCAACATTAATAAATTAGATATTTCGAAATATATTGATACGGATATTTATCCTGTACAGGATAGAGAGTTGGTTTCGCAAGTTCGTAAAATGCAAAAATTAGAAGTGTCAAAATTTATTGCCAAAAACTCACCTTTTGGAGATTTGTGGGAAAATATTACCCAAAATGAATCTGAATTAACCCTTGAAACGAAAGATTTAATATACGAATTTTTACATCCTAAATTATTGAAATTATTTAATAGTTTAGGTGATCATAACCCGATATATGTATTGCCCAAAGGTAAGCCTTATAAAACGGCTTCACTTGAAATGTTGAAGTTTACCGCATCTCAATTATTTCCTGTAATACATATTCAAAAAAAGAAAACCGATATTCACATCAACGTTCAATATCAAGTAGAGGAACGATTGTTTAAAACCAGTGAAAATGAATTGGAAACCAATTTAGTGTTCATGTACAAAAAAGAATTGTTTTTAGCACCTAAAGCTAAAGATGTTTCTAATGTGAGTATATTAGATAAATTCAATAAAATAAAATTGACCGAATGGGGTGATTTTTTACAAGAGAAATTATTGCCAATCAGTAAACTATACGACACTAAATTTGATAAGGGATTAATTGAATACAGCAATAGCGTGAAACCCACATTTTCGGTAAGATTGAGTGAGCAAGGGTCTTATTTTATTTTAAAACCAGTGTTCGAATATGAAGAGGTAGAAGCACAATGGAATGAGGAAGAAAATATTTCAATCAATAAAGAAGGAAAAGTATTGGTTATCAAACGAAATAAAGAAATAGAGGCTGGATTTATTCATTTAATAGAAAGTTTGCATACCAATTTGAAAAAACCAGAGTTTGAAAATCATTTTGCAATTCATTCAAAATATGCTTTGCAAAAAAACTGGTTCTTTTTATTCTTCGATAAAATGAAAGAAGAAAAAATTAAATTGTATGGTTATGAAACCTTAAAACAGTTTAAAATAAATAAATCGAAGCCAACTACTAAAGTCTATATATCGTCTAATTTAGACTGGTTTGATACTGAAATTGACATCAAATTTGGAGAAGAGTCTACCACGTTATCAGATGTTCAAAAGGCATTAAAAGCAAAACAAAATTATGTTACTTTAGGCGATGGCAGTTATGGTTTATTGCCAGAAGAGTGGTTGCAAAAGTTTTCATTGCTGTTTAAAATGGCAGAAACGAAAGGGCAAACGTTAAAAGTAAGCAAGTATAACTTTACGGTTATTGATGAACTGCATGATTTAATTGATGATGAAGACATTAAAACAGAATTAGAAGAAAAGAAACAAAATTTATTAAACGAAACACCTGATAAATATTCAAATATAGAAATTCCAGTAGAGTTAAATGCCACACTAAGACCTTATCAAAAAGCAGGTTTTCAATGGTTGGCTTATTTGGATACGATTAAATGGGGGGGCTTGTTAGCTGATGATATGGGGCTTGGTAAAACCATTCAAACGCTTACGTTTTTACAATATTATAAAAATAAATATGGCAAATTAAGAGCAATGGTGGTCTGCCCAACTACGCTGTTATTTAACTGGGAAAATGAGATCAAGAAATTTACTCCAGGCATTAGCTATTTAATTCAACATGGTCCTACAAGAACATCTCGTGCAGATGAGTTAGATAAATATGAAATTATAATTTCTACTTATGGCACCTTGCGAAGTGATGTAGAAATGTTAGTGAATTTAGAATTTGATTATGTGGTTTTAGATGAATCGCAAACAATTAAAAATCCTACTTCAAAAGTGGCAAAAGCAGCGCAATTAATTCCGAGTAAAAACAGAATTGCATTGAGTGGTACGCCTATGCAAAATAATACGTTTGACATGTACTCTCAAATGAATTTTTTGAACCCTGGTATGTTAGGAACTAAAGAATTTTTTAAAGAACAATTTGCAAAACCAATTGATAAATTTCAAGAAGTAGAAACGAAACAACATTTACGAAAATTAATATACCCGTTTTTATTAAGAAGAACAAAAGAACAGGTTGCCAAAGATTTACCAGAAAAAACAGAAATCACTTTGTTTTGTGAAATGGGTAAAGAGCAACGCACCATTTATGATATGTATCGAAATATGTATCGTTCTCAAATATTAGGAACTATAGATAATCAAGGAATCGAAAAATCGCAATTTGCTATATTGCAAGGTTTAATGAAACTTCGACAAATTTGTGATTCCCCTGCAATCTTAAAAGAAGAAACTAAATTGCCAAACCACAGTGTGAAAATTGATGAATTGGTTAGAGAATTAGAAGATAATATGGGCGACCATAAAGCCTTAGTGTTTTCTCAGTTTTTAGGAATGCTTGGTTTAATTAAAGAAAAATTAATAGAAAAAAATATTCCATATCAATATTTTGACGGAAGTTTTACGGCACAACAACGTGAAAATGCAATTAGAGAATTTCAAGATAAAGACGAGTGTAAAGTATTCTTAATTTCCTTGAAAGCTGGTGGTATGGGGTTAAATTTAACGTCGGCAGATTATGTTTATTTGGTTGATCCATGGTGGAATCCAGCGGTAGAACAACAAGCTATTGACAGAACGCATCGAATTGGGCAAACTAAAAATATTTTCGCCTACCGATTAATTTGTAAGGATACTGTAGAGGAAAAAATTATGACGTTAAAAGAAAAGAAAAATTCATTAGTGAAAGATATTGTGAGTGATGATACACATATGATTAAACAATTAACTAAAGAGGACGTTTCCTATTTATTTAGTTAATTGCATATTGAATTGGAGATATGAATGTTCATTTTTACAAAAATACGAGTTCAATTTTTTTTGCTATCTTTTAACTGATTGACAAAAAAAATCAAAATACTTAAAAATAACTGAGGTTTACAATCGATTATTTACAGATTGTCCTCATTAAAATTATAATAATCATTAAAGTTTGCTTTATTTATGAATAACTACATCATTTCATTACCTTTGCACTCTTAAAAAAATATTCAAAAATGGCTTTACAAGCAGGTATCGTAGGACTTCCAAATGTAGGAAAATCAACTCTTTTTAATGCAGTCAGCAACAGTGCAAAAGCACAAGCAAGTAATTACAGATTTTGTACTATAGAACCTAATGTTGGGTTGGTAGACGTGCCTGATGAGCGTTTAAATAAATTAAGAGATTTAGTAATTCCGAATAGAGTAGTGCCTACACAACTTGAAATTGTAGATATTGCAGGCTTGGTAAAAGGAGCTAGTAAAGGAGAAGGTTTAGGGAATAAATTTTTAGCAAATATTAGAGAAGTCGATGCAATTATTCATGTAATTAGATGTTTTGAAGATGAAAATGTTTTGCGTGAAGAAGGAATTATAAATCCAATGGGGGATAAAGATATTATTGATACCGAATTACAACTAAAAGATTTAGATGGTATCGAACGAAAAATACCTAAAGTAGAAAAATTGTCGAAGAATGATCCAAAGGCAAAAGCAGAATTAGATGTTTTATTGCTGTGTAAAAAAACATTAGATGATGGCAAAAATATTAGAAGCTTAGGTTTGTCGAAAGAAGATAAGTCAGCAATTGCAGATTTAAATTGTTTGACAGATAAACGCGTTTTATACATTGCCAATGTGGATGAAGCTAGCATGCACTCTGGCAATAAATTTTCGGAAGCATTAATAGAAGGAGTGAAAGATGAAGGTGCTCAAGTTATTGTGATGTGTAATAATGCAGAAGCTCAAATTGCTGAAATTGAAAATGAAGAAGATAAGCAAATGTTTATGGAAGAATATGGCATGAAAGAACCTGCTTTAAATCGTTTAATTCAATCTGCATACAAATTATTAAATCTTGAAACCTATTTCACAGTGGGTGTGCAAGAAGTAAGAGCATGGACAATCATGCATGGTTGGAAGGCCCCTCAAGCTGCAAGCGTTATTCATAATGATTTTGAAAAAGGATTTATTAAAGCAGAAGTTATTTCGTATGAAGATTTTATTCAATATAAATCCGAAGTAGCTTGTAAAGAAGTTGGAAAATTAAGAATTGAAGGGAAAGAATACATTGTTAAAGATGGCGATATTATGCATTTTAGATTTAATGTCTAGATAATTATTTTTACGTCACAAAAAATATTTATTATATTTACGTTAATAAAAATACAAGTAAAATGAAGAAAATAATTATTGGTTCTGTTTTAATTGCTATAAGTTTTTATACAGATGCACAACATAAAAGTAGAGAAATTGGATATAATATTGGAACAAGTAATTATCTAGGAGATCTACAAACAAAAAATAAAACATATAAATGGCCAGGCTTTTCAACTGGTATTTTTGTTAAACAAAATTTGAATCCCATTTTCGCTGTTAAAGGGTTTATAAATTATGCAAGAATTAGTGGAGATGACGCTAAAACATTTTCTCAAGGTCAAATCAATAGAAATTTAAGCTTTAGATCTTTTGTTTTAGAGTGGGGTGCAGTGGGAGAATTAAATTTACTGCCATTTAACCGATATACAGAATACAGAGATATCAGACATTATAATTTTACACCATTTTTATATGCTGGATTAAATGTTTTTCATTTTAATCCTAAAACCTATTATAATGGTCAATGGATTGCGCTTCAACCATTATCAACCGAAGGGCAAAATACCAGTATTAATGCGCAGCGTAATTATAGTTTAACTCAAATTGCATTGCCTTTTGGCTTTGGCTTTAAGTTTCAAATAACTCCAGAAATTACCATTGCATATGAAATGGGAGCTCGTAAAACGTTTACAGATTATTTAGATGATGTAAGTAGTAATTACACTAATTTATCTCTTTTAGCTGCTGAAAAAGGAAATTTAGCAGCAGAACTTTCTTACCGAGGTGATGAAATACAAGGAAGAGAACTTACAAGTTCATATTTAGGTGAGCAACGTGGAAATTCGAGTAACAAAGATTGGTACTTGATTAACAGTTTTTCAATTAGCTATAAATTTTATCAGAGATACAGCAGCAGATTATAGTTGCTTAATAAAATTAAAATGAAAAGTTTCGATTGATTCGAAACTTTTTTTATGGGTGAGCTATAATTATTTTTTGATGGCGAATTACTCCTTTAGCATTGCTAATTTGTAAAAAATAGATTCCATTTTTAAAATCTTTAGTGTTGATATTTTCTATATTGAAACATGAATATTTTGCAATTTTTTTGTTTCCTACAATGTCAAATAATGTTATGTCAAATAGTTGATTTTCAAATTTAACAATGATATTTTCCATTGCTGGATTCGGATAAATAACCAAACTATTTTCTTGGATAAAAGTATTGCTTGAGGCAGTATTGCAAATTAAGCGATTCATTTTTTGCCAAATGGTATCATTCAATAAAAATGATACTTCACCACCGTCTGTAGAATTTCCCATTCTGATAAAAACCAAATTTTGACTTGGAACAACATTAATTAATTGCCCATTTTTCCCAATAGCAGCAAACATATCAGTTGGTGCAGCAGGAGTAATCATACTCGGAAAAATCAATTGTGAACCTGGAGCCATAAAGGAATATTTACCATTTAACCACCATAAATAGCCATATGATTTATTCAATTGTTGTGATGTATTGGTCATTTGATTAAAGTAATTTGTATCAGACATAATGGTTGTAGCATTCCATTTTCCTTTATTTAAAATTAATAAGCCAAAACGAGCCATGCTTCTAGGTGTACTCCAAAAAACATTATCAAACGAAGGTTGAATAAACAAGCCAGTCATACCAGTTGGTATTTTTAATTTTTGATTGATATAACTATTTAATGTTTGACCTGTAGCAGAAGAAATTACATCGCCAAGCAATGTATAAGGCCCATTGTGATATGCCCAACGAGTTGCTGCATTTGCTTTATATTTTAAACAAGTATCAATCGTGCAATGATTATCAGTAACGCCATCATCCAAGCCTGAAGTCATTGTTAATTGGTTTTGAATAGTAATATTGTTTTCTTGAGCCAATGTGCAATCTGTCCAACCAAGACCTAAATATTGACTCGTTTTGTCATTAATAGATAAATAGTTTTCTTGTTGTGCTATACCTGTCATGAACGAAGTAATAGTTTTTCCTGCAGATGCCCAATACCAAACACTGTCTTTAGTAAATGTTCCGAAATATTTTTCTAAAACTATTTTGCCATCTTTTAATACGATGAAAGCTTTTGAATTTCCACCTTCCAAATAATTGTATAAAGAATCTATTCTATCTGGACACCAACCCAATGAACTTGGAGAAATGGTATCCCAAGTTGAACCTGTATTTGGTGGGAAATAAAGAGATTGAGATTTAGAAAAATATGAAATGAAGATTGAAGAAAAAACAAGTAATAATTTTTGCATATAAAATTTTGTGTTAAGACCATATTTAAAATTAAAAGTTAATTTGGTTTTATTTCATATTAATTCCTTTATCTGAATTTCCAATATTAAAAATATAAAAGCATACTTGTTTTGGAACCCATTTCATTGTTGTATTGTTATAAGAAATGGAGGTAGGTGGAATGAGAATTGCGTTGGTATTTTTAACTGAATATTCAATTAAATTCAAATTTCCTTTATGTGAAAAATGAATGTAAACATCATTTGCTGTAGCTGAAATGTCTGTAACCCAATTTATATTTGCAGATTTAAGTTGACTAATAATTATTTTTTCATTTGCTGTTTTTTCATCGCTATGTAATCGCATGGGTATAGCTATTCCGCTAAATGGAACTAAACTAGGGTAAGTAGTATAGAAAAGAGTTGCCAGCCTCGAGTCAATTTTCTCATTTAATTCTTTTTCACAAATAATTAGTGATTCATATACTCTAGCTAAAAATAATTTTTCATATTCTTGGTCAATTAAAAGGTCATTTAAAATGCTTTCTAAATAAGTTTGAGCTTCTTTATATTCTCCTTTTTTCATTAATAATTTTGCCGTAAATAATTTATAATAGCGTTTAACATGAACTCTTTTTTCTGCAGCAATTTCTTTACTAAATCGCGCTAAAAAATAGTTGGTACTAAAGCCATCAATCAAAGCCCAAACTTCATCAAACGAAATCGTACTTTCTGTCGAAAACAATTTATAAACGACATTTTCACGTTCAGGATTGGTCGCAAATTGATTGATAATTAAAAATTGCATTCCGTATTTTTCAATTGTTTTTTGTGCAATTAATCCAATAGTGTTGGGCGAAAAATACCAATGTTTATCTAAAAACTTTAGCCCCTCAATTTCTTTAACCTTAATCATTAAATTCATTAAAGCAACGGTAAAATCATAATGGCTTTGTCCCAATGTTGTGCCTATATGAATTTCTTTAAATTGTCCAGCTTTCAATGCATATCGTTTTGCAAATTCTATTTGACCATCATACAATAAATCTCTGGCCAACGCAATATTGTACCAACCAAATCCTGGAGTAGAACCATTGGTTTTAATAACTTCCTTCAATTCGTTAATACCCTCTTTTGGTGCGCCTTTGTATGCATTTATGATCGATGAATAATAAAAAGATTCCTTCATTCGTTTGTCTCCAGCATCTTCTTTTTTTGCAATAGTATAATATTCTTCGGCTTCTTTAAATTTTGCTTGTATCGCACAAAAGGTTGCGAAATTATTATTAGGGAAAGCAATCGTTTTCCGTAGTTTTTCATAATAATATGCACCCGATTCAATATTTAATTGATAGCTATATAAAACAGATTTATAATGCCAAACACCAGGCATTTTATTCGCTTCATAATCCAATGCAAAAATGGTTTTATTTAATTGAGCATCTCGTTTTATTTTGGTTATGCTGCTGTCTAATAATTTATTGGCATAGGCTTCATTTTCTTTAATTGATTTTTTTAAAAATGAAAATTTATCGGATGTATAAAAACGATTTCTATGTACCGTCCAAGCTAAATAATTAAATGTTTCCAAATACATTTCATCTTGTAAATCTAACTTTTTGCAATTTTGCAGTAAAGCCCAAAGCCTTTGTTGATCATCTGTGTTGCTGTAACAATTCATCAAGCAATAACTCAAATAGTCCCAATCTTTATGATACTTCATCGAAGGAATATAATCCATGACATTAGCCGTTCGAGTACTCAGCTGTTTTTTGAAATCTTTAAGCATTAAATCAGCAGCTTTTTGCAATTGTTCTCCAGCAGCTTTAAAACCCAAATAGTCTGCCGCATGTTCATATTTATACGTTCCTTCTAACAGCCAACCCACATAATAGGTGCTGTCAATTCGTTTAAATTCTCGTCCACGTGGCAACGCATCTTTGCTGTTATATTCTACACCTTGTCGTTTTGCATCAATTTCGAAGCGCAGGGCTTGCTTCGTTTGAGCTTGAAGAGTGAAAAGTAGAAATGTAAAAAGTAAAAAGAGAAAAGAGTACTTTAAAATATATGAGTTTCTCTTCCCTCCTTGAGGAGGGATAAAGGGAGGTGTCATATTGTAATGAAAATAAATCATTAAAACGACTTTTCTAAAATATCTCTTAACCGTGTTGGCATAGCTACTCTTTTTTGAATTTTTGGATCAAAAAAAGTTAATGTAATTTCACTTGTATGTATCAATTCATTTTTTTCATTAAACAATTTATGATGAAAAGTGACAAAAGGAATGTCTAATAATTCTTTCAAGGTTGTTTCTACCCTGATATTATCTTCATATAAAGCAGGGCGCAAAAATTTCGCGCTCATTTTTACCACAGGCATTACGATGCCATCCTTCTCCATTTCAGAATAAGGATAGCCAGCTTCTCGAATCATTTCGCCTCTACCAACTTCATAATAAGCTGCATAATTGCCATGGTGCAAAAAGCCCATTTGGTCAACCTCTGCATAGCGAACTCTGATATGTGTAACTGATTTTACCATATTATTTTATTTCAAAATGAAGCAATTCTTCCTCACCAATTTTTGCTAATAATTTATCGCCAATGGCAACGGGTCCAACACCTTCAGGAGTTCCTGTATAAATGACATCACCCATGTTTAACGAAAAATATTGACTAACATAACTGATAATTTTATCGAAATTAAAAATTACATCATTCGTATTTCCATTTTGAACCAATTCATTATTTTTTAATAATGAAAATTGAATATTGTTTTTCTTTTCCTCTTCTGAAATAGGTACCCATTTACCTATTACAGCCGATTGGTCAAATGCTTTTGCGATTTCCCAAGGCAATCCTTTTTTCTTTTGTTGTTCTTGTAAATCTCTTGCTGTAAAATCGATTCCAACAGTTATTGCATCATAATATTTTGACGCAAATTTTTCTTGAATGGCTTTTCCATTTTTGCAAATGCGCAAAACAATTTCACATTCATAATGCAAATCTTTTGTAATATTTGGGTAATAAAATGGTTTGTTATCCGTCAATAAAGCATTGGCAGGTTTCATAAAAACTACAGGTTCAGTAGGAATTTCATTTTTTAATTCCAAGGCATGCGCACCATAATTTCGACCTATACAAAATATTTTCATGTTTAAATTTTAAAGTTAAGGAACAAATTTTACATTGTTAAATAAGTTCATCGTTCTCGACAAACCAATGGTTACAAAATTTTCAATAATCTCACTGCAAACTACTACCTTTTTATTCACCAAACCCATTTCATCGTCTTTCCATTTGCCTAATACAAAATCTATTTGTTTGCCTTTTGCAAAGTTATTGCCAATGCCAAAACGCAATTTCGGATAGTCTGTCGTGCCAATGCATTCATGAATACTCTTTAATCCATTATGCCCAGCATCTGAGCCACTTGGTTTTAGTTTCAAAACATCCAAAGGAAATGCCAAATCATCCACAATCGTCAATGAATTTTCGATGGCTATTTTTTCTTTATCCAACCAATATTTCATGGCTTTACCACTCAAATTCATAAAAGTCGTTGGTTTTATCACAATCAAAGTCCTCCCTTTAAATTTCACTTCAGCCACATCTGCCAATCGATCACTTCTAAATGAAGCATTGTGTTTGTTTACAAAAACATCCACTATATCAAAACCAATATTGTGACGAGTTTCGATATACTCAGCACCAATATTGCCTAATCCTACAATTAAGTATTTCATAGTGCGAAAATAGGAATTAGTTGTTAGTTTTTAATATTGAGTTTTAAGTTTTATAAATGTCAATTAAACATTCATATTTTTTGGGCTATCATCGACAGAAACTTTATTCATCGACAACGGCGATGGCACCAGGCAAGTAATTAACTTTATTCAGCTTTTTACAAATTCAAGTTAAAGAGTTTTGGAAGGTTTACTTCAACTGCGACAATTCTTCTTTCGTTACAATTTTATAATTTTCTGGAATCGTAAATGTTTTAGAATCAATTACTTTTACTTCAATTAAAGTAGCCACAAACTTAATTACATTTGTAGGAGAAGATTTTGTTTCATACTCCAAAGGAATACCTTTTAATCCAGGAAACTGATTGTTAAATGTCTCGTTTTGAGGAACTAAATCTGATGTATAATATACTTGAACTTCATCTTTGTTTTCGTAAACAACTGTAGAACCTTTACATTGATAACCAGCTAATTTTTTAGTCTTGTCAATGGGTGTAAATACTGCATTTTGGAAACGTTTGTTTTTTTCTTTCAATTCATCTTCTGTAATTTCTAAAGCATATTTAGTATCATCTTTCACATTTAATGAAAGTGTTTTACTTGTTTTTTGATTGTAAATAGTCACATTATTAAAACCATTATTCATGGTCAATTCACGTTTAATATATCCATTTTTAACGGTGATAACATAAATTCCCTCTGGATTTGCATTATTATTTATAAATACATCGTATTGGATAATGCCTTCAGAAAAAATTTTTTGAGCCCTCACTTGTGCGCTTGAAAACATGAGTGCTGTTAAAAATAAAAATATATTTTTCATAATTATTTATTGATTGTTAAAAATAGAAATAGTTCAGTAAACTTACGTTATTTTTCGGTTAAGTGGGTACTTGAAAGTGATATCTATTCTTAAATAAAAGGAATTTTTTGTGTACAAAATATAATATACAATGCATTCGTAAAAAAAGAAATTACACCAAACACAATTAGTAAAAGGAAGAGATACTTATTTTACAATAAATACAATTATTTAGATTAGTGTATAAAACTTAACATTCATTGATTAAAGCATATTGTACATTTGCAGAGTTTTTATGAGAAATAAATTAGAGAAAACACATATCATTAGAGATATAAGTTGGTTAGCATTTAATGCTAGGGTATTGCAAGAGGCTAATGACAAAGCAGTTCCGATTTCGGAAAGACTTCGTTTTTTAGGAATTTTTTCAAATAATTTAGATGAGTTTTTTAGAGTTCGAGTGGCTTCGCTCAACAGAATGTTGCAATTTGGTAAAGCGGCAAAAGTATATTTAGAAAACAATCCTAAAGAAATTTTAAATGAAATTCAAGAAACTTTACAAATACAACAAAAAGAATTTGAACGCATTTTTCAAGAAATTTGTGTTGAATTAAAACGAGATAAAATTGCCATTGTAGATGAATCAAAATTGACAAAAAGTCAACAAGAATTTGTAAATAATTATTTCAACGACAAAGTACGAACGCATATTGCACCTTTGATGATTGAGAGTATACCGGAGTTACCCAATTTAAATGATAAATCTATTTACTTAGCTTGCATGTTATCTAACAATGAAAATTCATTTATGAATAGTTATTCATTGATAGAAATTCCAACGCAAAATTTACCTAGATTTGTTATATTACCAGATAACAAAAATGAAAAAAATATTATCCTTTTGGAGAATATTATTAAATATTGTTTGCCAAATTTATTTACGCAGTTCGGATTTAATTCTTTTGAAGCCTATATTATAAAGGTTACTCGAGATGCCGAATTAGATATCGACAATGACATTAATACTAACCTAATTGAAAAAATTGAAAGAGGATTAAAGAACAGAAAAAAAGGAAAAGCAATTCGACTTGTTTACGACAAAGCAATTCCTAAAAATATGTTGGATTATTTACTGAAATTATTGAATTTAAGTAAAAAAGACCAATTAGTTCCTGGAGGAAGTATTCATAATTTCAAAGATTTCATGGAATTTCCGACCGAGGTTTTTGAACAACGCTTGGTTCGTAAAAAACCATTTGTACATCCATTATTTACACAACCCGTAAGAATTTTAGATGTATTGAACAAGCAAGATGTGATGCTTCATTTTCCGTATCACTCTTTTGATAGCATTATTGATTTATTAAGAGAAGCGGCTATTGATCCTTTTGTAGAATCCATAAAAATTACATGCTATCGCTTAGCCAAAGAATCTAAAATTGTAAAAGCATTAATAAATGCGGTTCGAAATGGTAAAAAAGTAACCGTAGTTATTGAGCTAAAGGCTCGTTTTGATGAAGCCGCAAACCTTGTTTGGAAACGTGTTTTAGAAGAAGAAGGAGTAAATGTTTTAGTGGGATTGCCAGAGATGAAAGTACATGCAAAAATATGCAGCATTGCGAAACGAGTTAATAAAAAATTAAAGTATTATGGCTTTGTAAGTACCGGAAATTTAAATGAAAATACAGCACGTTTTTATGGCGATCATTGTTTGCTTACTGCAAATCCAAAAATACTTTCAGATATCAATCGAGTATTTCATTTTATCGAAAAGCCTATTGATTTGTCCGAATTACAGAAATGTAAATATTTAATTACATCCCCTGTAAATACAAGAGAATATTTCATTCAAAAAATTAAAAATGAAATAAAACAAACTAGCAAAAAGCAACAAGGGAGTATTATTCTAAAACTCAATAGTTTGGCAGATGACAAACTGATTGAAGAACTTTATAAGGCAGCTGAAATTGGAGTTGATATAAAATTAATTGTTAGGGGAATTTGCAGAGTTATAACAACGAATAAAAAATGGATTCAAAATATAAATGCAATCAGTATTGTAGATGAATATTTAGAACATGCTAGAATATTGTTTTTTGAAAATAAAGGCACAGACGATTTATATATTTCGAGTGCCGATTGGATGGTGAGAAATATTGATCACCGTGTAGAAGTGACCACACCAATTTTTAATAAAAATATCAAGCAAGAATTAAAAGATATTTTAGCCATTCAATTAATAGAAAACGTAAAAGCCCGTGTATTAGATAATAAGCAGCAAAATCATTATGTTACAAGAACACTCAATGAAAAATGGATTCGCTCACAAGTAGAAATTTATAATTATTTGCAATCAAAAAAATATTAATTTGCACCCAATATGCGTTTAGCTGCAATAGATATTGGCTCGAATGCAGCTCGTTTGCTCATTCAAGATATTACGACCTACAAAGATGGGAGTTTGGATTTTACAAAAGTAAATTTGTTAAGAGTGCCTCTGCGCTTAGGGTTCGACGTTTTTGAATCAGGTATTATTTCTGAACATAAAACAGAAGAATTAATTGAAACATTGAAAGCTTATCGACATTTAATGAAAGTGTACGAAGTGAAAGGCTATCGGGCTTGTGCCACTTCTGCAATGCGCGATGCCCAAAATGGAAAAGAAATTGTAGCTCGTGTTCTAAAAGAAATTGGATTAAATATTGAAATTATAACTGGAAGCCAAGAAGCTGAAATTTTATATGAAACGCACTTAGCTGAAAAATTAGATAATAAATGTAACTATCTATACATTGATGTAGGAGGTGGAAGTACTGAGTTTACACTGTATTCAAACAATAAAGTTTCATTTAAACAATCGTTTAATATAGGCACAATTCGATTGCTAAAAAATAAAGTGGATGCTGAAATTTGGGATAATATGAAGGTGGTGTTAAAAAAATATTGCAAATCAAACACAGTTGCTATTGGCTCGGGAGGTAACATCAATAAAATATTTTCGATATCGAAACGAAAAAATGGCAAACCGCTTTCGTTAGATATTTTAAAAGAATATTACAAAGAAATGAGTGCATTAACGGTTGAAGAACGCATTCATAAATATGGATTTAAAGAGGACAGGGCAGATGTAATTGTGCCAGCATTAAATATTTACACCACAGTAATGCGTTGGGCAAATATCACTGAAATTTATGTTCCACAAATTGGTCTTGCCGATGGAATTATCAAACTACTACATAAAGAAATGAACGTAAAAAGTTTATAGTGGGAAGGACTTATTTTTTTTGGAAGTCATCAATAATTACATCATGCATATACAACGGTGTTAGTTCCGCTGTTTGGAAATATCTACAGGCAATTGTTCAACAAATTCAATAGTGTTCTTTTGTGAATATTCAGGTTTTACTAGTTCATGAGCTTCTTTGAATTATGAATTTGAGAAAAGCATCTTGCAAAAATACGGTTACTTTTTGTCACTTTTGGGCTGGTAATATTTAATATTTAAATGCTTAATACAGAAATAGCAAAGAAAATGCACATTTTTATTTAAAAAGTGGAAAAACTATTGAAATTCATATTGCAAATTTTAAAATAAGAAACTACATTTGCATTCAATTATAAAAAAGCATTCTCATGGCAAACAAAATTCCAGTTACCGCACAACAAAGAACCAAGCTATTTATTCATTTAGCAGTATTCATCATCGTAAATCTTATTTTATGGATGACTTATGATAAAGCACCATTAAGAGTTGATGTAAATGGTTGGGCTTATGTGTGGCCAATTTGGATTACTGCCGCATGGGGGTTGTCATTTATTGGGCACTATGCTGCATTATACACAAACTATGAAGATGAAGGTATAAAAGAATATCAACGACAAAAGAATAATTAATTCAGTTATCATATTTAATAATCCCAAAAATAGTTTCCATTTTTGGGATTATTTTTTTAATTTTAAAAAATGAAAAACCTTAAAATAGTAGCAACAACTTTTTTATCCATTATTTTGTGTTTCACAATGGTATTATTTACTGCATGTGAAAAAGATGCAACTAAAAATAGTACTACCAATTTGCAGCCATGCAACAATGTTATTTGTTTGAATGGTGGTGTTTGTTCTGATGGAGCTTGTAATTGTGCTGTTGGATATGAAGGCTTAAAATGTGAAACTCGTTGGAGCGATAAATTTATAGGAAATTATCAAGCGCAAGACGAATGCTATGCAGGCACAAGTACTCCTTATTATTCTGTTTCAATATCATCTGTAATTGATTATGCAAATAAAATTAGAATTTACAATTTAGGAACAAATTGTACTGCACAAAATATTTCAGCAACAATTAATCCCGAAAAAACATCATTTACGATTCCATTACAAAATACTTGTGGAAATATTTGGTACACAGGAACAGGAAATATTTCATTACAAGAAATTAATATTTATTTAATTGCAAGAGACACAGTTACGCATACATCAAAACCATGCAGCATTTTGTTGCACAAACTTTAATAAATTTTCATAAAAAAACAAAAAAGCGATTCAATATGTTGAATCGCTTTATATATTTAGAACTAAAATAAAAAATAGAATATGAGTAAAGGACCTATTTCACAATTTATAGAGCACAATTACAGACATTTTAATGCTGCAGCTTTAATGGATGCTGCCAAAGGATATGAAACCCATCTTTTAGAGGGAGGGAAAATGATGATTACTATTGCAGGAGCCATGAGCACAGCAGAGTTAGGTATTTCGCTGGCCGAAATGATTCGACAAGATAAAGTACAAATTATATCTTGCACAGGTGCAAATTTGGAAGAAGATATCATGAATTTAGTTGCTCATTCACACTATAAAAGAGTGCCAAATTATCGTGATTTAAGCCCACAAGACGAATGGGATTTACTAGAAAATCACTATAATCGTGTTACAGATACCTGCATTCCTGAAGAAGAAGCATTTCGTCGACTACAAGCACACATTCATAAATTATGGAAAGATGCTGATGAAAGTGGAGAACGTTTTTTTCCACATGAATATATGTACAAAATGTTGTTGAGTGGCGTGTTGGAACAGTATTATGAAATAATGATACGGCGACCACCG
>JBILBN010000144.1:0-7509 GCA_044353665.1 Chitinophagaceae bacterium | reverse complement strand
CGGTTAAGTTTAACGTAGCTACTGAATCGCAACCGTTTGCACCTGCTTGTGTGTTTGTATACGCACCTGCAGTTGTCAAACTTTGACCATTCCAACTGTAAGGCAATGCTGTTGAACATACTGCCGTATTTGTTGTAGATGAAGTTGCTTGATTTACCGTTAAGTTTAATGTAGCTATTGAATCACAACCTCCAGCATTGGTAGTACTAAACGTAAACGTTCCTGCTGTTGTAATTGATTGAGCATTCCAACTGTAAGGCAATGATGCTGCACAAATTGTTGTATTTGTGGTAGAAGTAGTTGGGGTACAACAAGTATTTAAAGGCGCATCTGTTACTGTTAATACTTTTGCAGTTGTTCCTGTTATTGGATTCACGGTGTTAGCACCTCCTGCCCAAATTCCATCAGCATCTTTTCCACAACCAATTAATGCAGCTGTTGCATAATCTAATTGTTGAATCAATTGAATTCCATTCGCATTCACATTGGGTATAATCATTCCATAAGCTCCAGCAACACCTTGAACACTTGTGGTATAAAAAGTAGCCGTGCTTGTTAATGTTAAGCCAGCCGACTCTACATACGAACCAGCTATTGGACGACCTGTTCCATTCATATTATCATAAGCAAACACCATGTTTTTAGCAATCGCATTCGAGTTACCTCGTAAACCAGAACCTAATGTAGCACTGTTCGTAGTTCCTAAATTGATCACTTTAACGGTATTGGTAGACACTAAACGAGTAGCAATGGATGTTCCTCCTTCTCCATCATTTAAGAAAATTTTCATATTCAACTCTTTTCCTGCTGCAAAACGGCCATTTCCGGTAGCTTGCATAATAAACCATCCTGTATAAGAACCTGAAGCACTAGCGGTTAAGGTACCATACGTTCCAGCTGTAGTCATTCCTGGAGATGAAACACTTGTAAAACTTCCTGAAGCAGATGGTAAAATTAATATACCAGCAGAGTTAGCAATTGGACCATTTACAGAATCTGCTAAATTGTAATAACGATAAGTAGCATTGGGTAATAAATTATTAATTGTTGCTCTAAATACATAAGGTAATCGATTACTATTTGTTCCACTCGTTCCTTGTATATATTGTGGCATAATTTCTTCTACCAAAGTTGGTTGAGCATAAATATTGGCTGTTAATCCTGTTGGTTGCGTTAAGGTATAATTACCTGCATTTAAACCTCCTAAAATGGATGTAGAAGTAACTGCAATTCCATTTCCTACAGCCGAAGATGCAAAAGTAGCGCTTAACGTAAGGGTTACTGCATCTGGAGAGATAACGCCGTTTAATGTTCCGGTAATGGTTGCAGTCGTTGTTCCATCTTCTATTTTATTTTTAGCAACAGGTGTTGAAATAGTTAATTCTTTTGGTGTAATATCAGCCAAAATCCCTGTTGGTTGTGTTAGCGTATATTTTCCTGCATCGGCACCCAATAAGGTTGCTGAAGGGATAATCGTTAAACCAGTTCCTATTGCTGTTTGAGCAAATGTTCCTACATTGTTTGAGGTAACTACATCTAAACCCTCTATGCTATTTAATGAACCTGTAAAAGTAGCTGCATTGGTTCCGTCATAAACTTTATTTTGCCCCAAAGCATTTTGAAGCGTCAATACTTTTTGATTAATCGTTAAATTTTGAACCACATCAATAGCTGGTTCATAAGTAATACCGTCTCCTGCTTGAGAAGCGGTAATGGTTACACTTCCGTTCGATAAAATAGTCAATGTACCGTTTGAAACACTGGCAATAGCAGGGTTAGAACTTGTATAGCTTACCGTTAATGGTGACGTAGTTGTACCACCTAAAACGATGGGTGCAACTCCATAAGTTACTGGAGATGACAACGCAAATGAAATTGTTTGAGGAGTTAAACCAGCTGGCGTAATGTCTGCTGTTAAACCGGTTGGTTGCGTTAACGTATAATTGCCTGCATCGGCTCCACCAATAGTTGATGTTGACGTAACAGCAATTCCATTACCTACGGCAGATGATGCAAAATCACCTGTACCACTTAAAGTCACTACCTCTGGAGAAATAACTCCTGACAAAGTACCCGTTATCAATGCAGCTGTATTGTTGTCAAATATTTTATTTTGAGCAACTGGGTTTGTTATGGTTAACTCTTTAGCTGTAATATCAGCTGTTAAAGTAGGTTGAGTTAAAGTATAGTTAGCAGCATTGGTACCTGATAAAGATAAATTTGCAGTGATTGATTTTACAGTACCGACGTTTTTGTCAGAAAAAGTACCTCCACCAGTTACTGTAATTGTATCGCCATTTACCGATGAAATAGTAGCACCTGTTATCGTTGCTGTAGCATTTCCATCATAAATTTTGTTAGAAGCCGTAGCCCCTGTTGCGGTTACTGTTAAGCTAGAAACTGTACTTGATACTGTTGCTATATTTACATCGGCACCACCAGTGGTACTTAATACAATATTACCACTGTATGGAGAACCTGCTACAGAAGCTGCAGGAGATAAACGAACATAAACGGGAGTACTGCTAATGGTGCCAGCAGCACCAATGGTTGCCGTATTACTAAACCCTGTTGAACTATCGCCTGATACTTCGAAACCTGTTGGCGCTGTTACCGTAATTGCTGTTGTCATGTCAACACCCGATACATTAAACGTTGAAGTAGCTGAAGCCGTTCCGTAAGTAGTAGATAAAGCAGACAATGACCCTGTAGTAGAAATAGTCGGGATAGGTCCTGTAGACTCGGTTGTACCGTACAAATTTACATTGTTTGTGCTCACTGCACAGTCAAAACCACCTGTACCGCCTGTAGAAGTAGCATCATAACCATATAATCTAAACGTAGTAGCAGTCGTTAAACCTGATAATCCAGCAATCGTTATTGTTTTAATTGCAGATGTACTGGAAGTCATATTTGTAAGCGAACCAAGGTTTGCAGTATATCCATCTGCTGATGAACGAAGTGCAACTGATTTTGCACCGGCAGTAGAGAAATCCCAAGTAAATGAAAATGAGGTTGGTGTATAAGAATAGCCCAAATTTGGGGTTACGGTAAATTGAATATATTTTGTGGTAGATAATGCTCCTACAGCCCAATTGTTTGCACCAAATCGATTCGAGTTAGTTGTCGGTGTTACTGTACTTCCTGTGTAATTTAGGGTAGCAGCGGCAATATTTGCATTGTTTGCCACACTTGCTTCAGTAGTTTCATTTCCTGTATTACCAAATGTATTCCAACGCAACAATGTCGTATCTGCTACAATATTGGCAGATAAAGTTGGTTGTGTTAATGAGTAGTTGCTTGCTTGTGCACCTCCAATAGTTGATGTTGATGTTACTGCAATTGCAGTTCCTACCGCTGAGGATGCAAATGTTCCACTCAATGAAAGTGTTACAGTGTCTGGAGAAATCACTCCATTCAAGGTACCTGTAAGCGTTGCTGTATTGGTTCCATCAAATAATTTATTATTTGCAGTAGCTCCTAAAATAGTCAGTGCTTTTGACGTAATATCCGCAGTTAAACTAGATGGTAAGGTCACGGTGTATTTTGCTGCATCCGTACCTCCTAATATTTGATTAGAGGTTACTCCAGTTCCTGTCCCCACTGTTGCACTTGCAAATGTTCCTGCATTGGAAAGGGTAACAACGTCAGCTCCAACAATCCCTACTAAGGTAGATCCTGAAATGGTTGCTGTTGGTGTTCTGTCATATACTTTACTGTCTGCTGTAGAACCAGTAACGGTTAAATTTTTTGGTGAAATGGTATATACTAATGTTGCAGATGCTGTTCCGCCTGCGTTGGTAGCAGAAATAGATACATTAAACGAACCCACTTCTGATGAGGTTCCAGAGATTTCTCCTGTAGAGGTATTGATACTTAATCCTGTAGGCAAACCTGTTGCATTAAATGAGGTAGGTGTTTCACTTGCCGTGATGGTATAATTGATGGCATCCCCATAAGTTCCAGATGCAGTTAACGCACTTGAAATGATTGGTGATGGAGCACTCGTTATATCGGCTGTAAAAGCAGGTTGTGTAAGCGTATAGTTTGAAGACCCAGCACCTGAAATGGTGTAGCCAGTAACAGAAACGGCAATACCAGTTGCAACAGCACTTGAAGCAAAATCAGCAACGTATGTTCCTCCTAAAGTAACCACGTCACTGTTTACAACACCCACTAACGAAGGCGTTCCTGACAAGGTAGCGGTCGTAGTTCCGTCAAAAAGTTTATTGTTGGCATTCAATCCTGAAATCGTTAACGCTTTTGTAGAAACGCTGCTAGAAGCAGTTGCTACATTTACTGATGTAGCTCCTGTGCTCGATAAAACAACATTGCCACTGTAAGGTGAAGCAGCAACCGAAGCGGTTGGAGATAAACGAACATAAACTGGAGTTGAAGCAATGGTTCCTGCAGCACCTACTGTAACGCTTGAAGCATATCCTGAACCTGAAGCTAAAGAAACTTGATATCCTGTAGGTGCTGTTGCGGTAATGCCTGCTGTCATATCAACACCAGAAACGTTAAAAGTTGACGAAGTTGAAGCAGTTCCATAGGTAGTAGATAAAGCAGTTAATGAACCTGTTGTTGAAACGGTTGGTGTACCTCCTGTTGAGGCTGTTGTACCGTTTAAAATTACATTATTTCCAGTTACTGCGCAATCAAAACCTCCAGTTCCAGTAGATGCAGTAGCATCATAACCATATAATCTAAATGTAGTAGCTGTAGTGATGTTTGTTAAACCCGAAATAGTAATTGTTCTAACCGTAGCTGTACTTGCAGTCATTGTTGCAATTGAGCCTAAATTAGCAGCATATCCATCAACTGATGAACGAAGTGCTACAGATTTAGGACCACTACCAGAAAAGTCCCAAATAAAAGTAAATGATGTAGGGGTAAACGAGAACCCTGAATTAGGAGTCACTGTAAACTGAATATACTTTGTAGTGGAAAGTGCACCCACAGCCCAACCTGTACCACCAAGACGATTTCCATTACTAGCAGGAATTACCGTACTTCCTGTGTAATTTAAGGTAGCAGCGGTAATGTTTGCATTGTTTGTAACACTTGGTTCAGTTGTTTCTGTACCTACATTACCAAAAGTATTCCATTGCAGTAAGGCTTGGCTATTTACATTAATAGAAAACAGCACCATAAATACGGCCAATATACCATAGCCTTTAGTATTTTTTTGTTTTTTCATTATTTTGAAAAAAATCGAATTGAAAGACGTAAACTTTTGGATAATTGTTTTCATTTTAAATTTTATAATTTTAAATATTTATTCAGCAAAACTATTTAAAGAACTTCGAATATACCTTATAACAACATTACTAAATTGTTTTCAAATGGTACTATTTAGTATAATGCATAAGGAATTGATATAGTACATAAAAAAACGGGCTACTTAAAAGCAGCCCATTTTTATGTAAATATTTATTCGGTATTAGTTTTTGCTAATACGAGTAACATGCATTAATTTGTCATTATTGATTACTTGGATAGTATATAATCCAGCTGTCAATTGTGCTAAACTGATGTTGATTTTGTTTTGACCAACGATTGTTGATGCTTCAATTTGTTTAACTACACGACCACTCATGTCCATTACTTTAACAGTAGTCATTGTTTCGTTATCCATTACTACATCAATGTTTAACTCATCCGTTGTTGGATTAGGATAAACTGAAAAATCGCTAGATAATTCTGTAGATGCAATTGATTTTGTTAACGAACCAGCTGTGAAGTTGAATGTAGTATCGCTCCAATCACTAGATACTCCAGGATTGATGTTGTTACAAAATGTTTTAACACTTACTTCATAAGTAGTTCCATTTACTAATCCTGTTAAATTTCTTGAAGTAGCTCCTGTAGTTAATTCATTCCACGTGTTAGCATTTTGCGCTCTGTATTTGAAACCATACCAACCTGCACCAGCAACTGCATTCCAAGAAGCAGTAGCAGTTGTAGCTGTGATAGCAGACATCGCTAAACCTGTAGGTGCTAATGAACAAGCTATTATAGGTGCAGCTGAAGTTGTAAATTGAGTAGATGCTGACCAATCACTTGATATACCTGCATTTGCATTTGTACAATATGTTTTAACTTGAGCTTCATATAAAGTGCTCGCTGTTAAACCAACTATTGAAGCTGATAAAGATGGAGATGTAATTGATGTCCAAGCATTTGTGCTACCAGCAGATACAACTCTGTATCTTACACCATACCAACCATAACCTGCTACTGTAGTCCAGTTAGCTGTTGCTGTTGAGCTACCTACTGTAGGAACAGTTAATGTAGACGGTGCAAAAGTACAAGGTAAAGTATTTGTAGTTGCAGTTACTGCTGAAGTCCAGTTACCTAAAGAAGTTGGAGCACAAACTCTTACTACTCTAAAATCATAAGCAGTACCATAAGCTAAACCTCCAACTGTGAATGAAGTAGCTCCTAATTGAGTTGAACCTGAAGCAGTCCAAGCACCTTGAGGGCTGTTTGTTCTTCTTTGAATTTGGAACCAACCATATCCTGAAATTGGAGACCAAGATAATGCTACTGTTGTACCTGAAGTAGCAGTTGCTGCTAAACCAGTTACATCTAAATTAGTACAATCTGGAGTTGATGTAACCATATAGTTACCACCAACTGAAGGAACTGAAACTTGTAATTCCCAATATCCTAATACATTCCAAGTGAAAGAACTTGAAGCTAAGAACACATTTGTGTAAACTCCACCTGATTCTCTCGCTACACGAACATTTGCTAAGTTAGCATCTGTAGAAGTTATAGGTAAAGCAGACATCCAAGATGGCTTATTTGTATTAAAATCTGTGAAATCTGAAGGAGACATGTAAATAGTTACTACACCTGCACCATTTGATGTTGGTGTTGCTGTAAATGTTCTTTTGCAATACATGAAATTGTATGTACCAGCTTGTAAATTTGTAGTAGCCAATGCAGATGTCATCGTAGTTGCACCCAATGCATTACCACCAGCTGCGTCAACTATTTTACCTACTAAATTACATACATCTTTATAAACTACTGTAGATCCATCTGCTTGTGTTTCAGTTGCGATAACTGTACCTGCTGATGAAGAAGGAGATGGTTGATTAACTGTTACAGTTGCAGTTCCTGTGTTACCAGTTCCTACATTACTTGCAGCATCTGTTACAGATGTGATCGTATATGAACTTGTTGAACTTGGTGTAACAGGGATTGCTGTACCTGAAGTATAAGAGTTTACTGTGTATGAATTAGTTCCATCTCCATATACTAATGTATAAGGACTTGTTCCTCCAGTAATCGCTACACTTAAATTTGTTGATGAACCAGCACACACAGCTGCTGATCCTGACATTGTTGCTGCTGTTGAACCTGCTGCAACTGCTCCTAAAGGCTGAGCTGCCGATACTGTAACTACTTTATTACCTCCTGCTGTTGCTAATGAAGTTGTTGTTGTTGCAGTTCCAACATAAGCAATTACTGCTGCAGTTGCAGCCCAAGTAAATCCAA
>JBILBN010000096.1:0-7658 GCA_044353665.1 Chitinophagaceae bacterium | reverse complement strand
TTATGGGAAATTTAATCAAAAATTAGCGTCAAAAATTGAAGGTGGTATAAAAGGTGTTGTTTCCAAAACAAGTAATCTTTTTGAAGCATTAGGTCTTCGATATTTTGGAAATGTAGATGGACATAACGTTATAAAATTGGTAGAAATACTTAAAGATTTACATCAAATAAAAGGTCCTAAAGTATTGCATATCAATACAATAAAAGGAAAAGGATATGATTTGGCTGAAAAAGATCAAACGCTTTGGCATGCTCCAGGAATATTTGATAAAATAACGGGTAAAATTAATAAAGTAGTATACGATTCGCCTCAGCCACCAAAATACCAAGATGTATTTGGTAAAACATTGGTAGAACTTGCAGCTCGAAATCCTAAAATTATGGGAGTAACACCTGCAATGCCCTCAGGATGTTCTATGAAATATATGATGGACGAGATGCCTGATAGAGCATTTGATGTAGGTATTTGTGAGCAACATGCAGTAACATTGAGTGCAGGCTTAGCTACGCAAGGCATGAAGGTATTTTGCAATATCTATTCCACTTTTATGCAACGAGCTTACGACATGGTCATACACGATGTAGCCATACAAAAGTTGCCTGTAATTATGTGTTTAGATCGAGCTGGAGTTGTTGGCGATGACGGCCCAACGCATCATGGTTGTTACGATATTGCTTATATGAGGTGTATTCCGAATATGATTATTGCGGCTCCAATGAATGAACAAGAATTGAGAAATATGATGTATACAGCTCAATTAGATGAGAATGAATTACCATATGTTATTCGTTATCCAAGAGGTGAAGGAGTGATGCCTATATGGCAAACACCTTTTGAAAAAATAACGACAGGTAAAGGGGTACTGGTTCAAGAAGGTGAAGAGATTGCTATTTTATCCATTGGGCACCCAGGAAATTTTGTAATTTCCGCTTGTCAAGAACTTGAAAATCAAGGAGTTAAACCAACTCACTTCAACATGAGGTTTGTTAAGCCGTTGGATGAAACGATCATGCATAATGTAGGTAAAAATTATAAAAAAGTACTTACAATTGAAGATGGAACTGTAGTAGGTGGATTTGGTTCTGCATGTTTGGAGTTTTTTGCTGCACACAATTATCAAGTTGAAGTTAAAATCCTAGGAATTCCAGACAGATTGGTTGAGCATGGCAAACCAGCAGAATTGCATAAAGAATGTGGATATGATAAAGATTCGATAGTGGAAACGGTTATCAATTGGAGCGATGTGAAAATTGAAAGTTATTAGAAATGACTTTAAGTAATTTGTCTTAATTTATTGATTTTCAATGAATTTACTATGTTTTTTGAGGCTTCTTTTTAGCAGCAGGAAATAACACATTATTCAAAATTAAGCGATAACCAGGTGAGTTTGGATGCAAGTTCAAATCAGTTGGAGGATCTCCCACTTGATGTTGAAAATCTTCAGGATCGTGTCCGCCATAAAATGTCCAAGTGCCTTTGCCTAAATCTCCATGTATGTATCGAGCTTCACCTACCGACTTATTTTCGCCTAAAATAGTCGTGCTGCTTTTTATTAAACTCGACCTAAATGAAGTTGTTTGTCCCATGAAGCCTTTAATTGTAGTGGTATGATTTTGACACAACATACTAGGAATAGGATCAAATTTTGCTGAAAAAGTAAATAATGTAAAATAATCAGCATTGAAAGGAACCTTTCTTACTTGAGTCATATCAATATCAGAATATTCATATTCATAAGGATTATTCACTAATTTGAAATCTTTAAAGGCTAATGATTTTGAGTAATCTAACTCATTTTGTGCATTGGAATTAGCCGCATCTCCATCAAACATTGCAGCACAAATATCTGTACCGTCTGCAGCCAATGCGATATCATAACTATCCGTGGCAGAACACATGGCAAATAAGTAGCCTCCGCCAATTACAAAATTTTTAATTTTTTTAGAGACAGCAAGTTTTAATTGAGAAACTTTTGAGAATCCATGTTTTTTTGCCATGTCTTCATTTTTCTTTTTATCGTTAATATACCACTCCGCAGAATTATAAGCAGCATAAAACTTACCATATTGCCCAGTAAAATCTTCATGATGTAAATGTAGCCAATCATATTTTACTAGTTTATCATCTAATAATTCATCATCATAAACTTTATCAAATGGAATTTCTGCATAGGTTAAAACCATCGTAACGGCATCGTCCCAAGGCAATTTTCCATCTGGCGTATAAACAGCAATTTTTGGTGGTTTTTCTAATTGAATAACATCCATATTTACGTCAGGATCTGCTATTTCTTCTAATATTTTAGTGTATTTTGCTTCAGGTATTACCTCATAACTTACTCCTCTAATTTTACATTCATTTTCAAATTCTTGTACTTGGTCAAATACAAAACTGCCTCCCTTATAATTTAATAGCCAATTGACTTTGTATTGTTTTACCAAAACATCGTATGCAATTCCATAAGCTTTTAAATGATTTTCTTGTTCCGTTTCATTCATCGGAATGAGTATTTTCGCTCCAAATGAAGGGATTGAAAAAAGAATTACAAAGAATGCAAATAATAATTTTTTCATGCTATCAATTTTTTATTAAAAGTAAGGATATTAACAATAAAATCTTGTTAAGTTAGTTATAAAATTCGCCGTTAAAAAAGATCTTGTATGAATTAAAACCCACTTTATATTGTAAAACATCATAGTCAAGCCTGTAATCGTTAATACTCATTGAGGATATATCATACATTTTACCGTTGCTAAATAAACGTAGAAAATTATTTTTATTTACATAAGCCATTGAATTATAGCCGATTAATATTTTTTCAGGATAATAATTGTCAATTTGTGTTTGTATTCCTTCATGAAAAATTTTAAAAAAGCCATTTAAATCTTCAAAGGCAACTAAGCGATCTGAAACTTGATATTTGGGTTCATAATAGCCGATAGTAAACAAATTGCCCTTGTAAAAAATTTTAAAATAACCATCATTGCTTTGATATGCGACCAAATCGTCACCAACCATAAATGATTTTGGCGCAAATGGATCTATCACAAAAGATTGCCCTTTGTAGTATACTTTAAAAATATTATTAATATCAATGTAGCCAACGGTATTCCTGCCTACTTGAAACTCTTTAACTGCTTGATTTTCGAGTACCTCAGATTGTTTATTAAAAAACACCTTGAATTGATCGTTATAATTGATATAAGCTCCAATATTATCGGATACTTTTACAGTACTGTCAAATTTTAAATCATTAGCCCCTAAATTTAAAAAGCTTTCGAGTTCAACAATCTCTCCATTATAATACCCATTAAAAGAGCGTTTGTTTAAGTCATAAAATAATACAACACTGTCACCCATTTTAAAATTTTCGCATAATTTAGACAATAAAACAGCATTGTTTCCATCAATAATGGCTAATCGATTACCAGAACGATACATCATTAAATTATCTGAAATGTCAAAAGACGTTGTGACCATGTCATTTATGGTATTCACCATCCCATCTTTATAGAATTTTAATATACTTTGATTATCAAGATAAGCAATGCCCTTACGACCAATTTTGTACGACACTGGGTTTAGCGGCTCAATTTTATTGATTGAACCATTATCAAAAATAAAAAACTCATTTCTAATATTTGTGTATGCAGAAAAAGGTTGAGTATATCCTTTTACTAATGTTGAAAAAAATAGAATACAAAGAAAAAAATACTTCATTAATTTATTTAGGTATGAATAATAAAACGTAAATATCGTAAAAAAAACGAATAATTATAGGTATTAATACGTAGGCGAAATGAAAATGCAAAAAATAAATTATTGATCAATTTTTATTTCTATTCATGAGATCAAATAATAAGGTAATAAATACAACTATTTTTTTTAATAAAATAGCAAAATGAGTAAAATGTCAAATTATTTAAGCACATTTTATGTTAACAAAAGATGAAATTTATCTTTTTATTTCTCAATTATCGAAATTACCTTTGCGCTCTAAAAAATTTTTTAAAATGCAAGAAATTGGAATAAAAAATCCTAATGCAAACTTAGCTTCATTAGGTATTAATCCTTCGAAAGTAAATTGGAATTTAGCACCTGAAGAATTAACAAAACAAACGGTTGAGTTAGGTCAGGGAAGTATCACAGATATGGGTGCTTTAGCTGTAAACACGGGTAAATTTACAGGTCGTTCGCCAAAAGACAAACTTACGGTAAAAGATGAAAAAACTGAAAATAGTGTGGATTGGAGTGATATAAATATTGCGATTTCACCTGCACATTTTGATAAAATATATGCAGATATGACTGCTTTTTTAGGTGGCAAAGAAGTTTGGGTAAGAGATGCCTATGCTTGTGCCGATCCTAAGCATCGTTTAAATATTCGAGTGATTAATGAAGCGCCATGGGCAAATTTATTCTGTTATGATTTATTTTTACGACCAACAGAAGATGAAGTAAAAACGCTTGAGCCAGAATGGATTATTTTACAAGCACCAAGCTTTGAAGCTAATCCTGAAATTCATGGCACTCGTCAAGAAAATTTTACTGTAGTTAACTTCACAAAAAAAATGATTTTAATTGGCGGTAGTGCTTATACAGGTGAAATGAAAAAAGGAATTTTTGGTGTATTGAACTACGTATTACCACACGAAAAAGGCGTTTTAAGTATGCATTGCTCTGCAAATGAAGGTAAAGATGGTGATGTTGCTTTATTTTTTGGATTAAGTGGGACAGGAAAAACTACTTTAAGTGCTGACCCTAATCGTAAATTAATTGGTGATGATGAGCATGGATGGGATGTTGGTTCAGTATTTAATTTTGAAGGAGGTTGTTATGCAAAATGTATTGATTTAACTGCAGAAAAAGAACCAGAAATTTATGGTGCAATTAAACCAAATGCCTTAGTTGAAAATACCACTTATTTAGAAGGAACAACATCTGTAAACTTTGCGGATGGTAGCATTACAGAAAATACACGTGTTGCTTATCCTATACACCATATTAATAATGCAAAAGAACCAAGTATTGGCGGAAATCCAAAAAATATTTTCTTTTTAACTTGTGATGCTTACGGTATTTTACCGCCAATTTCTCGTTTAGATAAAGGACAAGCAATGTATAGCTTCATTTCTGGATATACTGCAAAAGTAGCAGGTACTGAAGTAGGTGTTACTGAGCCTCAAGCAACATTTAGTGCTTGTTTTGGAAGAGCTTTCTTGCCTTTACACCCAACAAAATATGCTGAATTATTAGGTAAAAAATTAGACTTGCATCCTGAGGTGAAAGTTTATTTAATTAACACAGGCTGGTCTGGTGGTCCTTATGGAGTTGGAAGTCGTATGAAATTGAGTTACACACGTTCTATGATTACGGCTGCAATGAATGGACAATTAGATCATGTTGACTATGTTAAACACCCTATTTTTGGATTTGATATGCCAACTACCTGCCCTGATGTTCCTTCTGAAATATTAGTACCAATTAACACTTGGTCTGATAAAGAGGAATACACTAAAAAAGCAAAAGATTTAGCCGCTATGTTTGTTAAAAATTTCGAGAAATATGCTGACCAAGCAAATGCAGAAATTTTAGCTGCAGCTCCAAAAGTGGACTAATTTCATTCAATATATTCATAAAAAAATCCCGATTTATTCGGGATTTTTTTATGCTAATTTGTTTTCCTTTATTTTATTTGTGCAATTGAATCTCTTATTTCCATTGGTAAAAACAATCCACTGTCACCATCATTTCGAATAACATCTCTAACTAAAGTGGAAGAGAATGAAGAATATTTAGGAGAACAAGCCAAAAATATCGTTTCAATAGAAGGATTCAACATTTGATTCATGTCAGCAATGGCTTTTTCATATTCAAAATCCCCAACTGACCGAATGCCTCTAATGATTACATTTGCCTCTATTTCTTCACAAAAATTAATCGTCAATCCTTTATATTCTTGTACTGCAATTTTTTCATTTCCTTTGTAAATATTCTCAATCCATTGTGTTCTTTGTTCAATAGAAAACATCGTTTGTTTACTGGCATTAATACCAATGCCAATAATTATTTTATCAAATAAATCCAACGATCGGTCTATAATGTCTGTATGCCCTAATGTAATTGGGTCAAACGTTCCAGGAAAAAGGGCTGTTCTCATAATGTAATTTATATTTATATAGCGAATCTAAAATTATTGGAGTTCAATTATTTTATAGACTATTTTCTATTGCATGATCATAAGCATTTTTAAACGCATCTATCATTCCCCAATTTTCATTGTCAATGTAAATTTCCTTAGATACATATCCTAAATTTTCAAAAGGAGTATTTTTCAATTGCATTAAAAAATCATTTTCTTTTTCAGCAGAAACAGTCACCACAATTCTACTTTGATTTTCGCCAAATAAAAAAGCATCTTTTCTGATGTTTGAATTTGTATTTATCGTAAATCCTAATTCATTAGGCATGGCACTTTCAAATAATGCAGTAAACAAACCGCCTTCAGAAACATCGTGTGCAGCATTTATCGTTCCATTTTGAATTAATTGTAAAACGGTTTGTTGTACTTGAAACTCTTCATCTAAATTAAAAAGTGGAGCAGGAGATAATGTTATATTTTTTATTTTGTGTACATATTCACTGCTACCAATATCATTTTTATTGGTTCCTACAACATAAATTTTATCGCCTAATTGTTTAAAATCTAACGTCATTCGTTTAGTAATATCTTCAATTACGCCAACCATTCCAATAGTAGGAGTGGGGTATACCGCACCATCTGGAGATTGATTGTAAAAACTTACATTCCCACCAGTTACAGGAGTATCAAACTTCAAACAAGCATCACTCATGCCTTTTAATGCATACACAAATTGATAATAAACTTCGGTATTGTAAGGATTACCAAAATTAAGACAGTTCGTAATTGCAGCCGGAACAGCACCACTGCAAATTATATTTCTTGCGGCTTCAGAAACTGCAATCATTCCTCCTTGATAAGGATCGGCATGTACATAGCGACTATTACAATCCACTGTACAAGCAATTCCTTTTTGTGTTTCCTTAACCCAAACAACTGTTGAGTCTGCAGGTGAATTAGTGGTAGAATTTGCTGTTCCTACCATGCTGTCATATTGATTGTATATAAATCGTTTACTTGCAATATTGGGCAACGCAATTATTTCTTTAGCCAACGCTTTATAATCAGTAGGTTCTGCTATTTGGTCAATGTGAAATTCATCTCGTTGTTTAAAGTAAGTAGGTTCCGTATATTCTCTTTCATAAATGGGAGCGCCACCACCTAAAACCATACTTTCGGCAGGCAAATCAGCAACTAATTCATCATTCATATAGAATTTTAAATTTTTGTCTTTTGTAACGACTCCAATTTCTTCGCAATGAATATCCCATTTTTCAAAAATAGCTAAGACCGGTTTTTCTTGTCCTTTTTTAACTACAATGAGCATTCTTTCTTGACTCTCACTCAATAGCATTTCCCATGGTTTCATGTTTTTTTGACGAGTGGGCACTTTGTCTAAATGAATAATCATGCCATGTTCACCCTTTGCACTCATTTCAGAAGTACTGCAAGTAATACCAGCGGCACCCATATCTTGCATACCGATTAAGGCATCTAATTCAACCAATTCCATGCA
>JBILBN010000095.1:0-7892 GCA_044353665.1 Chitinophagaceae bacterium | reverse complement strand
ATAAAAACTACCCACTTTATAAAGTCCATTTGCTAATTTCATTTTTTTTGCAAATGGCAAATTAATAGCTTGGTCTTCTTTATTACCTGCTTTAACACTTACTGTTCCAAAATTTATTAAAACAGTTAACAACGATAGTATCAAAAATTTTCTCTTCATTTCTCTGAGATGTATTATTAAACGTAAATATAATAGGTAATCTTGTATAAAGAAACCTTATTGCTTTTTTTTTTTTAGAATCTAGAACAAGGGAAAACTTTTCTAGAAAATAAATCAATTAAATTGGGTTTAACATATCGAACCGAAATATCAAAACCTCCATTTCCTCCTGATGCTAATTTTAAATCTGAAATATTATAATCATATCCAAAGCCAACTCTAAAGCCTTTCATTTCAAAGCCCATAGTAATCAATAACGCATCATTTGAACGATACCAACCTCCTAAAAATACACTTGTGCCCACTGCTTTAAAATCGGTGTTACTTAACATGTATGCAAATTCAGAACCAGCAATCATTTCACTTGCTGAAGATTGGCTTTGATACATAACAGCAGGTTTAATACTGAATCTGTCTGAAGCTAGTATTTTAGCACCTAATTGTGTATTTATTCTCATGCCTAAGCCAACTTCATTATTTGCTTTTTTCAATAATGATTCTTTCGGTTGATTTAAATTATAACCTGCAATTCCCAACTGATAAGAAAACTTTTCTCCAATCAAATGTTGCCAAGATAATCCAGCGTTAGCCGTAAAATATTTTGTTTT
Organism: Chitinophagaceae bacterium; assembly: GCA_044353665.1. GTDB lineage: Bacteria > Bacteroidota > Bacteroidia > Chitinophagales > Chitinophagaceae > OLB11. Next base: position 7,125 of record JBILBN010000095.1, on the reverse strand, counting down.
GGGATTAATTTGTTCTCCTGTTAAGCCAGTTTGAAATCCTCCATTTTTAAATTCATCTGTCCAATATAAACGAGCTAAATCGATCGATTTTTGAGAGTAGCCTCCTTGCATTCCTACAGATAATGTTTTTGAATCATCTTCACCAAAAAATTTATGGTAAGCTAAAGACCCGATTATAGACATGTTCGTCAAATTACCATCGCCTGAACGATCGTTATACAAATTTATCCCGGCAGCCAAATTATCTGAATTTGATAAATCTTTTTTCAATGGAGCATCAAATGAAGCGGAATAGGTTACAAAAGGAGTTGTTACGCTTGCCCATTGATTTCTATAAATTGCGTTTACGCGATAAACTCCATTAAACGAACCTGTAAATGCAGGATTTATGGTTAGTGGGGATGCATCAAATTGTGTAAAATGAATGTCCTGTGCATTTACAATCAATGATGATGAAAATACAAGAATTGCGATTGCAACTTTTAGTGATATGTTTTTAATTTTCATATTTTTTTATAAAAATTTATCTAATTAACGTAATGTTTCCTTGTTTATAAAATCGTTTTCCAGTTGAAGTTATTGCATCTATCGTATATACATAAACTCCCATTGGTTGTGCTTTACCTTTAAATTGCCCATCCCATCCTTTATCTATTTCTTTCGTTTCAAAAACCAATTCTCCCCATCTATTGTAAACTCTAAAATAATTCAAATTTACAATTCCTCTTTTTAGTATTTTTAATTCGTCATTTACACTTGTTCCACTTCCAGGACTGAATGCGTTAGGCAAATCTAAAACAGATTCCTCAGAAATCCTAATTGTTATTGAATCAGATATTTCGCAACCATTTTCTGTAGTACCGTATACTATATATTGTGTAGTAACGGGTGGGTTTGCAATTGGATTTTTTATATTATTTGCTGTTAAGTGATAATTTGGAATCCATTCAAAATAAGAGCAATTCCCACTAGCAAATAATTCAACAGATTCTCCAGGATAGAGTGTGACATCCTCTCCTACATTTAATACTGCGCTTGATCCTACATTGATTTTTACGATATCAGTATCTACACAACCTTGTGGACTTGTTGAATATAATTTATATTCTGTTGGTGCATAGACCAATGCATAAGGATTGATAATTGTAGAATCGCTTAATCCATAATTAGGAGACCAATGATAATCGATTCCACCTCCTCCTGTAAAGAATACAGTGTCACGTGGGCAAATTGTTTTTTCGGATGGATTCACACTTGCAAATTCTACAGAGTTTACCGTTACTGACACAAAATCTGTATCTGAGCACCCTATTGGAGTAGATACAATTACGCTAAGAAATTCGGTATTATTACCACTAAATGAAGGATCTTTGCTAGTCGGATCATTTAAATCTGCATTAGGAGTCCAATTATAAATATAATTTGGATAACTCGATGGCTGCACTGTAGCATGTAATTGTACCGTGTCAAAGTTACACATTTGCCTATCAATTCCTGCATATACATTAGGTACTGGTTGAACATCTACATTAAATGATTTTATCATTGGTATACAACCTGGGTATGTAGCTGTTACTGTATATTTAATAACCGTATCAGGATTCGCAATTGGATCTTCAATAAATGGATTATTTAAATACGTTGGAGGTGTCCAATTATATGTAAATAATGGATGCCCTGCAACATCAATTGGAAATGAAGCGCCTTTACATACCGTTGTATCTCCATTAAATAAAGTGATGTCATTTGGCAATACCAAAATATTGAATGTATCTCTGCCTTGACAACCTTGTGCAATAGGATCTACATTTAATATTAATTGATAATTTCCTTCTTGAATAAATGTTCCAATAGGATTTGATGTACTTGGATTATTTAAAAAAGTAATGCCTGAACCACTCCAAGAGTATGTATATGTTTGAACAGGGTTGATTATTGGATTGAACTGAATTGCCATATTTTTACAGACAATTGTATCATTGCCAATATTTACATTCGGAGGTTGATTGATTGTAATTTTTATATTGTCACATTTTGGTGCACAACCAGAATTGGGCAATGTTGCACAAACTGTATATGTTGTGGTTGTTGTTGGACTTAAATTAGGTTCTTTGATATTAGGATTGTTCACACCTAAAGTAGGTGACCAAGTATAAACTAATGAATCAGAGCCTAACACCAAAACATGTGCAAAGTCTTCTGCACAAATAGATGTATCTTGTGTTATTATGCTCATTTGTATGGTATCACTGATAAATAAACTTGAAGAATCTATAATGTTATTAGAGCATGGTGCTAACTGATACACTTTAATTTCCTCTAATGGTTCAGAAATTCCATCTTGCACTGCAAAGAATGAGATATAAGCAACAGTATCATTTGCCCCAATGGTAACTTGTCCGGCTGGAGAAGGAGTTGGCAATGTAGACACAACATAATCAGCTGCTGAAGCTGATCCACCTAATTGGTAATTAATCGAATATGGGAATCCATTAGCTACAGGTCTTTTTACTTTTATATATCCTTGCGCGCAGCCCTCTACAATATAGGGATAAGGCGCTAATAAGTTAGAAATTGGAGTGAAACTTATCGCATTTGACGAAAGACTTCCTGCCTTTAAAAAAACACCTGTATCATACGCTGAATCTGATGCATCTCCTACAGCCAATTTTAAATGATATGTAGAACAAGGTTGTACAGTTGTTAATGCAGTTAATGTTTTTGAAAAACCTGTATAACTCATTCCTGTTTGAACACCTGCATTAAAACTATCTACATTAGACAAATAATATTGAGTATAAGGTCCATTTCCACCTGTATTAACTCCACAAGAATTGGTTGCAGTAGCACCTACACCATTGTTAATAGTAGAAATTGCTACAGGGAAATTTGTACCTGGAATTAAAGCAATGTTTTTTGCATTTAATGCACCAGAATAGGTTCCTGTGATACCTGGACCACTTATAAAAAAACCAAAAATGTCATTAATTGAACAATTAAAAGTAGTATATTCTTCACTACCAAAAACATAATCAAATTTTACGGTGTCACCTAATGGAATAAAATCAAATTCTAAAACACAAGCGTCATTGATAGTAATTGTAGTTGTTCCATTACTACCCAATGTAACTAAATCAGCATCCGAATTGCCATTTGTAGTATTTGTGGCAAAAATTGCTGCTCCTGTTGTACCTGGACTGGATGTTAAGGGAGTGTTTATTCCATAAGCAGTTCCTAAAGTTGTTACTCTACCAGATGATAATACAACTCCACTATCTAAACCAAAAACCGTGTTAGGAGTTGCATAAAACTGCCCTGCTGAAATTGCTGAATCGCATTGTCCAAAAAATCCTGCATTACTTATAGTAACCCCAGGACCAGCCATCATTTGAGCCAAATAAGTAGCAGATGAATTGCTAATTGCAGATGTCAATTGTGCATTTGCTCCATAAATGGAACAAGTGGCAATTAGTACAAATATTATTCTTTTCATTTATTTTTATTTACAAGGTTGATTTAAGCACTCAAATTTACATTTTTTTATTTATTTATATTAATTCTAAAAAATAATTTTTTATTTTCAATTTCCTTGTTCTGCCGTTTTTCAGCAATTTAATGTAGGTTTGTATGTTATGGCAAAAAGCGTTTCTTCAAAAAAGTCTACATCATCAAAATCGGCAAAAAAGAACTCCGTAAAACAAAATGCACAATTTGTTGTTTCTACTATTTTAGACGGACGAATTAAGAAAATCGTTGGTTTAATGTTCGTTTTATTTTCTTTATTTTTATTTGTTGCTTTCTTTTCATACGTTTTTACTTGGCAAGATGACCAAGACAAGGTTTTTAATAACACCAGCCTCTACCATTTTTTATTTAAAAGCCACGATGTAATTTTAAATAAAGCTGGACGATTGGGCGCATGGTTTGCACATGAAATGATTTACAATGGATTTGGACTACCGTCATTCTTATTTGCCATTTTTTTCAGCGTTTGGGGATTAAATTTAATGTTGCACAAACGAATTTTTTCCACCTTGAAAAGTTTTTTCTACAATAGCTTTTTTATATTATTCTTGTCGCCTGTACTTGCTTATTTTTTACCCAAAGAAACGCATGAATTTTCTTATGGAGGTGCATTAGGAAACGATATTATATCAAAGCTAAATACGATTGCTGGAGAAACAGGTACGCTTTTTTTAATGATTGGTATGGCGCTAGTATTAGTGATTGTACTATTTAATCCTATTTTTCATTTGCCTATTTGGCATCAGTTGTTTGAGAAAGATATTGAAAATAATGAGTCGGAAGTAGAGAGTATAGTAACAACTGAAATTAAAAGTCAGTTAATAATAGACAGTGATGTGTTGAAAGAAAAAGAGATTGAGAAAGGGGAAGAAGAGTATCTGGTAAAAGATCCTTTTGCTGATGACTCAACTACAAATAACCCGACTCAAATTGAATTTGACAATCCTACTGAAAAACCAATAGAACCAATACATCAAGTACCAAATGATGAATTAATTATTGAAAATAAACCATCTGATTTTGTTGATGAAATTGAACCAACTCCTATCCCATTTACAGAAGATTTGTCGTTTGAAGTGATAAAAACAGAGGAGGAAAAAGACGACATAAAAGACGACCATGTTTCAGTTGCATCGAATGAACCTTATGACCCTTCTTTGGAATTGAGAAATTATAAATTCCCTACACTCGATTTATTGGAACACAGAGCTATTGAAGAAATTTCGATAGACAAAAATGAATTGGAGCAAAATAAAAATCAAATTATCAACACCTTAAAAAGTTTTGGAATTGCGATTGCAAAAATTTCAGCAACGGTTGGACCTACCGTTACGTTATATGAAATTGTACCAGCAGAAGGGGTACGTATTTCTAAAATCAGAAATTTAGAAGACGACATCGCCTTGAGTTTATCTGCTTTAGGTATTCGGATTATTGCACCTATACCTGGTAAAGGAACCATCGGTATTGAAGTGCCCAATATTAAGAAGCAAATTGTTTCGATGCGCACCTTGATTAATTCTGACAAATTTAGAAACAACGATTTTAGTTTGCCAATTGCTTTGGGTAAAAAAATTGACAATGAAAATTATATTGTGGATTTAGCAACCATGCCTCACTTATTAATGGCTGGTGCAACAGGGCAAGGAAAATCGGTAGGAATTAATACCATTTTAGTTTCATTGTTGTATAAAAAACATCCTTCTCAATTAAAGTTTGTAATGATTGACCCTAAAAAAGTTGAGTTGTCGGTTTACAAACATATTGAAAAACACTTTTTAGCAAAGCTACCCAATGAAGAAGATGCTATAATTACGGATACAAAAAAAGCAATCAATACACTCAATTCATTGTGCATTGAAATGGATAATCGCTATGATTTGTTGAAAGAAGCTGGCGTTAGAAACATTAAAGAATATAATGAAAAATTTATTCAACGCAGATTAAACCCTAATAAAGGACATCAATATTTGCCGTTTATTGTGTTAGTGGTCGATGAATTTGCCGATTTAATTATGACTGCTGGCAAAGAAATAGAATTACCAATTGCACGTTTAGCGCAATTAGCTAGAGCCATCGGAATTCATTTAATTATTGCTACACAACGACCTTCGGTAAATGTTATTACAGGAACCATTAAAGCCAACTTCCCAGGTCGAGTTGCCTTTAGAGTTTCGGCAAAAGTAGATAGTAGAACCATTTTGGATACCGGTGGTGCTGATCAATTAATAGGCCGTGGTGATATGTTGATTTTAAATGGGAATGATTTAGTTCGTATACAATGTGCTTTTGTAGACACTCCTGAAGTAGAACGGATTGTAGATTTCATTGGCAATCAACAAGGATACCCAACTGCTTTTGACCTGCCCGAATATGAAGGCGCCGATGGTGGAGATTTTAATGCTAGCGCAGCTAAAAAGACATTAAAAGAAGTTGACAATATGTTTGCTGAATGTGCCAGAATGGTTATCAGCACAAACAGTGGCTCAACCTCCATGTTGCAACGACGATTTAATTTAGGATATAACCGAGCAGGAAGAATTATGGATCAAATGGAAGCTGCTGGAATTGTTGGTTCAAGCACCGGCGGAAAACCTCGGGAATTACTCGTTCACAGCGAAATGGAATTAGAAGAAATTTTGAAAGTAATTATTAAATAGATGTTTGATGAGAGATGTCAGATGACTGGCAAACCATTGCCTAAAAACTGACATCCGAAATCCGACATCACCTAAATAAAAATGAAGAACGTTTGGATTTTATTGAAAAAAGATTTTTTGTTGGAATGGCGACAAAAATATTCGTTGTATGGACTCCTACTTTATTTAGTAAGTGCAGTATTTACAATTAATATGTTGCAAGAAAAACCGGAAGCAGAAACATGGAGTTCGTTATTTTGGATCATTCTTTTATTTGTATCGGTCAATGCGGTGGCTAAAAGTTTTTTACAAGAAAGTAAAAACAGAAATATTTATTATTATACCATTCATAATCCGAGGGACATCATTATTTCAAAATTAATTTACAATGTAGTATTGATGCTTGGAATGAGTTTAATCGCGCTTATTGTGTTCACATTATTATTAGGCAATCCTGTGCTTAATTTGGGCAAATTTTTATTGATGGTAATTACTGGAGGCATTAGTCTGTCGTTATTATTTACATTGCTTTCTGCGATTGCCAGCAAATCAGGAGGCAATTCTGCATTAATAGCCATTTTAGGATTTCCCATCGTGGTTCCACAAATTATTGTCATTTCCGATTTATCGAAACCCTTATTTGTAACCATGAGTGTAACTGGATGGTGGAGTTTTTATTTTATTTTAATTGGTTTAGATATTTTGATTATTGCGCTATCGATAATTTTATTTCCTTTTTTGTGGAAAGATTAGCTGCCAATTTTAGATTGAATATTGTCTAAAATATGTTAAATATTATTTTTCAGAAGATAGTTTCAAGAAAAATGGAGGGATTTTAAAATGTTATGATTAGCTGAGTATTTATAAGTAAAAAAAGGATAGCGTTAAACCCTATCCTTTTTCTTGTAATTATTTTTTAATTCGTTTAGTTTATCATCTCCACAGCTTTCTCCACCATATT
>JBILBN010000094.1:0-7965 GCA_044353665.1 Chitinophagaceae bacterium | reverse complement strand
TGTAATTACTTTTTCATTTTTCAATGCATCTGAAGCTAATGAAATGGTTGCAATTGGTGTTTTAAATTCATGCGTCATATTATTTATGAAATCTGATTTTATTTCGGATAATTTTTTTTGACTAAACATAGTTCTTATGGTTAATACAAAAGCAGTTATTATAACAGAGGTAAATAATATAGAAAATAAAAGTAGGGTGGCTAAATGTTTTTGAAAATAATTTTCTGGTTCTATAATGTAAATATTTAGCATTTCATTATTCACAATATTTTCTCCACTCAACATTTTAGGATAATTATTGTTAGAGGAAAAATAATCTTCTTTGTATCCTGTGCTAAACATTATTGGAATTCGAGCTTCGTTGGTAATGCAAAACTCAAAAGGTTGTTTTATGCTTTTTCTGCGAAGTTCTGTTTTAATAATTTCTCTTAATTCATATTGACTTAATACGCTTGAAGTTGGCACATAATTATTAAAAGATAAACCTTTAAAAGGGAAATTAAATCCAATCGCATCATGGTCTTTTCTAACATTGATAGTGTCTTTAATATTGTCTAGACAAAAATAAATGTCATTTTCATATTGTTCTTTTTTTAATTTCATCGCACCATCTATCCATTGATATTGCAAATAAATTAGTCCTAAAACAGATACAATGGTAAGCGCTATAATTAATGGGAATATTCTTTTCACCTTACAAAAGTAAACTATCAAATGATTGTAAAAAATGATTTTTGTTTATTTTAACATGCTTAATTTATCTTTCTTTATTTGTTAAAATAAATATTAATTTTACCTGCATAAATTTTTAATTTCAACCGATGGATAGTTTAATAAAAATGGATACTGGCATAAAAATGAGTCAAGGTAAATTGCTTATTTCTGAACCATTAATGCAAGATGCCTATTTTCATAAAGCCGTTATTTTTTTATGTTATCAAACTAAAAGTGAAAGTCTTGGTTTTATTTTAAATAAAAGAGCAGAACAATTGTTGAATTTTTATATAGATGATGTAATGAGTTTAGATTTTCCTGTATATATTGGAGGTCCTATTGACCAAGAAATGTTGCATTTTATTCACTCGGTTCCTGAAATTGCTGGGGGTGAAAAAATTACAGAAAATATTTATTGGAGTGGTGATGTAGAACAAATTGTAGAAGGAATAAAAATAGGGAAAGTAACTACCGATAATTGTAAATTTTTCATTGGATATTCGGGATGGGGTATGGGTCAGTTAGAAGCAGAACTTAATATGAATGCCTGGTTAGTGGCTCATTCTAATTTGAAATTGGTTTTTAATACTTCTGAAAAAACGTTGTGGAAAGAGGCTATAACTAGCCTAGGTAAAAATTATTCCACATTACTATATATGCCAGATAAACCTGAACTAAACTAATCTTCATTCAAAAACTCAATGAATACATTAAAAAAAAACTGTAAAATAAATTTACAGTTTTTTTAATTATTTTTTACCTACAGTATTTTTTTTATCAGCGACAATCCAATCAGATAATACATTTGCAGCTTCAGCAATATAAGTGTCTTTCCCTACAATTTTTAACCATTCATCATTCATTCGAGTGCTTGTAGTGTCTTTATGAAAATTGGGCAAATCAACAGCCATGTAACTAACAGGTAATACTTTTTTGTTTTTATTTAAGTCTTCCATTTTTTTAGCTAAGTCTTTTGTTTCTTTCATTTGCTCAATATATTTTTTTTCATTTAATGAATATCGATTATCATCAAATTGTTGTTTCAGCCGTTTTGCATTTTTGGTAATAATATTGAACGATTCGTTTGCGTTCGCACGTTTTTTAGAAGCATCAATTAACGGAATAAAATCTACTGACGATTTATTTACTTTATAATCTGCTTTTGCAATTTGATCCCAAGGCATTGAGTTTTCATCTTTACGCTCACCCATATCTACTAAATCATACATATCAGGCAACATAATATCAGGCGTAACTCCTTTTAATTGAGTTGACCCACCATTAATTCGATAAAATTTTTGCAAGGTTAATTTTATTGAGCCAAAAGGTAATAATGAAGGATCTCCTTTATAAAAATCTTCTAAAGGAAATACGCGTTGTACGGTTCCTTTACCGAAAGAAGTCGTTCCTAAAATAATGGCTCGTTTGTAATCTTGCATTGCTGCAGCTAATATTTCGGAGGCTGAGGCACTGCCTTGATTGATTAATATGGCTAAAGGTCCATCATATAAGGTTCCAGTCTCTCTGTCATTTAATGATTGAGAGGGTGCATCTTTTGATTTTACTTGCACAATAGGTCCTTTGTCGATAAACATACCCCCAATTTCTACAACATCACTCAATGAGCCACCGCCATTATTTCTTAAGTCAATGATAATACCTTGTACATTTTCTTTTTTTAATTTTTCAACTTCTTTTGCCATATCAACAGCGCATCGTCTGCCATTTCTTTCTTGAAAATTGGCATAAAATTCGGGTAACATAATGTAACCTATTTTATGATTGTTGTTTTTGATAATTGTTGATTTGGCAAAAGTCGCTTCTGTTTCTACTTTACCTCGAATAATTTTAATGACTTCAATATCACCATCTAAATGTTTTGTTGTTAAACGAACTTCACTTCCTTCTTTTCCTCTAATAATAGATACAACATCTTCAATATCCCAACCTGAAATTTCAACCGGGTCGTCTACACCTTGCGCCACTTTTAAAATAATATCATTTACTTTTAATTTGCCTTCTTTCCAACAAGGGCTACCCGTTACAACCTGTTTTATTTTGCAAACTCCTTCTTCACTTTGAAGCACAGCTCCAATTCCGAAAAACGAACCACTCATTTCTTCATCAAATCGTTGTTTGTCTTTGGGAGGGAAAAAATCAGTATGCGGATCGAGTACATGACAAATGCTGTTCATATATACAGCGTATCTGTCCGATTCATTAATTTTATACAATCGTTTAAAATAATTGGCTAAATTTTTTTGAACGCTTTCTCTCGATTCTTTCATTAAAGTATCTACCGATTTTACGTTAAGTTTCTCATCGGTAGTCGTTTTTTGTTGTTCCTTTAATTCCGTTATTCTTGCCAGTACCCTGTATTTTACTGATTTCAACCAACGGGTTTTTAATTCAGCTTCACTTTTGCAAAAAGCTAATTTTTTTCCATCTAATTCAATTTCATCGTCTTCGTTATTGTCAATGTTGATGTTATCTTTTCCATCAAATGTAAAAGGCATTTTAACTGCTTCTTTATAGTAGATTTCAGCATTTTTCATGCGCATAGAAATTACTTTATTCACCTCATCAAATAAAGCAGTGGAGCCATTTTGTAATTCATCATCAATAGTCGTTTCGTGTTTTTGAAAACCATCTACGTCGCTTTGTAATAAAAAAACTTTACCATAATCGGTCATTTTCATGTATTCGGCAAATACTTTTTTAGAAAAATCATCATTCAATTCTTTCGGAGAATAGTGACCCTCTTTTAAAAGTTGCATAATGGTTAGCATAATTGCTTCGTTCTTTGTCAGCTGCTCATTTCCTTCTGATTGAAATGGAGTAACATTTATTTCTGCACTATTTTCTGACCCTTCAAATGAGTTAGAGCGATTGGCAATTATTTTAAAGGAAAAAAACACACCAATACCTATTAAAAGGAACAAAGGATAGAATGATTTTTTTGTCATTATATTTTGAAATTTTGTGGCGTAAAGTTACGTTCTTTGTAGTTAATAAAAGGCTAAAAAAATACTTCGATTTCTAAAATAATGATAAACGGCAGAAATACTCGATTAATTAAAGAAACAGCGCTACAATTGGGTTTCTCATCTTGTGGTATAGCCAAAGCAGAACGATTAAATGAAGATGCCATTCGACTCGAAAATTGGCTTAAAAAGGGAAATCATGGTTCTATGCACTACATGGAAAATCATTTTGATAAACGAATTGATCCTACTTTACTGGTAGATGATGCAAAAAGTGTGATCACCTTATTGATGAATTATTATCCTGCTGAAAAACAAAATACGGATTCATTTAAAATTTCTAAATATGCCTATGGCAATGATTATCATGAAGTGATAAAAGAAAAATTACGTTTGTTTTTAGCTGTTTTAAACAAAGAAATTGGCGACATTCATGGTCGAGGATTTGTAGACAGTGCACCTGTTTTGGAACGTGCTTGGGCTATCAAAAGTGGATTAGGATGGATAGGTAAAAACGGAAATTTAATTACTAAAAACCAAGGGTCATTTTTTTTCATTGCTACCTTAATCATTGATGTAGCGTTAGATTATGACAAGGAATATTTACTTGATTATTGTGGAACCTGCACTAAATGTATAGATGCTTGCCCTACGGATGCTATTTTGCCAAATAAAGAAATTAATGGTGCTCAATGTATTTCTTATTTTACCATCGAATTGAAAGACGCATTGATTAATTCTGATAAAAATTTTCAAGATTGGATGTTTGGTTGCGATGTTTGTCAAGATGTTTGCCCCTGGAATCGTTTTTCGAAACCTACACCTGAAAAAAAGTTTGAACCCCTACATGAGATTTTAAACTACAAGCACAATGACTGGTTAGAAATAACAGAAGATGTGTTTAAAAAAGTATTTAAAAACTCTCCATTGAAACGAAGTAAATACAGTGGATTGATGAGAAATATTAGATATACTGATGAGTCATAAATTTTTACAGTAAATTTTTGTATTTTTTAAAAAAAAACAATTTAATATTGCAAAATAATTATTGAACAATTATTCGTTCAAAAAATACCTCGGGGTGTCCAAAATTATGGTCTGAGATTAAACCCGTAGAACCTAGAACAGATAATGCTGTTTAGGAAAGGGAAGGAAAGACAATTTTCACTTACCCATTTTGCAAAAGTATTTTTTAAAAAAAATGCTTTGTACTGCCGATATTAATCCATCGGTATTGTTTAACCGTATTGAGTCTATAAACTCAATGCACAAAATATTTTGTAAGATGAAAAAAATCTTCATTAGTTTGACCTTATTGTCATTAGTTGTAAAAAGCAACGCACAAAACGATTCTGTAAAAAATGTAGAATTACCAGCGGCTATCGTTAAAGAACAAAAACTCCAATTGTTAGATGAGAAAAATCTCAAAGAAATTAAAATGGATTTTTCGAAACGGACCAATCAAACACAAGATTTGCCTTATGTATTAAATGGTTTTTCAAATGTAGTCGTATCCTCAGATGCAGGAACAGGAACGGGTTACACCGATATTAAAGTTCGGGGTACTGATATTAACCGGATTAACGTAACCATGAATGGGATCCCTGTAAATGATCCAGAAAGCCAAGCTACTTATTTTGTAAATACGCCCGATTTAATGTCTTCTGCACAAAGTGTAGAATTGGTTAAAGGCGTTGGGAATTCTAAAAATGGAAACGGTAGTTTTGGAGCTTCCTTAGCTTTGAATAATTTAGACGTAAACAACAAAGAGGCACAATTTAATTTCTCTACAAGTTATGGTTCGTTCAATACGTTTAAAAGCGTTGCCCGAGCAAGTACAGGATTAATTAATAATAAATTTATCGCAACACTTCGAGCATCTAATATTACGTCGGATGGATATGTGAATAGGGCAAGTGCTGATTTAAAATCAATGCAATTGACAGCCAAATATTTGATTGATAAAAACACACAAATTGTTTTTAATTACCTCAAAGGAAAAGAGAAAACTGGACAAGCTTGGAATGGGGTTGTGCAAGACAGCTTGCAAACAAACAGAACATTTAATGAATTGGGAATTAAGGCTGATGGCACTTATTATAACAATCAAACCGATAATTATGGTCAAGATTATTATCAATTGTTTTTTGATAAAAAACTAAACCAAAAATGGTCTTTAGGGTCTACTTTATTTTATACAAAAGGAAAAGGATATTATGAAGAATACAAATTAAGTCAACAATACGCAGACTACAATTTGTCCAATCCTGTTGTTGGTGCCGATACGATTCTTGAAACAGATATGGTTCGGCAGCTTTGGTTGGATAATCATTATTATGGTGGAAGACTTTATGCCAATTATTTTTCAAAAAAATTAAATGCAGGGTTGTTTTTAAATTTTAATCAATATAAAGGAAAACATCATGGCGATGTTATTTGGTCACAGTATCCTATCGAAAAAGGCTATCGTTGGTATCAATTATCAAGTTTAAAAACCGATTTGAATTTGTATTCAATGGCAGATTATACCATAAATAATAAATGGTCAGTTTTTGCCGATTTGCAATATCGAAAAGTAAATTATCAAATTAACGGCTTCAGAAAAAATCCAACAATTAAGCACGATTTAAACTGGAATTTCTTTAATCCTAAAGTGAAAATTACTTACAAACAAACTAATCAACAAGTGAGTTTGATGCTAGGATTAGCACAAAAAGAACCAAATAGAGATGATATTGAAGCCAATGTGAATGAGTTGCCTAAGCCAGAAAAAATGACCAATATAGAGTTGAATTATATGTACTCCTACAAAAACAAATTGGCTTTTTATGTAACATCTTATTTAATGTATTATAAAGATCAATTGGTTTTAACAGGAAAAATAAATGACGTAGGAGCCTACACGCGTTCAAATATACCTACGAGTTATCGCTACGGTATTGAACTAGAAACAAAATGGAAACCAGCTGTAAAGTATGTAGAAATGAATGCCAATATATCGCTTAGCCAAAACAAAATTCAACATTTTTCGGAGTATTTAGATGATTATGATAATGGAGGACAAATCGAAAATAAATTTACAAAAACCGACATTTCATTTTCACCCGATATAATAGCAGGCTTAACAACATCTTTTATCCCTTTAAGAAATTCTAACTATAAAAAAATACAAAACACCTCCATCGATTTAGTAGGAAAATATGTAGGCAAACAATTTTTAGACAATACGAGCAACAGCAATCGTCAATTAAAAGCATTTGAAACAATTGATATGATTGTAAATATCCCATATCAATTAAATGCCAAACAAACCATTGGATTTCGGGTAGGGTTGTATAATATATTAAACAAAAAATATGAAGCCAGAGGCGCATCCTACAATTGGAAAGCAAACAATGAAATTGTCACATTGAATTATTATTTTCCTCAAGCAGGATTTCACTTTATGACTGGAGTTGTGGTTAATTTTTAATCTCCATTAATAAAGCCAGTATTTATACATTTTTGCAATAAGCTATTTAAATCACAAAAACATTACCTTATTAATCGTATATTTATATTTAGTATCCGATTAGGAATTAAAAATGATTTAACGACTGTAATTTTACATTTACTAAAAAATCTATCTAGCCCAATAATAATTTGAAATTAGCACTCAAACAAAACGAGCTATTAAACTCATACATTTGCCAATGGCTATTACTTCATTAAAAACAAAGAAAGCGAACCCTTAATGTTCTTAAATATTTCATAGGTTCAATCCTAATAAGCAAACAAATAGGCCCTTAAATGTCCTTATATATCTTATATGGTTCAATCCTTAAATTCCTTATAAACATTCCCTTTCAATGGTCTTAAATTATTCAACCCTAACTTCAATTATAATGTGTATTAAAGTGTAGTAATATAGGGGAAATTAAACGAGAGAATATTCTTTTTATTTTTTAAAAATTTTCTCAAAAGAAATTAGGAAGAGTAATAAATAAGGCATACTTTTGCACTCCCCAAAACATGAATAATGTGATTGGAGACAAAGTTCTTAGAGTGGTTATATATATACAGACAAATGGTTTATTGCTTAGTTCAGAAATAAATTAAAAAATAGATTAAAATTAATTTGGCGGTTATAAATAATTCTTTTACCTTTGCACTCCGTTAGAAAAACAACGGCAGAAAAAATAACAAAAAGTTCATTGAAAGACGGAAACAACAGAAATAAAAAACGCAAGTTTTTTAAATAGGTAAATCTTAGCGAAAATTAAAATTA
>JBILBN010000093.1:0-8015 GCA_044353665.1 Chitinophagaceae bacterium | reverse complement strand
ACGCATCAACATGTTGGTATGCGCCATATCTATTTTTGCTCGAAGCACTTTTGCGCCATCTTGAAATTCGCCATTTTTCATTCGAGTAAATAAATCCAAATTTTCGGCTATGCTTCTGTCTCTGTTTGTACTATTTTTTCCTGGTTCAACAGGCGTTCCTTTCAAGGCTCTAATTTCTTCCGAAGTTGAATCATCCACATATGCCAAATTCTTACGAATTAAAACCAATGCAAATTCATATAAATGATCAAAATAATTAGAGGCATACAATTCATTTTTCCACTCAAAACCTAACCATTTTATGTCGGCTTTTATGCTTTCCACATATTCCGTTTCTTCTGTTTCGGGGTTCGTATCATCAAAACGAAGATTGGTGTAACCAGGAAAAGTTTTAGTTAATCCAAAATTAAAACAAATAGCAGAAGCATGTCCCAAATGCAAATAACCATTAGGCTCTGGAGGAAAACGAGTTACAATTTGTTCATATTTTCCACTCTTTAAATCATTGTCAATTATTTCTTCAATAAAATTCAATACTTTTTCTTCGCTCATGATGCCGTTTTTATTTTCGTCAAATTTACAGATAAACTGTCATATCATTTCTAGAAATCAATATCATTTTATTTCAACAAAAAAGCTCGTTCTATTAAAAACGAGCTTTTGATATTTTGTTAAATTTTATATTATTCTAAAGTGGGAATTTCTTTATTTAACCATTGTTTTACTTGATGTGTAGTAACTGATTTTGGACGTTCTAATGGGAACGCATAAACTCTATCCCAACAAAGACTAGCTAATACACCTAATGCTCTTGAAACGCCAAACATAACTGTGTAAAAATCTTCTTCCATTAATCCATAATGTTTTAATAATGCACCTGAATGGGCATCTACATTTGGCCAAGGGTTTTTAATTTTTCCTGTTGCAGATAATATAGGAGGCACAACTTCATAAATATTCCAAACTGTTTGCACCAATTTATCATCAGCACAATATTGTTTACCAAAAACTTGTTGTGCTTCAAAACGAGGATCGGTTTTACGCAACACCGCATGTCCATATCCTGGAACCACTTTGCCTTCTTTCAATGTTTTTTCTACATAGGCTGCAATTTGTTCTTTGGTAGGCAAATCAGTATCTAATTCACGATTCATTTCTTCTATCCAACGAATTACTTCTTGGTTAGCCAAGCCATGCAAAGGACCAGCTAAACCATTCATACCAGCAGCTAATGATAAATAAGGATCACTTAAAGCAGAGCCAACTAAATGGGTTGTATGTGCACTCACATTTCCTCCTTCATGGTCAGCATGAATAGTCATGTATAAACGAATTAATTCTCTAAACCCTTCATCTTCATAACCCAACATGTGCGCAAAGTTAGCTGACCAATCTAACATGCCATTAGGTTGAATATGATCACCATTTTTGTATTTTCTTCTATAAATATAAGCAGCAATTCGTGGTAAACGAGCAATTAAATTCATGGTATCTTCAAAAATTGGATCCCAATAGTCTTTTTTACTAATTCCCTCATTATAGGCTTTTGCAAATAACGATTCTGTTTGCAATGCCATGATAGCAATGCTAAATTGTGTCATCGGGTGAGTGTGCAATGGCAAGGCCTCTATGGCATCAAACACATAATTAGGAACATGTGAACGACGAGCCCAAACAGCAGAAATATGTTCTACTTGTTCTTGTGTAGGTACTTCACCTAACATCATTAAATGAAATAAACCTTCGGGCAATGGTTGTGTTCCACCTTCAACATGGGGTAGTCTTTCTACCAATTCTGGTATAGAATGTCCTCTAAAACGAATTCCCTCTTCAGAATCAAGCAATGAAGTTTCGGTAACTAAACCTATAATTCCTCTCATTCCTTGATAAATTTGTGATAACGTTACGGTGTCAACTACTGTGTCACCGTGAGTTTTCAACATTTCTTTTATTTCTATTGACGATTTTGATGCTACTTCGTAAAAAGCTTCTTTTAACTGTCCCATTTTTCAATTTAATGAATAATTATATAATTTTTTGCGAATTTAAGTGATTAAAAAGGATTGCCCTAACAATTTTATTCAGATAATTCAACTTTTTTTGAATGAAGTATTGCTATTTCTGATAAAATATTTTGATACATTGAATCCAGTAACTCTGGTTTGCTTTTATACCATTCTATACTTTGCAAAAATTCCTTTTCTGTTACTTTATTATGCGTAAAAATTTCTTTCGTAAAAATTGCTAAAGAGTCTTGATTTTTAATTTCATTGTGCAGGGAATCTTTGGGCAAATGTTGTGCTAACGCTTCAGCTAGATGTAATTCGAGTAAAACTTGGGTCATTTTTTTTTGTGGCAAAATGCCATTATTGTTGCTGCAATTCATCATCAACAATGCCATGAACAAAATAGATATATTATTTAATATGCGCATTTATTTAAGTAATTGAATATATTTATTGGCATTGACTACATCTAATTGAGATAATATTGGAATCAGTTTTTGTTTGTCTGCCATGGTTGAGGCAGAAATAAAATTTTGAAACTCTTCGCTTTTGGATGAAAAGAAAAATTGCATCAACATACTTGAAGGATTTTCTTGATTAACCTCTTTTAATATGGGAATTAATCCATTAATATTTACTCTTCCTAATTCAGGGTCCGAAGTTAATAAGTCTAACCCTACTCTGTGGTATTGATAAAAAACGATTCGCATTTTATCGAACCGATTGTTGTGCAATTGGTCTATCAACCAAAAACGGTTTCGCTGACTTTCGGTTGCTTTCCATCCTACAATAGTATTATTTTCGGGTGCATTGTTAGCAATATTTAATGCTTTATTGTAAAAATCTGTACCTCCTTTTAAAGAAAAACTATCATAATCTAAGCCTAAGGCAATGTAACAATAATAGGATATAATTGCAGGCAAATTAGAGGATAATGCATCATTAGTGACCACGCGATTATCATTAAATTCTATAGGTTGAAATTCGATATACTTTATTGCTAAATCTTTGTCGGTATAATTAACCAAAGTAGAAGAATAAGACGAATTGAAAATAGGTCGTTTAGATTGAACAGAAAGTCGGCCCAAATAACCTCCTTCTACTCCATCAATTTTTTTACTTAAAATGAGTGTAAATACCAATTCAATTTTTTCTTTATTTTGAAAAACATCATTACCCCATTTTCTTGTATTGATAAAATCACTGAGCGATTGCTCGAGTGTTTTAAAAACTCTGGCTTCAACTCCAGGAATTTGATCTGCATTTATATTTACTTTGCAGTTGAATTCTTGTGCTTTACTATTTAGAGTAAAGAGTAAAATAGTAATTAGATACAAATATTTTTTCATATACATAATTTGATTATTTTTTCTACAATATCCTTCGCAACTTCTTTTTTATTTTTCAATTCGTAGTTTGTTTCGGTACCATTTTTTTCAAAAATGGTAATTTTATTGGTATCGTGGGCAAAACCAGCACCTTCGTCATTGAGCGAATTTAAAACGATAGCATCTGCATTTTTTTCTTGTAGCTTTTTGAGGGCATATGTTTTTTCATTGTTGTTTTCTAAAGCAAAACCAATTAATACTTGACTGTTTGTTTTTATAGTTCCTAATTCTTTTAAAATATCAGTAGTTTTTTTAAGTTGAATTGTAAATTCCTCATCATTTTTTTTAATTTTAGAATCTGAAACGGTAATTGGTGTATAATCTGCAACCGCAGCACTCATTACTGCAATATCTGTTTCTGTAAAATGCGCTATACAAGCGTTCAACATTTGTTGAGCGGAACCCACGTTAATGGTTTTAATATTAGCATGCATTGCTGTTAAAGAAGTTGGCCCTAATACTAATATTACTTCACAACCTTCATTGGCTAGTGTTTCTGCAATTGCTATTCCCATTTTTCCACTGCTGTAATTTCCTATATAACGTACAGGATCAAGGTTTTCGTATGTGGGGCCAGCAGTAACTAATGCTTTTTTATTTTTTAAGCGTTGTTTTACATTAAAAAAAGAGTCTATTTCTGTAATTAATTTTTCAATTTCAAGCATTCTTCCAAAACCAATTAATCCACTGGCTAGCTCACCATGTTCGGTATTTAAAATAATATTGTGGTAGGATTTTAATTTCAGTAAATTTTGTTGAAGTGACGCATGATTCCACATATCTTCATCCATAGCAGGTGCAACCATAACAGGGCAAGTAGCAGATAAATAAACAGCTAAAAGAAGATTGTCACAAATGCCATTGGCCATTTTTGCAATTGTGTTGCAAGATGCTGGTACGATAATCATCATGTCGGCCCAACGGCCTAATGCAACGTGATTTGCCCAAGTTTCGTTGGATGATAATTCTATTAAAACAGGATGTTTTGTTAAAGTGCTCAATACCAAAGGTGAAACAAAAGTAGCCGCACTTGGAGTCATCACTATTTTTACCTCGGCCCCTTGTTTTAAAAGCAATCGAACTAGCATAGGAATTTTGTAAGCAGCTATGCTTCCTGAAATTCCAAGAATTATTTTTTTGCCTTTCATTACCTACAAAGATGCAACAAAAAGTCAATAAATGAGTTGGGCAAATGATAAAGTTCTGTAAAATTAATCGTTATTCATGTTTACTTATCCAATGAAATTAACCTATTGCAACTATACAATTTTGGTTGTTCTATAACTTCACTTCTATTTTATGAACGATTTTTCTTTGAAGAAAATAGCCATATGTGATTTCAGCAAATGAAGATAAGCATGAAACATTCCTTGTTTCAAGATAGGTTAAGATTTTTAATCGAATAGTAATTTCAACAAATAATTAGCATTATCAAATTGAATAATACCAAGTTGTTTAAATAAAGGGATACTAAATACCTTCATTTAACCATATTTATTGAGCAAAAATAGTTTCACTCTTGATAACAAAATGTAGCTTAAGCTTCTTTTGGCTTATGATAAATTTTATCGTTCAAAAGTTCATTGGTAGCTTGAATTGCAGGGTTTGCCATTCTTTCGTAAAAACGAGAAATTTCAATTTGTTCTTTATTCTCATTTATTTCTTCCAAATTGTCTGTCAAACTACCAAATTCTTCTAATTTACGATGTAATTCATCTTTTATTTTAGAATTAATTTGATTTGCACGCTTAGCAATAATAGCAATAGATTCGTAAATATTACCTGTTTTGTCTTGTAATGTTTGTAAATCTCTTGCTTCAATTGAAGGATTAATTGTATTAATTAAAAGCTTTTTAATTTGAGTCATGACTTGCTATTTTTTTTAAGGAATGCAAAGATAGGTTATTTATTTTTTCTAATTCACTTCTGTACTGGCTTTTTATATAAACCTTCATAAAGTCTCTGAAATTAGAGATTGCCGCGTTGTATCGAAGTTCTTGTTTATCTACAATGCTATTTCTGGCATAATGATAGCTTGATTTTACAATCATATATTGATAATATTCAGCATTTTTAGAATCCGGATATTTTCTTAATATTTGTTCAAAAGCTACAGAAGCTGCTTTATATTCAGAAATTCGATAATATAATTCAGCACCATATTTGTCTTTATCTTCTAATTTTTCTCTAGAAGCGTCAATCATTTCATTTGCCTCCTTAATTTTTTTAGAATCTGGATGTGTATTAACAAAAGTTTGCATTTCACCAATAGATTTGACTGTATTTGATTGATCAAGTGTATAATCTGGAGAAAGATTAAACAAACAAAGCGCATTTAAATATTCACATTCATCAGTTTTGGTTGATTTTGGGAACAATTCAGCAAAATTTTTGAAATGGTATGATGCGGCTAAATAATTACGATCATTGTAAAATGTGAACGCATATTTATAATAAACGGTTTCAAAGTTTTTGGTGCCTTTAAAAACGGTAAGTAACTCTTCGTAAAGGGTATTTGCCTTAGACCACTGCTTTTTATCATAAAACTCATCGGCTTTTTGAAGTTTATAGTTAAAATCTTTACTTTTCTGAATAGTTTCCAATCCAGATTTGCAAGATGTCGCAAAAAAAGTTAAGACAAGTATTATGATGATATTGTATTTCATGTAGAATGGCAAATATACAAATCTCATTTAGTTTGAAGTATAAAGAAATGTTATATTTTAAAATACTGCCCTAAATTCCTAACTGTTTTCGCCTTGTTTAAGCTAAATAATATATCCGATATAGCAAAATCGAAAATTTAATCATGAAGAGCCTACAATTGTTTTAGAGAAAATACCCATCATCAATTTTAGCCATTTATCCTTTCTGTTTTTAGAATACAGTTTTTGCTTTTACATTTGCATAAATTAATTTATTTTAGTATGCGGAAAATTCTTTTTTCATTATTGACATTAACGGCTATCAATAGCGTGAATGCTCAATCTGTAAACATAAAGTTTACAGAGTATGATTTGCCAAACGGCTTACATGTTATTTTACACGAAGACCACACTATTCCAACCGTGGCTATTTCAGTGCTTTATCATGTGGGTTCTAAAAACGAAGATCCAACACGAACTGGGTTTGCGCACTTTTTTGAACATTTATTGTTTGAAGGGAGTGAAAACATTGGTCGTGGAGAATACAGTAAGCTGATTCAAAACAATGGTGGTGTCATTAATGCCAACACATCGTTTGATAGAACATTTTATTTTCAAACATTGCCTTCAAATAAATTAGAGCAAGGTCTTTGGATGGAAAGTGAGCGTATGCTACAAGCAAAAATTGATGACATTGGTTTAGAAACTCAACGTAAAGTAGTAAAAGAAGAAAAAAAACAGCGCTACGAGAACACACCTTATGGACGATTGTTAGAGCAAGTATTTAAAAATGCATATTCGGTACATCCTTACAAATGGATGCCTATAGGTGAAGCTCAATATATTGATCAAGCAAACTTGTCTGAGTTTATTGATTTTTATAAAACTTTTTATGTACCAAACAATGCAACGCTTTCAGTAGGTGGCGATATCAATATTGAACAAGCAAAAGCTTGGATAGAAAAATATTACAGCACCATACCTAAAGGTACGAAAGCCATTCCTCGTCCTACAGAAATGGAACCAGCACAAACAGCTGAAAAAAGAGTGACTTTTTATGATAAAGTACAATTGCCTGCTGTAGTTTTTGCATATCACACACCAAAACAAGGCACAGAAGAAGCCTATGCGCTAGAAATGGTTGCAAAAATTTTATCTGAAGGAAAAAGCTCTCGTTTGCAAAAACAAGTTGTTGATACAAAACAAAAAGCAATACAAGCAGGTGCATTCTCTTTACCATCTGAAGATCCAGGATTGTCAATGATGTTTGGCATAGGAAACATGGGTGTGAAAGCAGAAGATTTAGAAGCGGCCATGAATGACGAAGTAGAAAACATTGTAAAAAATGGCGTTTCAGCTGAAGAATTGTCAAAATGTAAAAACCAAGTTGAAAACGAATTTATTTCTCAAAATCAACGTGTGTTAGGCATTGTAGAAAATTTAGCGAACTACCATGTTTATTTAGGAGATGCTAATTTAATTAATAAAGAATTAGACAGATACATGAAAGTAACTGCAGCTGATTTACAAGCGGTAGCCAAAAAATATTTCACAAAAGAAAATCGTACTGTGCTGTATTATTTACCAGATTCAAGTAAAAACTAATAGCCTCCATACCCCTCCAAAGGAGGGAATTTTGGAGTTAAAAATAATTTAAATAAACCCAGAAAACTTCACTTGTAGGTTAGTAAGGCAAAAAATAATAAAATGAATAACAATAAAATTATATTATCAATAGCAGCAATTACAACAATGTTTAATACATTGACTGCACAAACATTAGATAGAAGCATCAGACCAAAAGCAGGACCAGCTCCTACACTTCAAATGGGTGAAGCAAAATCATTTGTAACATCAAATGGAATTAAAGTTTTTGTGGTAGAAAATCATAAATTACCTGTAGTTAATTACTCAATTGATTTAGATATTAGACCAGAGTTGCAAGGCAATATGGCTGGTTTTCAAGATCTCGTGGG
>JBILBN010000092.1:0-8201 GCA_044353665.1 Chitinophagaceae bacterium | reverse complement strand
ACATTTTGTAATAATAATAATATCAGCCCGTTTGTAAGCACTTCTACTTTCTCTCAATAAACCAAAAGGCATAATAAAATCTCTGGTAAACAAACGCTCATAATCGGTCAATAAAATATTCATACCAGCCTTTACGGTTCGGTGCTGAAAAGCATCATCAAGTAATATAACTTGAATGTCTTGTTTGCGTTGCAACAATTCTGGTATAGCCGTCATACGATCTTCGGCTACACATACTTCAATTGTAGGATATTTCGATTTAAACTGAAAAGGCTCATCACCAATATCTCTTGCATTGCTGTTGGCATCGGCTAATTTAAACCCTCTCGTATGTCGTCTGTAACCACGGCTTAGTGTCGCTACTTTATATTCGTTTTTTAGTTGCTCAATTAAATATTCAATATGAGGACTTTTACCTGTACCTCCAACCGTTATGTTTCCTACGCAAATCACCGGCAAGTCAAATGCGATTGAGTCAAAAATTTTCCAATCATAAAACTTATTTCTCAACATAATGACCAAGCCATACAACAATGCAAAAGGCAATGAGATGTACTTCAACAACGATAAAATCAGTTCTTTCATTTATTTTATTAATTGAATATTTTTTTTCAATACCCAAAGAAACTCATTTTGTTTGTTTTTTAGCTCAATTAAATAAAATTGTTTGAATTCATCTGTAATTTTTACTGCTACATCTTTCGACAAAGTAAAAGCAATATCACTCTCTAACAATGGAATTTTATAAACTTCTACAAGATCTGTTTTTAAGATGCCTTGTTTCTCCACATACTCCGAAACCATGATGCTACTTTTCTTCAAAGCAGGTGACGTTTTCTTATATTTTGTAGCAATTGGACATTGCAGACGACACAAAGTATCTTCAGTAATCGATAAGCTATTTCCGAAAAATTGAAACTGAATACCGCAACTATTCTTAAATGTATAGCTAGCCACGTTGTCATAAATGGTAATAAATCCCCTAAAATCTAAGGTATTAAAATCGGGCATACCCGAAACAGCTGTTATGTAAATAAAAGCCGAATCATCTTTAAAATGATCGACATAAACTGTTGCATTAGCTTTATTTAATCCCTTGTTTAAATTATACGTTCCTGTAAAATTTCCTGCAAAAGAAACTACACACACACACAACATCACTAGTAATATAATTCCTTTTTTCATTTCGACGACAATTTAATTAAAAATTTGATAATCAAGCTACTTACTCGGCAATTTTATTTTTATAATCGAGGAAACAACTTTTTCTATTTTTTAGAATTTTAGCTGCTATGGAAATTATTAACTATTTTTCTATTGAAAAGTTACTCCTAAAAAAAATGAATACAAATAGTTTATCGCATTTTTCATTGGTTTAAAATTTTCATAAAAAAAGCGATTCTACATGAGAACCGCTTTTTTATTTCGTTACAAACAGCGTTTATTTATCGCCACCAAACATTCCTTTTAATTTTCCTAAGGCGTCTTTTGCAAAATCTTCAGCTTGTTCAGCAACATCCCCTAATTTATCTTTTGCTATTTCTGCCATATCTTCTAATTTATCTTTAGTAGCACCTGCAAATTCTGTCGCTTTTTCGGCATAGCTAGCTTCATGTGCTTCGCCTTTTACACCAGAAAACATTGCTTCAATGTTGCCAGATAATGCTGGGGGTAATTTTGTTTTCACAAAATCCATTACTGTAGTTACTGTTTTTGTAGCTTGTTCAGAACTTAATCCTACTTCGCTAATAATTTTGTTAATTAATTCTTGCATGGTTATTTATTTTTTAATATTGACGAAGGTAATAAAAATTAAAATGATTTATCGTTTTTTTCGATAAAAAATTACTTTAAATTTATCATTTTTATAGATCCTTGGTTACAGTTTGCCAACTGGAGTTTTCACATCATGGTAAAACATAAATGTCCAATTTTCATCTTTCCCTTTTTGTGCAAATTTTTGTCGAAGCTCCATACTTCGCTTTCCATCAAAATCATATTTGGCAACATATTTTGTTTTTAGTTGCTTTAGTTGAGGAGCTACATCTGCTCCAAAAAATGCTTTTTCATCTTCATCATGAATTAAAAAACAACAATGAAAAGGGCAATGCCCACCAGTCACTTCATAATCAATCATACCTTCTATGCTTCCTTTTTCTGGCAACCATTCTGTTTGCATAGAGTTTTTAAGGATGGCAAAATCTTCTATCGTGTATGATTTTCCTGCATGCTCTACTGCAAAATCAAATTCTTTATCTATTACAAAATACGTTGCATTTGGAAAACTTAATACTTCATCTCCTTGCTCATTTTGATACGAAACTCCGCCTGCATGGTCTTTGTGTAAATGCGATAATATTACTTTATGAATTTCACTTGGTTCTATTCCTAATGATCTAATATTATGATGAATTTGCAATTCACCACTGGGCAATTTGTAGCCTAATCCTGTATCGAACAAAATATTTTGATGCCTTATTTGAACTAAAAAGGGTTGAATCTCTACTAATAATGAGCCCGTTGCCCTATCATTTAATTCATGTTCTTCTTCATTAAAGGGGATAAATATTTTATCGTGCCCAATGGTAAAAACGCCTTCTGAAAGTGGGGAAATATGCATAAAATAATTATTAATTGTTGAAATTTATTAATAGAAAACGAATCATTAATATTTGATAATTAGCGTAACACCATTTGTCTGTCCATATCAAGTCGAACCATAATAAAAATCATGATTGCAAAGGTAAGCAACGACGTTCCTCCATAACTTAATAATGGCAATGGGATGCCAATTACAGGGGCCAATCCTATGGTCATTCCAATATTAATTATTAAATGAAAAAACATAATGCCACCAATACCATAACAATACACTCTGCTAAAAACAGAGCGTTGTCGTTCGGCAATAAAAATAATGCGCAATAAAAAACCCACATATAGCAATATTAATAAAGTACTTCCCACAAACCCAAATTGTTCACCAATAGTACAAAATATAAAATCGGTTCCCTGCTCAGGCACCCAATTGTATTGAGTTTGTGTACCGTTTAAAAATCCTTTTCCAAAAAAACCGCCTGATGCAATTGCAATTTTCGACTGACTTACATTGTAATTGGCTGCATTTTGTTTTTTATTATCCATTCCTTCATGCAAATAATCATCGGGCACATCTTGACCTATCATGGTATAAATGCGTTGCACTTGATAGCCTTTTAATACTTTTTTAAATGCGATAGGAACCATGACTTGTGAAAACAAAACTCCCACAAACCAGATGCCTGCGACTAAAAAAAGGATTTCTTTATTGCGTTTAATTTGTTTTCGTTGCGACCACAAAATAAAAATTGCTGAGACAGATAAAATAATAAATAAATAATTTTTAGGAATTAATAAAGTAGCTATCGTTAATGCAAAAATAGAAAAGCCAATAATTAAAATAATATTTGGTAAACCCTCACGATACATAGCGATAAAAAACGACAAATAAACCAATGCTAATCCTGTTTCATTTTGAAAAAGCATAATGTATAACATTGGTACCAATGCTAATGCGGCGGCCATTAACCGATGATTGATTGTACTGAAATTCGTATTTTGTAGCGATAAAAATTTTGCAATTGCTAAAGCGGCAAAGAGTTTCATTAACTCACCTGGCTGAAACGTAAAAAATCCTAAATTTAAAAATGAGCTCGACCCCTTTACGGCTTTTCCTAAAGGTGTAAGTGTTAATAACAAAAAGATGAAGCCAACTACATAACTTAAAAAAGGAATAGCAGTAATAAATTTACTGTCCAATAGAATAATAACAAAACCTACAAATAATGAAATGCCTAACCAAATAAACTGCTGTGTGTATCTTCTGTTGCTCAAGAAAAAACTAATGTCTGTATCTCTATGTTCTACAGAATAAATACAAGCCACACCGATAATGGAAAGTACCAAAAATAGGATAACCAATATCGAATCTATTCTATCAACAACTGATGTTTTTTTATAACTCACTTTAAAATTGTATTAATTGTTTAGTTTTTTGCCGTATACTTTTTGAAAGTAGTATCGAGCTAACAACGAATCATTTGAATGCTTGATGCTATCTTTTGCATAATTTACTTTTCGAAGACTATCTTTATTGCCATTTTTTAGCAGCTCTTTTTCACGAATTTTTTGACGATCTAACGAATCTTTTAAATACGTGTAATTAATAATTATTTTAGTGTTTTGCATTTTTTTCAATAAATCAACTCGTTTAGACGAAATCGAATCGTTCAAATATTGTTCTATCATTAAGCTGGCAATTGGGCCTCCCCAAGTGGCACCAAAACCGCCATTTTCGATAGCCACAGCCACTGCTATTTTAGGATTTTCACGAGGGGCAAAAGCCACAAACATTGAGTGATTGGGCAATTTAATTACTTTACCATACATCGAACCATTGTTTTGTGCTGTTCCTGTTTTGGCACATACCGCAATACCAGGCAATTTAGCTACTTTACCAGTACCTTGTTCTACTACTTCTTGCATACCTGCTGCCACCCATTGATAAGATGAATCTGCAATGTTTCCTACTTTGTGTTTTATTAAAAAAGGTTTGAGTTTGGGGTGTGTACTGTCTCCATCAATTGATTTTACAAAATGTGGCGTAAAATAAAATCCTTTGTTTGCAATCAAGCACATTGAGTTGGCCATTTGAAGGGGAGTTAATAAAATTTCACCTTGTCCCATGCCAATAATACTCATCATACATGAATTCCAATTGCCATTATACATTCTATTAAAGAAATTAGAATCTGGGATTTGACCTCCTTTTTCATTAGGCAAATCGATACCTGTTGGGTGTCCTAATCCAAAATCATTCATATAATGATGCCATTTTTGCAAACCAACATGCACATTCCCGTGTTGAGTGGCATCAATGCTTAATCGAAAAACATGACAAAAATAGGCATTACATGAATTGGCAATTGCCAATCCTAAATTTGAAGCATGCCCTGCGCCTGTATGTGTACAAGCAATTTTTCGTCCACAGGCAAAATAACCACCATGACAACCATAACCATAGGATGGAGTAATAACACCTTCGTCTAAAGCAACTAAAGCGGTTAGTGGTTTAAACGTAGAGCCAGGCGTATAAGTAGCTTGTATACCTCGGTTTAATAAGGGTTTGGTTGCATCGTTATAAAGTGCCACTAAATTTTTTCCTTTGTCGGCACCTGTTAATAAATTGGGGTCAAAAGTAGGTCCATTGGCATAAGCCAAAACACCTCCTGTTGTTGGGTCTATTGCCACAGCACAACCTAATTTATTTTCCATCATCGATTCAGCCAGCTTTTGCAATTTAGCATCTAAAAACAATTCTAATTTTTTTCCTGGGATTGAAGAAGAATCCATTTCGCCATTTTTATACGGGCCTTGAATTCGTTGTTTAACATCTCTTAAAAGATATTGAACGCCTGGGCTTCCACGAAGTTCATCCTCATACGTATATTCTAAACCTCGAACCCCAATATAGTCCCCTTTTTCGTAAGCTGAATATTTTTCATCATTTAATTGAGATTCACTAATTTCATTAATAAAACCTAATATACTTCCACCACAATCATAGGTAAACTTGCGTTCAGCATGTGCTATTAAATCTATCCCCTGAAATTCATAAATATTTTCTTGCAAACGAGCCACTACATTGGGAGACAAATTTTTAAACAAGGTTAAATTTTTAGATTGCCAGCCATATTTTTTAATCAGTTTGGTAAATTGTTTGGCAAAATCGGTTGTATTAATATTAATTAATTTACATAAAAATGCAGTGTCAAAATCGGCTTTTATTTTTTTAGGCTCAATGGTTAAATCATATACCACACTATTATTCATTAACACCTCTCCTTTTCGGTCATAAATAGTGCCCCTTGGAGGATATATTTTTTTGATATAAACTGCTTGACCTAAAGCGGCTTCTTTGTAGCCTCCAAAATCAAACACTTGTAAAAACAACAAACGAAGTACAATGATTACAGGTATTGCAATAAAAAAAAGTCGTATAAAAACACTTCTATTTTGTGAGAAATCAGCCATGAAAAGGTGAGAAAAAAGTTAATTCAGCCAAAGGTATAATAAAAAAGAAATGATTTTATAAAAATTGTAATCACTTGAAAAAAGACTTTTCCACAATGGTTTTTGGACTGAGAAAATTTTAAACTATTCTTTCCAGCGATAAGTATCTATTTTGATATTTAATAACCCAATGACTCTATCAACTACTGTGGCTGCCATTTCTTCAAATGTTTTGGGTAATGAATAAAATGAAGGCGATGCAGGACAAATTATCCCTCCTGCCAAGGTTACTTTTTGCATATTTTCGATGTGAATTAAATTATATGGAGTATCGCGCACAACACAAATTAATTTTCGTCTTTCTTTGAGCATAACATCGGCTGCTCTTGTAATTAAACTATCACTCATGCCATTTGCAATTCTGCCTAAAGTACCCATACTACAAGGGCAAATAACCAAGGCTTCAAAAGTGCTACTGCCACTGGCAAATGGCGCAAAATAATCTTTGACTGAATATTCTTTAATAGATAAATTTTTATAGTCTTCATTTTCTAATTCATATTTCCATACATCTTTTGCATTGTCCGACATCACTAATGCCAACTCTAACCCTTCTATTTTAGCTAATTTATTTAATAGAACCTGGGCATAAATAGCTCCAGAAGCTCCTGTTACTGCAATGGCAATTTTTTTATTTATCATATCGCTATATATTGAAAGACTTCATTTTATCAACCATCTCCTTTGAATAAATAGGACTTGTTATTTACTTTTGTAATTTATTTTAACATTCGTAAATTTTAAGAAATATTTAAAGTCTGTATATTTGAACAAAACTACAAAAGAAATTTTCGAATCATGAATAACAAATTAAAATACACTATATCTTTTTTATTGGTTGTGGGCATTTCATTTTATGCTATTGCGCAAAAAAAGAAATCGGAAAAAGCGAAATCAACTTCTGAAATTTCTTCTACTGAAATTCATTGGATGACCGTTGAAGAAGTGCAAGAAAAAATGATAACCGAACCAAGAAAAGTTTACATGGACGTTTACACCGACTGGTGTGGCTGGTGTAAAGTAATGGATAAAAAAACGTTTACTAACCAATATGTAATTGACTATTTAAATAAAAATTTCTATTGTATTCATTTCAATGCTGAACGTGCTGAGGAGGTTTTATTTAATGGTAAAAAATATGGCCGTTCAGAAGGTAGTAAAACAAATGAATTGGCTATTCAATGGATGGGACAACGAATGAGCTATCCTACGAGCCTATTTTTTGATGAAGGTTTTACAAATCCTCAACCAGTACCAGGCTATTTGGAAGTGCCCAATATGGAATTAATTGCTACTTATTTTGTAGGCAATTTTCATAAAACAAAACCATTTGAGCAATACCAAAAAGAGTTTAAAGGAACTTGGAAGTAACAACAGATGTCAGATGTCAGGTAAAATATAAATTAGTTGACTATAATAAAGAACTGGCGTCCGTCATCAGACATCAGTCATCATTTCAAATACTTCTTTACTAAACTTTTCCAAACTCGGATCTCTTGCGCCCATTAAAAGCAAAACCGTATTTTCTCTTAAGGTTGGTTTCATTTGGGCGAACAATTCTTTTCTATCTTCGACAAAAAAGGCATTTACACCATTTTCTTTCAAATCATTAATGAGGTCATTGGCAGATATATCCTTAACAGCAGTTCCTCCTGCATAATATATTTCACTCATCCAAATTTCATCTTGTGGTCTTAATGAGTTGGTAATTTCTTCCACTAATTCTTTACGAATAAAACGCGTAGGCCCATAACCATGTGGCTGAAACCATGCGACTAATTTATCTCCCACAGGCTGGCAAGCCTTAATAGATGCAGCAATTTTTGCAGGATTGTGTGCATAATCATCAATAACTGTTACTCCATTTTTTACCCCTAAAAGCTGATGACGACGATAAATTCCACCATAGGTCTTCAAGGCATTTGCACATTGCTCCACATTTACGCCCACAATATTGGCAACAGCAATGCAAGCCAATGCATTTTCCATGTTGTGTTTTCCTATTGTCGGAATTTTAATAGATGTCAGATGCTGGATGCTGGATGTCTGGGTATTAATTTGCCTGTCATCTGACAGCTGACATCTAACATCAA
>JBILBN010000091.1:0-8220 GCA_044353665.1 Chitinophagaceae bacterium | reverse complement strand
AAATAGCCTTTGAATAACTGGGATTCTTTCGATACACTTACCACGAACGGTATCGGGCTTGGCGAAGGTGGCGATTTTCACCACAAATGTTGATGCGGAGAACCAATGTTTGATTAACCACAAATGTGTCTGCGGAGCACTGAACCGCCACTTTTGCCAAACCCGTGTTATGCCTTCGTTGTTCTTTTCGGTCGACAATTTGTCTGTCGTTGGTGCGGTTGGGCAGGCATACTCTTTTGCAAGCTTTGGTTTGCGTGTCGGCTTGTGTGGCTTGTAAATGTGTATGACTGCGAAGTGTTGGCATTTTAATTTAGTACTTTAAAAACTATCAATTTAGCGTCTAATAAGTTCGCAGGATTGTTTGGGTCTTTTACTTTAACATCA
Organism: Chitinophagaceae bacterium; assembly: GCA_044353665.1. Classification (GTDB taxonomy): domain Bacteria; phylum Bacteroidota; class Bacteroidia; order Chitinophagales; family Chitinophagaceae; genus OLB11. Next base: position 7,836 of record JBILBN010000091.1, on the reverse strand, counting down.
TTTATTGTCAAGTTTGGATTACCTAAATTTTCAATTCTGTTTTTGCTGTCGTTTGGAAAAGAGTTGTATTTTGAAGTTGAAACAATTGCCACTAGTTCAAATTTATTGTCTGTTTGGATGTGCAAATAATTGAAAACACGCCTTGGATTTTGAATTTGCCACATTCCTCTAATTCTTAGATTGGTTATGCCTAATGGATCAACTCGATTAACACGTCCTAATTCATTTGTTTCCGCTAATTCAACATTGGGAATTTCGTTTATTCCATCAGTTATTTTTTGTTTTATAACTTGATAGGTCTCGTGTTTTGCTGCATATATATTTCCATAAACCATCCACAAGGAATTTACACTTTCGTCATCCGTATGACCAACACAATAGATTAAATCCTTTTCTGTCCACTCTTCACAAGTTCTGCACTCTTGCGTAATCATCGTGCTATTTGATTGAATGTTTGATTTAGGATATGAACTGTTCAATGCTAAGTCACTATTTACGCTTTGAGTTTTCTTAACCTCAATTGCATCACCTTTCCTAATCATAATATCAGGTGGGTGATTTTGATTGCCGAGCCACGAAAAAACTTCATTGTATCTCGTCATTCTTTCTTGTTCGTCTGTTGCGTGAATAATATTTGCGAAAGCATCTTTCACAAATGTTTCTAATGCTTCACCAACATTATTGGCTCTGTTTCTGCCAGCGTAATGATTTCTAATTTCAAGGATTGGATTGTTCGCAATATTTACAATTGCCTCTAAAATATTTGTCATACCGCTACTGCTTCTTGTCTTGTTATTATAATTTGATTTTTGTTTTCATTTTCGATAAGTTGTTGCTTAATACTTTCAGCTAAAAATTTGGCGAAATTAACTGGAACGGCATTGCCTATCATTTTGTAACCAGCTGGAACACTCGTGTAATGGAAAATAAAATCATCAGGAAATGTTTGAATTCTTGCACATTCTCTTACGCTTAATCTTCTATAAAGGTGTTCACTTCCTGGAACAAAAATTCTAATGTTTTGCTCAATAAATTTCATCTTGGGAGCTTGTGGATGAATTGGGGCGTGCCTACCACCTGCTTGAATTGTAAACGATTGCTCATCCCAACTTCTAACTCTGTTTCTTGACATAAAAATTGTAGAGAAATCACCTATCATATATTCGTGATTAGGGACAGCACATTTCTCCCCATTAGTTTTATTGTAAGTCAATGCTGGCAAAGCATTGTCTTTTAAATCAAAGATTTTTTCTTGTAGCGTTACTTTTGGAAAATTTGGCTTTGGAAATTTGAATGTAAAATTCAAATCTTTGCGTATTCCAATAAAGAAAACTCGTTTTCTGTCTTGTGGTACATTGTAATCACAAGCATTAAGCATTTCAAAAGATAACTCATAGCCAATACCTGTATTTCTAAATAATTCTTTGATGTTATTTAAAGCACTAGAATGTCTATCAAGTAGCATTCCGCTTACATTTTCAGCAAGAAAGAATTTTGGTTGTTTAGCTTCTAAAATCCTTATGAAGTCAAAAAACAATTGCCCTCTTTTGTCTTCAATGCCTTTCATTGCACCTGCTTCACTCCAACTTTGACAAGGTGGGCCGCCAATAATTCCATCACATTCAGGAACATCATCAGCAGGAATATTTACTAAACTCCTTCTGTCAAGCTTTGTGTGAGGATGGTTTTTCTCGTATGTTTCCCAAATTTCTTTGTCGTATTCGTTTGCCCAAATAACATTGAAACCTGCTTTTTGAAAACCTAGGTCAAGACCGCCTGCACCTGCGAAAAATGAAACTATATTCATATTGTTGTAAGTTTTTTAGATTTTAAATATTCTACTTTTTGTTCGGCAAGAATTAATGTGTCGTTGTCGCAATTATTATCGTAAAGTTTTTTTGCAATTACATCACTAAAAAATTCTGTCCGAAGAATTGAAATATCCAAGTCGAAAATGTCGGCCAAAAGGACTAATCTTTTTTCGTCAAATTCTCTCTTGTTGTTTTCAATTTTACTAAGATTAGCAGAGTCTAATTCAAGTTTGGCCGCAAGTTGCGTCAGCGTTAAATTGTGTTCCGTCCTTAGTTGTTTGATATACTCTCCAAATGTTTCTTTCATTTGACTTGTCATTTTTTGACAAATATAAAATATTATTCTGAATATTGTGTCATGCGGTGGAAAAATTTTTGCTCTTTTGGTTGCGAAGCGGTCGCCTGTGTGTCGGGCAACCAAATGTGCTAAAATGTGCGGTTGGCTGTCTTTTTACAATGAGGCATAACTTATTTATATATGCCACGTTTGTTAATGCACATTAACATCTGTGGCACAATCACTGTCAAATATAGAGTTTTTGAGCCATAAATGCTATCAAAGTGTAAATATTTTATTATTAATATTTTTTATAAATCATCAAAAGGACTTTTTGTTTTTTGAATTTCTCGGGTACTAAACAGTTTAAAAATATCATTGGTTCTGCATCCTGCTCTACGATTGATATTTCCTACGTAGTATGTATGTTCTTGTAAGGTTTTGGCTACAAATTAAAACGTTCCATTCATACATTAAATTAATTCCATATTAAAAATAAAAAACTTCTATAAAAAAACTAGGATTGCACAACTATATTTGCAGGATAAAATTTTACCACCATGAGTGCAGTTGATTTAAAGCAAGCGTTTTTAGCTAAAAGTGAAATTAAGGCAATGGACGTTGAACATAAACGCAAATTGTCGTTTAACATTGGTAAGTACAATGAAGTTGTGATAAAGGGTAAAAAACAATTTGCTAATTTGGATTTTGCTCGAGAAAAGGCAAAAAACATTAAATGGAAAACCATTGAAAATTTAGATAAATATTTGGTTCAATTTGAACAAAATTTTACCAAAAATGGAGGTAAAGTTATTTGGGCTCAAGATGCTGAAGAAGCAAACCAATCCGTTTTAGATATTTGCAAACAACACGGCGCTACACAGGTAGTGAAAAGCAAAAGCATGGTAACGGAAGAAATTCATTTGAATGCTTTTTTAGAAAAAAATGAGATCGAAAGTGTGGAAACCGATTTGGGAGAATACATTCAACAACTTGATGGCGAAACTCCTTATCATATTGTAACGCCAGCGATGCACAAAAGTAAAGAAGATTGTGCTCGGGTTTTTCATGAAAAATTAGGTACAGAACCTAATTTAACACCCAATGAAATTACCTTGGTCGCTAGAAATAATTTGCGTGTAAAATATACAAGCGCTGGAGTAGGGGTTACGGGTGGCAATTTTTTATTGGCAGATGTGGGCGGAGTATGTGTGACTGAAAATGAAGGCAATGGTCGTTTGACTACTGCGTTTCCAAAAGTACATATTGCCATTGTGGGAATCGAAAAAATGATTCCTTCGATGGATGATTTGAATTTGTTTTGGCCTTTGTTGGCTACCTATGGTACAGGTCAAAATGTAACCGTTTATAATTCAATTTTTACTGGGCCTAAAAAAGCACATGAAGTAGACGGTCCTGAAGAAATGTACGTTATTTTATTGGACAATGGCAGAACCAATTTAATGAAAGATCCAAATGTTAGAGAAAGTATGTATTGCATTCGCTGTGGGTCTTGTTTAAATGCTTGTCCTGTGTATAAAAATATTGGAGGGCATACTTATGGCGCTACATACAGCGGCCCCATTGGTTCGGTGATTACGCCACATTTAAAAGATTTTGAGGAGTTTAAACATTTGAGTTATGCTTCTACATTATGTGGCAATTGCACAGAAGTTTGTCCGTTAAAAATTAATATTCATGGAATGTTACATTACAACAGAACATTGGCAGTAAAAAAACATGATACTGATTTTTCTGAAAATACCGCTTGGAAAATGTGGAAATTGGCGATGACCAATAGAAGTATGGTAGACTTAGCAGGTGCTGGTATGAAGACTAAAATTGTATCTATTCTATTTAAAAACAGTTGGGGTAAAAGACGTGATGGACTTGAGTTTCATAAGTCGTTTAGAGATATGTGGAAGGATAAGAAATAATTTGGTGCGTTGAATTTTAAATAATAAACACATAAAAGAAGAGATTAAAATACAATTCTTAAAAAATTAATTTTTGAACAAATTTATACTATATGCTGCTTTCACTTCAAATAGACTAACGTATGTTTTTGATTTTATATTTAATGAAGTTTTAGGAGTTGAATATGAACTCACTACCTCTGAGTCTGATTTTTTAGCATCTCCTTATTTTCGAATTAATTATTCTCATAAAAAATTAAAAAGTGATTTACACATCGGTTCTATAGGTTTATTGTTTGAAACAGAAATTGTAGAAAAAGAAATTAATTTTACGCAATGGAACGAACTAACCGTTTTTTTTCAAACAAAGGATGCTAACATACCATTTGATTTATTCGCGGCTGTTTTTTATTTATTAAGCAGATATGAAGAATATTTACCTTATGAATCCGATATGTATTTTCGATTTCCACATGTGAAAAGCATTGCTTATCAAAATAATTTTTTACACCTTCCTTTAATTGATTTGTGGATTGAAGCACTGAAAAAAAATATTTTAGTTAAAAATCAATCGATTCAATTTAAACAAAATAAGTTTCAACTTTTACCTACCTATGATATTGATATCGCATACAGTTTTAAAGGAAAAGGTTTTGTTCGAAATGTTGCAGGAGCGCTGAACGATTTTTTAAAATTCAATTTTAGAAACATCTCTTTTAGATTGAATGTATTGTTTGCAAATCAGAAGGATCCTTATGATAGTTTTGATTTTTTAGATGAAATTCATCAACAATTTTCATTGAAACCTATTTATTTTTTCTTGCTTTCAGAAGGCAGTGAATACGATAAAAATATAGACCATCATTCCTCTTTAATGAAAGAATTAATTTCAACTATTCATTCAAAATATGAAATTGGGATTCATCCATCCTGGAAAAGTCACGAAAAAATTGATATTTTACAAGAAGAAGCACGACTCTTAAAAGAGGTTAAAAAAAGTCGGCAACATTATATTCGATTCACATTGCCAGAAACATTTAGAAACTTGATTAACGTAGGCATCACCGATGATTACTCAATGGGATATGGCAGTATCAATGGTTTTAGAGCCAGCACTTCCCGTTCATTTAAATGGTTTGATGTTGAAAAAAATGAAGTTAGCAATTTAACGTTGCATCCATTTTGTTATATGGAATGCAATTCGTTTTATGAACAAAAATACACAGCAGAAAAAGCATTGGAAGAAATGCTTCATTATGCAAAGGTGGTAAAAAAAGTAAATGGCAATTTAATTACCATTTGGCATAATTTTTCTTTAGGAACTGCGCCTCTTTGGAAGGGCTGGAAAGAAAAGTATATTGAGTTTTTAGTGAAATGCTAGCTTTTTTCTTCATTGATTGACAATTAATAATTGATAATTAATAATTGATTCGTTACTTTTAAACTCTAAATATAAAATAACATGAAATCATTAAAAAACCTCTTGGCAATCCTGTGTGTTTGTTTGCCATTTTTAGTAAATGCACAAAATGAAAAAATTCCAATCGACAAAAAAATAAAAGTAGGTCAGTTGCCGAATGGATTAAAGTACTACATTATTCAAAACAAAAAGCCAGAAAAGAAAATTGAATTACGAATGGTAACTAACGCAGGTTCTATTCAAGAAGACGACGACCAACTCGGATTGGCGCATTTAATGGAACACATGAATTTTAACGGATTGAAAAACTTTCCTAAAAATGAAGTCGTTCACTATTTACAAAGTATTGGTGTCGATTTTGGTGCCGATTTAAATGCATATACTAGTTTCGATGAAACAGTTTATATTTTGCCTATACCGGCAGATGATAAAGAAAAAATTGACAAAGGTTTTCAAATTATTGCAGATTGGAGCGGTGCTGCCTTGTTAGAAAATGAAGAAATTGATAAAGAACGGAATGTAGTATTGGAAGAAAGCAGAATGGGTAAAGGCGCTGATGATCGTATGATGCAAAAATGGTTGCCTGAGTATTTAAATGGCTCTCGTTATGCTAAACGTTTACCAATTGGCGATGATGAATTATTGAAAAATTTTAAACATGATGTAATTAAACGTTTCCATAAAGATTGGTACCGACCAAATTTACAAGCCGTTTGTGTGGTAGGTGACATTGATCCTGTAGAAGCAGAAAAATTGATTATTGCTAAGTTTAGTGGATTTAAAAATCCTACAAATGTAAGACCAAGACCAGCATTTTATGATTTGCCAGCAAGAACAAGTAATAAAGCAATGGTTTTAAGCGACCCAGAAATGCCTTATACTATGATTCAGATTATTGGGAATAGTAAAAAAGGTAAATCAGCAACTACAAAAGCGGAGTATGTGAATGATATTAATAAAATATTATTTAACTCAATGCTAGGTAGTCGTTATGAAGAATTGAAAAATTCGGCAACACCACCGTTTATTTTTGGTGGAGGAGGAATTCAAGGCGGATGGGCTAGAGGTTGGGAAAGTTTCCAATTGTTTGCCATTGCTGGAAATGATAAAATTAAGGAAGCTACAGAAACATTGGTTACAGAGGCTTTAAAAGTAAAACAATTTGGATTTACAGATGCCGAATTAGAGCGAGCTAAAGCTGAGTTGATGTCGGGGTATGAAAAAACATACAACGAAAGAGATAAAACAGAATCAAAAACAAGAGTTGATGAATTGGTGAGACACTTTTTAACCAATGAACCCATACCAGGCATTGAGTGGGAATATAATTTATTGAAAACCAACTTAGCAAAAATTTCGTTGGCTGATGTCAATAAATACAAAGAAGATATCAATATTGATAAAACTTATTTTGCGTTAGTAACAACCAAAACAGCCGACAAATTACCTACCGATAAAGAATTAATGGGTTATGTTGATGCCAGTTTGAAAATAAAATCTGTAGCTTATACTGAAAAAGAATTGCCAAAAAAATTATTGGAAAAAGAACCTACTCCAGGGAAAATAATAAAAGAAGTAAAAGATGAAAAAACTGGAACAACGACTTGGTTTTTAGATAATTATGCTACTGTTACTTTTAAAAAAACAGATTTTAAAAATGATGAAGTTATATTTTCTGGATATCGATTTGGAGGTGCTTCTTTGTATGAAGGGGCTGATTTTCAAAGTGCCGATTATAGTAATAATGTAGTAGATGAAATGGGTTATGGTCAGTTTTCAAATACTGATTTGCAAAAATTCATGACAGGCAAAAATGCATCAGTTAATACGGTTGTTGATATTAACTCTGAAATAGTGAGTGGAAATTCATCAAATAAAGATTTTGAAACCGCGATGCAATTGTTGTATTTAAAATCTACGGCTGCACGTAAAGATGAAATTGCTTTTGAATCATTTAAAAACAGACAAATGCAAATGATTGCTCAAATGAAATCTGATCCACAAAGTTTTTATGGCGATACATTGAGTAAATATATGTTCAGCAATCACCCAAGAAGTAAAGAAATTCCTGAGGCAATAGATTTTGCAAACATCAATGTAGATAATGCGATGAATTTTTATAACCAACGTTTTAATTCGGCTTATGGCATGCATTATTTCTTTGTAGGAAGCATTGATGAAACAACTTTTAAATCAATGATTGAAAAATATATCGGTGGTTTATCAAATACTCCTGTTGCAGTTCAATCAAAAGATTTAGGAATGGAACCTATAATGGGTGAAAACAGTTTCACATTTAAAATAGGTACAGAACCTAAAAGCATGGTCAATGAAATGGCTTATTTTTATACACCGTATGTTCAAAATGATGAATTGTCCTTAAATTTATTAGCAGAAATCATTAATAACAGA
>JBILBN010000035.1:0-25985 GCA_044353665.1 Chitinophagaceae bacterium | reverse complement strand
CAACAGATGTGCAAACAGCTTGTAATAGTTATACTTGGATAAATGGCGTAACCTATACGGCATCTACGACTACTCCAACATTTACCACAACTAATGCAAACGGTTGTACGCATACTACAACGTTAAATTTAACGATTAATAATAGTACTACATCTACAAATACAGCATCAGCATGTGCGAATACCTTACCGTATTCATGGAATGGCCAAAGTATAACAGCATCGGGTACTTATACTCATATGAGTAGCAATGCAGTAGGTTGTGATTCAACAGCCACGTTAACCTTTACTGTTTTACCAACAAGCACATCTACAACAATTTTATCTGCTGTTGCGCCTTATTCATGGAATGGTCAAAGTTTAACAGCATCAGGTGTTTATACTTATGCAACGATTAATGCTGCAGGTTGTGATTCAATAGCCACATTAAACTTTACAGTATTGTCTTATTGTTGGTCAACTCCAATCGGACTAGTTGTATCATCTATTGCTACATCAACAGCCACTGCTTCTTGGACAGCAGTACCAGGAGCATCATGGTATGGCATACGCTATAAACCCGTTGGATCAAGCTCTTGGACAACAATTACATCAACATCTACTTCAAAATCACTTACTGGATTAATTTCTAATACTATATACGAAGTACAAGTTAAATCGTATTGTTCAAGTAGTACATCAGGTGCATGGTCAGTGTCGGTTCAATTTACTACGCTAATTTTACCTTGTGCAACGATTCCAACAGGTATTGCGATATCTTCAATTAGTACATCTAATGCAACTGTATCTTGGACAGCTTTATCAGGAGTATCATGGTACGCTATACGTTATAAGCCTGTTTCGTCTAGCTCTTGGATCACAATTACTACCTCAAATACGTCAAAAACACTTAATGGATTAATTTCTAACACGTTATATGAAGTACAAGTTCAATCGAATTGTTCAAGTACTCTATTTGGAGCATGGTCGGCATCTACCCAATTTACTACCGCTAATTGTTCAGCAACTCCAATTGGCCTTGTGGTATCATCTGTTACTGCAACAACAGTCACTGCTTCTTGGACAGCAGTACCAGGGGCATCATGGTATGGTATACGCTATAAGCCTGTTGCATCTAGCTCTTGGACAACAATTACATCAACATCTACTTCAAAAACACTTAGTGGATTACTTTCAAATACTTTATATGAAGTACAAGTTAAATCGTATTGTTCAAGTGGTATATCAGGTGCATGGTCAGTGTCGGCTCAATTTACTACGCTAATTTTACCTTGTGCAACGATTCCAACAGGTATTGCAATATCTTCAATTAGTACATCTAATGCAACTGTATCTTGGACAGCTTTATCAGGAGTATCATGGTACGCAATCCGTTATAAGCCTGTTTCGTCTAGCTATTGGATCACAATTACTACTTCATCTACGTCAAAAATACTTACTGGATTAATTTCTAATACGTTATATGAAGTACAAGTTCAATCAAATTGTTCAAGTTCAATATCAGGTGCATGGTCAGTGTCGGTTCAATTTACTACAGCGAGTTGTACAGCAACTCCAATTGGCCTTGTAGTATCATCTATTGCTACATCAACAGCCACTGCATCTTGGACAGCAGTACCAGGAGCATCGTGGTATGGTATACGCTATAGACCTGTTGCATCTGGCTCTTGGACAACAATTACATCATCATCTTCTTCAAAAACACTTACTGGATTAATTTCTAATACTTTATATGAAGTACAAGTTAATTCGTATTGTTCAAATGGTATATCAGGTGCATGGTCTGCATCGGTTCAATTTACTACGCTAATTTTACCTTGTGCAACAATTCCAACAGGTATTTCGATATCTTCAATTAGCACATCGAATGCAACTGTATCTTGGACAGCTTTATCAGGAGTATCATGGTACGAAATACGTTATAAGCCTGTTTCGTCTAGCTCTTGGATAACAATTACTACTTCAAATTCGTCTAAAACACTTACTGGATTAACTTCTAACACTTTATATGAAGTTCAAGTTAAATCGTATTGTTCAAGTTCAATATCAGGTGCATGGTCAGTGTCGGTTCAATTTACTACAGCGAGTTGTACAGCAACTCCAATTGGCCTTGTGGTATCATCTGTTGCTACAACAACAGCCACTGCTTCATGGACAGCAGTATCAGGAGCATCATGGTATGGAGTACGCTATAAGCGAGTTGCATCTAGCACTTGGACAACAATTACTACTTCAAGTAATTCTAAAACAATTAGTGGATTACTTTCAAATACTTTATATGAAGTACAAGTTAGTTCGTATTGTTCAAGTGGAATATCAGGAGCATGGTCAGCGTCGGTTCAATTTACTACGCTAACTTTACCTTGTGCAACGATTCCAACAGGTATTGCGATATCTTCAATTAGCTCATCTAAAGCAACCGTATCTTGGACAGCTTTATCAGGAGCATCATGGTATGGTATACGCTATAAACCTGTTTCGTCTAGTGCTTGGATATCAATTACTACTTCAAGTACGTCAAAAATACTTACTGGATTGCTTTCTAACACTTTATATGAAGTACAAGTTCAATCAAATTGTTCAAGTTCTTTATTTGGAGCATGGTCGGTATCTACTGAATTTACTGTAGGCACTTCATCTAAACAACCGAGTTTAGTCATTGCTTCCAATGAAATAAATGTATTTCCTAATCCAACTTCGGGTGAATTAAACATTGAACTAACCATGGAGCAAGAGGCTATCATTACGTTGAAAATAATGGATATTAGTGGTCGTATTGTAAAGCAAGTTCAATCGAATACATTCATTGGGGAAAATACGGTTAACGTAAACCTATCCGAATTAAATGCTGGATTATACATTATTCAAGTAATTAATAATAATCAATTAATGCATACGAGTCGAATTACTAAAAATTAATTTATGACGCTAAAATAAAAACAAATAGGCTATCTAATTAGATAGCCTATTTTTATTTTAGTATTTAAGTAGTCTATTTCGATAATATAATTTCTAATAAATAAATCGAATAAAATTGGTATTGTACTTTTTTGCTATGGTTCGTATCTCCATGAACTATGGCTAAAGAGTTTTATTAAATTAGTTACTTTTTGCTTTTATCTACTTTAGGAGCAGCAAACGTGGTAATTTGAGCTTTCTTTCCAGCTTGATATTCCGAAAGAACTTTAACTTTTGATTTGTCTGCGGATGCTTTCTTGATATTTTTGGTTCCTCTGTCTTTGCTCATGGTAAACTTTGTTTACATAGAAAATAATTTTCCTATTTTTGTGAAGGTATCTTTTATTCAATCGAATAAACAATTTAGTTTCAAAACAGGCTTTGTAACTTTTATTGCATTTTCATTCAATTATTAAAGTAATCTTTGCAACTTAAATTTATGCAATGGAAACAATGGGTTATTTGGCTTCAATTTTAATAGGTATTTCATTAGGGCTTATTGGTGGTGGCGGAAGCATTTTAACGATTCCAATTTTAGTTTATATGTTTCATATCAATCCAAGATTAGCCACAACATATTCATTATTCATTGTGGGTTTTACTGCCGCTATCGGTTCTATTAAACATTATCAATTAGGGAATTTAAAATTTCAATCGGCAATTCCATTTGCCATTCCTTCATTAATTTCAATTATTGTAGTTCGTAAATTTTTAATGCCAATCATTCCTGAAATTATTTTTTCGCTTGGCAATTTTTCAATGACAAAAGATATTTTCATTATGTTGCTATTTTCAATTTTAATGATTTTAGCTTCTTATTCAATGATAAACTCTAAAAAAGAAACAGTTGAGGAAGTAAAGCCGAACGTATTGAAAATTGTACTAATAGGCGCTGTAGTCGGAGTTGTTACCGGCTTATTGGGAGCAGGTGGTGGATTTTTAATTATTCCTGCATTGATTTTCTTTACGGGTTTAACCATGAAAGAAGCTGTAGGAACATCCTTATTGATCATCGCGTTTAATTCATTATTTGGTTTTTTAGGCGATGTAATCAATGGAATAAACATCGATTATTTATTTCTACTTACAATAGCCTTTTTTGCGTTAATAGGCATATTCGTCGGCACTTTTTTATCAAAAAAAATAAATGGCTCAAAACTAAAACCTGCGTTTGGATGGTTTGTTTTAGTCATGGGTATTTATATTATCATCAAAGAAATTTATTTATAGTGCATAAAATTGTTAAGTGATAAAAGTCACTTAATTCAATGTTTACTTACTCTAATTTTGTAGAAAATAATAGCATGCAAATAGAACAAATTTATACAGGATGTATTGCTGAAGCAGCATACTACATTACTTCAAATAATGAAGCGGCAATCGTGGATCCCTTACGTGAAACAAGTCCTTATTTAGCGCGTTTAAAGCGCGACAATGTTCAATTGAAATATATTTTCGAAACCCATTTTCATGCCGATTTTGTGAGTGGTCATGTTGATTTAGCAAGAGCCACTGGAGCTACAATTGTTTATGGTCCAACTCCAATGAAGTTAGGATTTGATGCTCATATTGGTACAGACAATGAAATATTTAGCGTTGGAGGTTCTACTATTAAATTAATTCATACTCCTGGTCATACCATGGAAAGTTCATGTTATTTATTAACCGACGAAAATGGTAAAGAACAAGGAATTATCACCGGTGATACTTTATTTATAGGAGATGTAGGTCGTCCGGATTTAGCACAACATGTAGTTGAAGATTTGACTCAAGAAAAATTAGCAGCCCATTTATTTGATTCATTACGAAATAAAATAATGCCATTAAGTGATGATTTAATTGTATATCCTAATCATGGTGCAGGCAGTGCCTGTGGTAAAAATATGAGTAAAGAAACAACAGACACATTAGGCAATCAAAAGAAAACAAATTATGCTCTAAATCCTGCGCTTACAAAAGAAGAATTTATTAAAGCAGTATTAGATGGTTTAACACCACCTCCTGCATATTTTCCTCAAAATGTAATGATGAATATTAATGGATATGAGAGTATTGATAGCATTAAAGAAAAAGGTAGCAAACCATACAATGCAGAAGAATTTGAATTAATGGCTAATGAAACTGGTGCGACTATTTTAGACACCCGTGCTAGTACTGATTTTGCAAAAGGGTTTATCCCAAATGCGATCAACATTGGTATCAATGGTGATTTTGCTCCTTGGGTTGGAACTATTTTAGTGGATACAAAACATCCTATATTAATTTTAGCAGATGAAGGTATAGAGGAAGAAGTACTTACTCGTATCACTCGTGTTGGTTTCGACAATGTAATTGGTTATTTAAAAGGTGGTTTTAAAACGTGGCTTGATGCTGGAAAAGAAATTGATACCGTAAATAGAATTTCTGCGGAACAATTTGCGAATGAAGTAAAAATAGGAGAGTCGTTGGTTTTAGATGTTCGCAAAGAGGGTGAGTTTTCAGCAGAACATGTTGAAGAGTCATTTAGCAGACCGTTGGCTTACATTAATACATGGATGAAAGATTTAACCGATGAAAAACCTTTTTATATTCACTGTGCAGGTGGTTACAGAAGTATGATAGCAGCAAGCATTTTGCAATCACGTGGCTATAGAAATTTTAAAGAAGTTGATGGTGGATTTAATGCAATTGCTGAAACAAGTGTTTCCAAAACAAATTTTGTTTGTCAAAGTAAAGTGCTAGCCTTGTAATTTATACGGAATGTTATCATGGCAATAGGCATGTTGCATTAAAGGGTAGGTTTATTTATCAACTAGAATTTAAGAAAAAATAAGTATAGCAAGTATTCTGTCTTTATATTTACACGATTCTAAATTGTAAAGACAATATTTTGCAAACACAAAAAACAATCCTTCTGGCTACTTTAAATGCTAAATACATTCATATGAATTTAGCCATTCGTTTATTGTTTGAATTAAATAAACAGGATAAACGATTAACGTGGAAAGAGTTTACTATAAAGGAAGATAAAGATTGGATTGCCAGTGAATGTGCAAAATTTGAAGTGGTTTGTTTTAGTTGTTATATTTGGAATATTGAGCAAACTAAAATGGTGTGTGAAAAAATTAAAGCCATTAATCCCCATTGTAAAATTATGTTGGGTGGTCCCGAAGTATCTTATGAATGGGAAGAAATAATTGCATTGCCAACCATAGATTACATTATTAAAGGGGAGGGCGAAGTTCCATTTGCTTCATTTTTAAAATTTTATCCAAATGTTGAGGCGATTCCAAATTTAATTTCAAAAAATGAACATGGTGTCAGTTTTCATCAAGATAATTTTACGTTTGATTTAAATTTGTATGCCAATACAAACCCTTATCAAAATGATGATACAGAGAGTTTGCAAAATAGGGTTTTATATATTGAAACGTCAAGAGGTTGCCCTTATAAATGCGAATTTTGTTTGGCAAGCTTAGATAATAAAGTTCGTTATTTACCAATTGACCATATTAAATCCAATTTATTGTATTTGATGAAATATGGGAAAACGATTAAATTTTTAGATCGAACGTTTAATGTAAAAAAAGATTTTACACTCGATATTTTCCAATTTATTTTAGATAATGGTCGACCAGAAAATATATTTCAATTTGAAATTACAGCTGATATTTTGCATCCAGATATTATGCAATTTATTATTGACAAAGTGCCTAAAGGTATGTTTCGTTTTGAAATTGGCATTCAAACAGTCAATCAAAAAGCCAATTTAGAAGTCAGTAGAAAACAAAATTTCGATAAAACAGCCGGTGTCATTAATACCTTGAAAAATCATGTTGAGATGCACCTTGATTTAATAGTTGGGCTTGCACTTGATTATTTTGAGGACATAAAATATAGTTTTGAAGAAGTGTTTAAATTGTATCCACCCGAATTGCAACTAGGGTTTTTGAAATTTTTAAAAGGAACGCCACTAAGAGACAAACACCAGCAACATGGATTTGTTTTTGACCCTATTGCGCCTTATCAAATTATAAAAAGTGATTATTTAAGTGAGCAGGAATTGGCAGATATCGTGAAGCTAGAACATGCGTTAGAAATTTATTGGAACAAAAAACGAATACCCAATACCTTAATTTACATTACTGAAAATTATTCTATTTTTGATTTTTTATTAGGCTTAGGAAAATATTTTGGAGAACATAGTTCTTACTTTAAATATACGTTTAATGATATTTATAATATTGTTGAAAGCTATGTGGCACAAACGTTTCCGGATGATAAATTGATTAAACAATTATTGGCCATTGATTTTTATGGTCAGCATAAAATAAAACCAGGAATCAAATTTGTAGAAGAAATTGAACGGAAAGAAAAGAATGATGTCATCAATAAATTAAAATTGGACCATCATAAAAACAGACATATTATTATTCCAATTGATTTTGATTTTGCGCATTTTCAACATTCAACTAAAGTGGCATTAAAACCACAGGAATTGGTGTTTGAATATACAGGAACGAGCTTGCCGAAAATATTTTCTTGATTTTCTTTTGAGAATTTCTTTGTGTTTTCGTGTCTTTATCGCAAATACTTTATTTTCGTATTATCAAACCAAATTTATACATAATAGCCGGTTGCAATGGAGCAGGAAAAACAACTGCCAGCAATACTATTTTACCCGAATTGCTAAACTGTTTCGAGTTTGTCAATGCCGATAATATTGCAAAAGGATTGTCTCCATTTAATGTAGAAAAAGTGGCTTTTGAAGCTGGCAGAATTATGCTTACTCGAATAGATGAATTGTTGAAACAAAAAATTGATTTTGCTATTGAAACCACGCTTTCGAGTAAAACGTATATTTCACTCATCCATAAAGCAAAAGAAAAAGGGTATAATGTAAAAATGCTTTATGTGTGGTTAGAATCGGCTGAAGTTGCAGTAGATAGAGTTGCTTCTCGAGTAGAAAATGGTGGACATAATATTCCTGAAGATATTATTAGAAGACGATACAAACGAGGGCTGAATAATTTATTTCAAAACTATATCCCAATTGTGGACTCTTGGACAATTATAAATAATACCAATGCGTTTTTTAACCGTATTGCGCATGGTGAAAATTCTTTTGTGCAAAATATAGAAAACAATTACCTTTGGAATCTATTAAATTCACTTTATAATGGCTCCAGTAAGTAAAGAAACACAAGATTTTGTAGATAAAATTTCGTTAGGTTTTAAAATGGCGTATGAAAAATTAGTAAAAGAATCTGCTTTGCATGGTCGCAATTTAGTATTTGGCAAAAACGGTAAACCCTTTCATATTCCTGCTGTTGAGCTTTTAAAAGAAATCGAAAAACGAAAATAGTTTTTAAACAAATTCAAATTAGCAAGTTGTGTTTTGTGCCCTTTCTTTTTGCTAATTAACATTTACCAATTAATCATTCATAATTAATTAGTTCATTTTCCTACAAATTTCTGTTAAATCATTAAAAATTGGTATGCAAACTAGCGCTTTTATACGTAAATTGCGACCTTTATGAAAAGTACTATACAGAAAATTATTGTTGCTATTGTTCTCGTTTTGGGTTCAATAAATATAAACGCTCAAACCACTAATTTAGATAAAATAGCAGCCATTATTGGAGATAATATCATTTTAAAATCAGAAGTAGAAGGCGCATTTGCGGATTATCAAAAAGAAAATCCGTTGTTGGAAGAAACTGAAAAGTGTGGCATTCTTGAACAATATGTTAGTCAAAAAGTATTGGTAGAACAAGCAGGAAGAGACAGTGTGATTATTTCTGATGAAGAAATTGAAGGCGCTTTAGAAAATCGAATTCGCTATTTTGTCAATATGTATGGTTCGGTAGAAAAATTAGAAGACAATGCTGGTAAAACAGTTTACCAATTAAAAGATGATTATCGACCTTTGTTTAGAGACCAATTGACCGCACAAAGAATGCAATCAACCATTATTTCTACTGTAAAAATTACGCCTCAAGAAGTGAAAGTTTTTTATGATAAAATTCCAGTAGATAGTTTGCCTTTTTATCCTTCATTAGTAGAAGTTGGACAAATTGTTTTTAAACCCAATATCAATGATGAGGTGGAAAAATATGCCATTGAAAAATTAGATGGTATTCGAAAAGATATTATTTCAGGAAAATCAGCATTTGATGTTATGGCAGGTATTTACAGCGAAGATCCTGGAAGTAAGGATTTAGGTGGAGAACTTGGCATTGCAGGTAGAGATGAGTATGTGCCTGAGTTTGCAGCGGCTGCATTTAAACTTCAAAATGGAGAAATATCGCAAGTTGTAAAAACAAAATTTGGTTTTCATATTATTCAAATGGTTAACAGACAAGGTGAAAAAGCAAAACTTCGTCATATATTAATTAAACCATTAATTACAAGCGATATGGTTGCTGTTACCCTGAAAAAAGCAGACAGTGTAAGAGCCAATTTAGTATCGGGTAAACTAGAATTTTCTGAAGCTGTTGGTAAATACACAACAGATGATAATACTAAATTGACAGGAGGAATGTTCTCTGACCAACAAACAGGTGCAACTTTTGTTGATGTTGAAACCTTAGAGCCACAAGTTGCTTTGTTAATTAATGGCATGAAGAAAGGAGAGTTTTCTCAAGCAATGGATTTTGTAGAGGCTCAAAGTGGAGATAAATTAGTGCGCATTATTTATTTGAAAAATAGAACGGAACCACACAAAGCAAATTTAACCGATGATTATGGGAAAATTCAACAAGTGGCTTTTGCTCAAAAACAAAATGAATATTTATATAATTGGATAAGTACAAAAATGGCAACTTTTTATATTAAAATTGATGAAGAATTCATGAGTTGTCCTAAATTAGCACAATGGAATTCAAAACCTTAGATTTGAGATTTGAGAATCGGATCTCATTTATAAATTCAACATTTAAAATTCAACAATTAAAAATATGTACAGTTCAGATATAAAAGCAGTAGAGGCTTTACAACATAAATACAGCGAATTAAAAGCGGCAATTGGGCAAGTTATTGTAGGTCAACATGAGGTTGTAGAAGGTGCGATTATTTCTATTTTATGCAACGGACACAGTTTGTTAGTAGGGGTGCCAGGTTTAGCAAAAACATTGTTGGTAAATACCATAGCTCAAGTTTTGGATTTAGGCTTTAAACGAATTCAATTTACACCCGATTTAATGCCAAGTGATATTACGGGAGCTGAAATTTTAGATGAAAATCGAAATTTTAAATTCATTCAAGGCCCTTTGTTTTCTAATATAATTTTGGCAGATGAAATTAATCGTACGCCTCCCAAAACACAAGCGGCCTTGTTGGAGTCCATGCAAGAAAGACAAATTACCATTGCAGGAGTTGTTCATAAATTGCCAGCACCATTTTTTGTATTGGCTACTCAAAATCCGATTGAGCAAGAGGGAACTTATCCTTTGCCAGAGGCGCAATTAGACCGTTTTATGTTTAATATTTGGTTAGATTATCCAACGTTTCAAGAAGAATTAGACGTCGTAAAAAATACCACATCAGATAAAAAAACAGTACTACCTAAAGTAATGAGTGGGGAAGAAATTATCTATTTTCAAGGATTAGTTCGTCGGGTGCCTGTTACCGATAATGTGATGGAATATGCAGTGCGTTTGGTGCACAAAACTCGTCCTAATGAGCAGGGGTCAGATATTGCCCGAAATTATATTTCATGGGGTGCCGGCCCACGGGCTTCGCAAAATTTAATTATGGGTGCAAAATGTTATGCCTTATTGCATGGTAAATTTAGCCCAGATATTGAAGATGTAAAAGCGGTTGCCTTGCCCATTCTTCGCCATCGGTTAGTAAGAAACTACAAAGCAGAAGCCGAAGGGTTGAAGATAGAAGATATTATTTCTAAATTATTATAATCACAACATTAGAAAGCCAACGAAAGTTGGTTTTTTTTGGGGGTCTCTTTGCCTTTTTCTTTATTCATCTTCATTGCGCTTGTTCCGTTATTCGGAAACGCTCCGTTCAACTAGTAAACTTTGTTTGGCTACCTGTCCCGTTATTCGGGATTTCTTGCACATTTATTAAAAGCCAAAGGCTTACAAGAGCATAAACTTTTGAAAGAAGAGCCTTCAAAAAGCTGTTTTTTGTTGACGGCTGAATTACATTTTCCTTATTCTTATTTTATTCTTTGAAATAGTTATAAAACAGGTAAGAGGATTTTCTAAATATTCCGATAAGCACTGTTGGCATCAGTTATCACTTCTTTAATCTTTCATCTAATATGCCCATAAGTCTTTCGAGTCCTTTTAATGTACCCTGAAAATAGTTGCCTAGTCTAAATTCTGGAATAATTTCATTTTGGATAATCTCCTTCGTTTCTAAATCTGAAATTAAATTTTCTATTCCTTTCGCATTATGAATTCTTATTTTTCTAGCACCTTTTGATATACCAATTAGAATCCCATTCTTACTTTCTTTTTTTCCAACGCCCCAAATTCTAGCTAGTTCAAGTGTAAAATCGTCAAATATGTTTTTAGTACATGCATTTGTATCAATTGTAACTATTGCAATTTCAATAGTTGTCTTTCTCTCAAAATCAGAAATGATACTATCTAAGGCTAATATTTCTTTCTCTGAAAATAATTTTTCATAATCATTTGTCCAACCTTTCGGTGTAAAATAAATACTATTACTGTTCAAAAATGAAGTAGTATCAGTCTTTAATGTATCGATTTCGATTTGACTAAAACAAATCAAATTAATCATACAAATTAAAATTGTTGCTATGATATATTTAAGTGTGATCTTCATTTCTTATAGGTGCTGTTAATGGTTCGTTGTTCTTTTCTAAGCGATTGTATCATCCTCTTTCTTGCGTCTAAAAATTAAAATTATTGTTGTCGTTGCCAATATTAAAAGAAGTCCTGCTCCTGCAAAAACGTAATAACGATTTATACTCATTTCATTTGTTTCTTCATTTTGTGCAACTACAAGTTTAGGTGTCAACTTTGTTTCTAAATTTAAATTGTTTAATATTTCTTTTGTTTTTGCAATTGATAAACTATCTGCTCCGTATTTTTTTAATTCTTCAAAATCAGCTTGGTCTGTAAATGCCCACATTGCGTGTTGTCCGAGCATATTTTGAATGTAGTTGTCGCCAAGGTAATCCGTAAGCTTTACGAGTCCAGTGTCAGCAAGCTCACCAATTCTAAATGTCGTTTCAATACTAGGTGCTGCATCGTGTAATTGTCCGCACATTGCGTAAAATCTTGTGGCATAAGTTTCATTTGGATAAAGAGGAAAAACTGCTTTTTGGGTAACTATCATTGTCTGAACAGAAGTGTCAACAGGAATAAGTTGAGTGCCACAATCCAAACGTAAAAGAACAACGCTGTCTATTTTGCTTTTGAGTATGATTGCCATACATTTTCCATAATGAACACCATCTTTGTCAACCACTTCATAAAATATTCTCGGGTCGTAAGCACCGCTAATTTTAAGCTCTAACATTCCTTTGTCAATGGCTTCGTTTATTGAAAATTCTGTCGGCTTTCGATTATTTAAACTGTCTTGTGCTTTCGAATTGAAACTTATTAAAATGAATAGTCCGAGAGTGAATATTTTAAAAATTTGTCTTGTCATATTGTTGTCTGTTTAATATTGTGATGTCTTTTTATGCTGAGCGCTAACGGTTTGCAGCTACCCGAAGGGCGGGCGATTCACCACAAATGTTGATTAAAAGTACAAAAGTTCCATTAACCACAAATCTGTCTTTGGAACACGGAACCCCGCCTTTTGGGTAGGTGCTGTTATAGGGCGTTTATTTTTAAGGTCCATCAATATGAATTTCTCCAACCAATACTAAACACTTAGATAATTTATCATAAAACAAGTCCACATTTAAGACATACTCGTTTAAAGCATTGCAATTTAATATTTTATGATAATGATAATGATAAGATGTTGCAAAGTCTATTAAAAAAGATGGCTTTTCAATAGAATATGAATATACAATTGATTGACTAATAATATTTGTTTTAAAATCTTTAATCTCAAATATTTTTGTTGGATCTTTTAATTCTTTATTATCAAGATTAATATAATTTGAATCTAGATATATCTTGTTAATTTTATTAAATAAAAATTTGGAAAATAAATTTTTCTCTTGGTCCTCTTCCACCTTTTTAATTATTACTATTCTCTCATTAGTTTTATTATACTCAGCATATAATACCCCTTTACTTTGATTGGAATTTAAATTGATATTTTTTAAGTTAGAATCGCATATATAAATATGACTTATTTTATCATTGAAATCAGAAATATTTTTTAATTTAATTATTTTATTTGGATAGAATCCGTAAAATAGTAAACCAACTATTATTATAGAAGAAGAAAAACTAATTGCATAAAAAATAATAAATAATTTCTTATTAATTGAATTTAATGGCTCAATCTTTTTAAGATTTATATAATTAAGTAATAAAAGAACAGAGGCAAAACCTAATGATACAATAATTCGAATTAATAAACTATCTGTATTGTCACTAATAAAGAAATATACTATTAGTAAAATCAATATTGATACCAACCATAAAATTGAAAAAAACCAAGATTTTTTGATTAAGTCCTTAAAATTAATTTTATCTTGTTTAAAAATGGAGTTATAAACTAAATATTTTAAAAAAGAGGAAAATAGAATTGGGATTATGCCAATTATAAAAAGGATTATAAAAATGATTATGGTTTCCATATTTTTGTTTTTTATGCAAAGTTAATAAATGCCCATAACTTACTTATAGAGGCTACTCTTCTCCTTATTATTTTCAATTTACGTTGATTTTTTGAGCAGAGAGGCTATAATAGTTTGTTAATTGTATAACGAAGATATGTTAAATTGTATTACAAAGTGTGAATGGGAGAAATTATTTTTCATCCGTTACTGCAACGCAGGAAGCAGTCGAACAAAACCCCATACATAAAACCAGGATTGGATTCTGCGTCGCAACGAAGTGGGTTTAGAATTAATAGAAAGTTGAAAAAATTATGCAGTTGGAACATTCTCTTTTTATACACTACCTCTGACAGGGCTTAAAGCCCTGTCAGAGGTAGTACATAGCGGATACTATAATTGATGTTTTAACTCAACTCCTCATTGTTATGCTTGATATCCTGTCAATCGGGCATATTTACTAAAATAGAGGTGGTCGCTGAAAGCGAAAGCATAAAAATGCGAAAGCAGGGATACTTCGCATAACTGATTTCTTGTTCTACTGTTGCAAGATATTTTTCTTCCATAATTTAATCGCATAATCTTTAAATGCTTTTGGTGCTTTGAGGAATTCTTTATCAAATGTGTATTGACCACCAGATGAATATCCAGGAATATTGACTTTGTTTTCGCCACGCATTGCATATTTCTGGTTACCTTGATACATGATAATTTTCATCTCATCAGGACTAACATCTCCACGACAGGCGATTAAATACATAACCCAAATTTCTGCAATTCCATCATTATTTAAATCAGTCACACTGAGCGTATTATTTATAAATTCAGCTACATGGTCAGTCCAACAATCACTAATAAAATCATAAATTTTCCAAATAAATTTTGGTTTATTATTAATTAATAAATAATGATAAGCATAAATTTCAACGTCATATCCATCCATTTCCGACTTTAGGTTTATGGTAGCTTCTGTTTTACAAGTCATGACCAAATTTTTTCCAAGATCATCTTCCCATGTAATTGCATCTATTATTTTTCCACTATATTTTATCTCTTTTGGAATATTTTCTAATTTCAGTTTTGTAACGGTATATTTTTTCTGTCCAAAGAGATAAATAGAATTTAGAAGTAGGAAAAAAAGTAAAATTGTTTTTAGCATGTGTTTCATTTTATATTGAATATTTAATTTAAACTGGTTTATTTTTTTAGGGCAATGGCGAAATATTTGATTTGCATTACAAGACTTTTATAAAAAATTATTATTTAATGAATTATCTGAAATGTAAAATATTGAAAATAGAAAATAATTAAAATATTGTCTATTTATTTTACTAAAATTTCACCGGAATAATTATTAAAATAGACGTATTCTCTATGATTTATTTTTCCAGATGGAATATTTTCATTTTGTATAATTTTTTTTAAAAGATCATCGCTATCAGAGTATTTGTTTTTTGTCATGCCTATTTTGTTTTCATGAAACTTGTTTTGTTCAAAACGATATTGAAGAATATCATATCTATGATCTTCAAAATGTGATTCCGTCAATAGTTCACCATCTTGACCTTTATATGAACCCCAAATGCCTTTAAAAATGTATATTTCATTGTCATTTTTATTAAAATAAATACAATCCAATTCACAACTATTAAAAATTTTTTCTATGGCAATTTTTCCATCTACAATAGAAACTATACTAGTATTTGAAGTAAAACCCGAACCTCCACCAGAATTCATCCAGTGTAAGTACAACTTACCTTTTTTTGATAAATTACCACATTGTTTCACGAAGTGTGGTTTAGAATCATCAAATTTTTTAACGTAAGCAATTTTTCCTGTCTCATCACTGTATATGACTACAGTTTTTAGAATATAATCAGCAATTTCAGGATCGGGGTCCCTATTTTTTCCTAAATAATCTTCAGATTTATCACTCAAAATTTTTATTTTGAATGATTTTCCATCAATTAAAACATCAGTGTAAACAGTATCTATATTGAAAATGTATTCATTTTTATAGTAATCTTCAATCATGGATGTATTAGAAGAATTACTGTCTAACAGTGAATCACTTTCGGCTCCTTTATTTTTAGAAATATTTTTTTCATTGCTGCAATTACTAAAGACTGCAATTAATAAAAATGTCAAACCTAAAATATTCCATTTTTTATTCATAATTATATTTTTTTAACTGTTTTTAGATCAATTACCCTTACTTTGCTTGTGCTATAACATAGACGCTAGATGATAGAGCTCTTTTAAAAGAAGTAATCACTTTTGTGTTAGGGTTAAATAGACCATTAATAGTTCGATAATTTTAAGTCTATAAGTAACAACGGTTCTTTAGTTTTTATATCTTTCAATATTTCCAAATTAGATTTATTTTCATCTAAACTAGAATATTTAAATTTAGTTTCTCCTATTTCTATTTCTAAAAATCTACCGTCTGTATATGAATATTTTTTTATTTTGTAACGATGGTTAGCAAAATGACTTTCATCTTCTTTTGTATTCCATATTCCATCTAAAACTATGATCTCATTGTCATTTTTATTGTAAAGAATGTATGTTAATTCTCCACTCGATTCAAATAAATGTGAGAAGCAAATTTTGTTGTCTTTGTAATCAATTAAATACCTATTGCTTGTTGAACCTGAACCTCCAAAATTTTTATTGAGTAATAAATAAAGTTTCCCATTTGTATTTAATGATTGGTCTTGACTTTTATAAAATGAATAATTTAAATATGGATAGTCATTTGGCTCTGAATCAAATTTTTTCAGATAGACAACTTTGCCGTCAGTATTATTTGTAAAAATAACAGTCATTGGGGATTGTTTAAATGAAGGTTCATCATCTTCCAAAAATTGATTTAATTGTTCGTCAACTTGGTCACGCAAAATTTTAATCGAAAACTTATTGCCACAAATGAGCACATCTTGAATTATTGTATCAACTTTAAAAATGGTTGAGTTAGAATAATAATCTATTGGATTGTCTGAATTTTGAGCTTCACAACTCATCAATGCAATATTCAACAAAAGCATTAAAAATACAAATTTTTTAATTGTCATAATTTATATGTTTTATAATATTTAAATAGAAATAAAACTAGATTATTCCATATCGAAACAACCTTTCTCATTGAAATCAGTAAAATAATTATCTTGTTTTGAAGCAATATTCTTGCGTATTTGTTGCAACATCCACTTAGAATAGTTAGAAAATTGTGAATCATTTGTAACAGAACTTAGCTTGAATTCTAACATTTGTTCTGCAATAATGATATACACATATTCCCCATTCACTTCACCTGTAGCCCAAAATAGATTATCTTTTGTTTTCCTAAATTTTATCTGATAATTACAGCCTTCTTCAATAACATCTACAACTTCTTGTCCTGAAATTCCTTCATGACCCCATGGATATGATTTAAAGGTAAAAGTACCATCAGTGAAGAAACTTTCATTGGGATGTCCTTTACCTAAAATACATTTAAAATTTTTGTGTAATTTTATTTGAGCGTTTAAATTTAAAGATGTTATAATTAAAATAACACTAAGAATTAGTAACTTTTTTATCATACTTTATTTTTTACACTAGAGTGTGAAAATAAGAAAATTTAGTGATTAATTTATTTAGCTTATTTTATTTTTTGAGTTTGTTTTTCAGTTTATAACATTGAGCAATTAGTTCTTTACCTACTATAGAGTTATCTCCATTAGTTATATTTTTTTCTTTTTTTTCATTGTCAAGCCATAGAAAAAGCTTTCCATTGTTAAAATAGTACCTGTCTTCTTTTACAGTTGTTTTGTCAGAGTCAAAGGCTTCGTCGTCTCCATTTTCCTTAGCTCTTTTTTCATCCCAATAAATAGGCCGGTTATAATTAAATTCTTGTTCAAATGCGAATATTAATCTACCATAATTAAAGTAGTAATCAATTTGATGCTTTCCAATCTCTCCATACCAAATAACTTCAATCAGTTTCAACTCTTTATTGTTGCAGTATGCAATTGCTACTGCGCCTTCTGTAGATTCATCAAAAAAATCAATCATTGTCGTGTCGTAAGAGTCAATATTATTTCTTATCTCAGTATATTTTGAGCGAATATCTTTGACCAAAGAGTTTTTGTCTTGAGCAAATAGGCAGTTACTTGTCAGTAAAAATAAAATCGATATGTGTATTAATCTCGTCATTATTATTGTAATTTTGTACTAAGTAACATTCCTTTTTTTTTGCCCCAAATGGAGTATTAGCTGAAATAAGTTACTTTTTTTTATTTAGTTAAATTCTAGTTTCTTAGTATTTGATTGAAAATGATTTTAATTACTTATCATAAAATATAGTTTAGTTTGATCTTTTGTTTTGATAAAAAAGGCTTTTAAGTTCATATTATCTTATTGTGTCAGCAATTTCAGGATCTATACTTCCTGTTATAGAGTCAATAGCAGGTGGTTCTGACTCATTGGTCGAATCTATAAACATTTCAGGAGCTAGCACACCTGTTAATGTTTCTGAGTCATTTTCTGATTCTGTATTTGTTGTTTGAGTTTCTATATTTGTTATAGGATTATTGCAACCAACAACAGTCATGCAAAATATAATTAATGAAAGCACTAAGGCTTTAAAATATGGAGTTTTTATTTCTGTGTCTGTTTGCAAATATAGGTCTACAAGAAACTGATGATGTTTAGGTCTTTTTACAGCTGCTTGTAGTGATTTAAAATGTCCGCACACATGTTCATTTTTAGTTAGTAGATACATCTTAATTTCTTCTACTTCCCATGAAGTAAAATCAATAACTGTCTTATTGCAAGATCCGCAATATTTACCATTATTGTGATTGGTCATTTTATTCCAATCTTTATTACAAGGATTGGAAACTATAATTTTCGAATTTTCCATATGATTTTTTTATTAATGTTTATTTATAGTATCTTATTTTTATATACAATTCTAATTACTTTTTTTGCGTAAAATTTTTAATCAAGTTTAAGAGTTTCAAATTTCAAAATTAGTTCTTTGTATTTAAACAAACAATGTCAGATATGACATGTTAACTATCGGTTGTGTTTCACCAAAGAAATAAGCAGTTTGGTAACACAAAAAACTAGAAGAGAATTATTTACTGGTGAAAGATTTTGAAATTCTACCGATATATTTTTCAATTCCTAATTTCTTATTCTGATTATATTCTATATGTAAATCACTTACAAATTGTTGTCCTAAAATTCTTTTCCAATAAACTATCTTGCCATTTTCTTTATTTATTCCAGAAATAATAAAATAATTTGAAGTTACCATTTTGTATGTAATATTTAAATTTGAAGTTTTAATTGCTTCGTTATAAAGTGCTTCTATTGTGCTTTGTTGAAATCTGGAATTTATTAAAGAATGTAATTCCATAATCGTATATCCATCCTTCAATACCACTTCATAATCACAGTAATCAGGATTTGAATCACTATACATTTTTTTCATTTTCATGTCAATTGGAATTTCGATTGAAAAAGTGCAAGGGTTTAACTTTTTAAATGCAATATTTTGTGCTTTGCTAAATAAGGGAATCAGAAAAATGATTACCCAAAGTGATGTTCGTTTCATTATATTATTTAAATTAAAGATATTATATATAAATATGGGTTGTGTTTCACCAATCGAAATAAGTAGTTTGGTGAGATATCAACCTCTAGAAAACTGCTTTTAACTCCTTCTGTTCACTGGGGATAAAAAAACAATTTATCAGCTTATTTTTAATGGAGATAAAATATTTCCATCATTATTTATTATGTATTTTGCCATTCAATAATTGATTTAATTTAATTCCATACTGTTCGATAGGCATTCCTTGCTTAGCATATTGTGGAGCAATAATTGCTTTAATAATTTTATCGTTATGTTTAATATCAATCTCTATAAAATGATAATCTCCTTTTGTTAAAGTACCATCTGTTTTTTGAAGTTTAAATTCATGTACTTTCTTTTTTATAACATATTCATTAAGTATATTATCAAAAACTCTACCACAGAAAATCACTTGTTTTCTTTTTTTTGCAGCTATAAGTGATAAAATATTATCTATAAATGGTTCAATGTTTTTAATGCCAACTTCATTGTAATTAAAATTATCAGAGCCAAATGGAATTAGTTCTATTTGAAGTTTATTATCGATGACAATCTCTAAATTTTTATATATATCATTTTCAGTAAATGGTAAAATATTTAGTGGTTTTAAAAAGCGTATTTGTTTTTTATCAAATGGTGATTTATGTGTTCTTCCTGAATTTTTACTGTAATTATTCTTACCAAAATAGCTGAAATAATCAAAATATTGTTCAAATGAATTGAATTTTGGTTTCTCAAGATCATACTTACCGCTTACTTTATTTTTATTTCTTTTAGGGTTTAAATGAACTAAAACTAAATCAGCAGATAAATCTCCTGTAAAAAAATGGGGATTAGATTCACAGAAATATTCTTTACCAATTTTTTTATTTAGCGCTATTGCCTGTGAACACTTTCCTTGTTCTTTTCATTCATTAAAATTAGAATGAATATTTTTTTTAAATTTTTCCATTTAATCAATTTTTTTTTGTTAATTATTATTTCCTCTTCGCAGAGACAGTGGCTCACGAATCTCCATTTTTATTTTTTATCTGCCAAAGAGTCCTAAGGGGAGATAGCTCTGTGAGGATAAAATGGAGTTATTGTTTTGCATTATTTATAGAGTGTGTAATCAAAATAAAAACTAACAATAAAATCCCATTGATTATGACATAGCTTGGAACAGAAAAATTAATAAACGTAAAAATTAGGTTACTAATCAACGCAATTACAAAGAATATCCCAGAAACAACTCTAATATTGGTCGTTGTTCTCGGAAGTTCATAACTTACTCCGATCGTCATTACCAATGCTGTTGCAATAAACACAAAACTACCTGCACTTAAAAGTATTTTATTTTCACTACTGTTAAAACTATACAAGCCATAAGCGATCAGTAAACTCATGGCTATGGCTATAATGGATTGTACAAAATTTATTTTCATAATATTATTGATTATGTTGAAATGGTGGTGGAGATAATGCAACCAGTTTTAATACCTCGGGCAATTTTTCTGCAAATTCCCACTTTGGTAATCCTGGTTTCCAAATGTAAGTTTCCTTAGTAATTTTTTTCTCTGCAATTAGTCTGGATAATTCTTGTTCCGAAAAAGGACCAGCTTGATTATCATCTATCATTGCATAGTAAAATTGTGGTGCTGCTGTTTGCATTGGATTCATAGAACCAGGAACATGCATGTTTGTCATTGCACTATTCATGGTGTTAACCATTTGTTGTGCAACAGCCATTCCCATTCCAAATTCTACTAATCTGTTTATTGAAAAAAAACTATCATCATTCATAATGTTACATTTTAATAGTTAAACAACTGGTGGTGGCGGTGGTGGTGGAACTGCTCCAAATAAATTTGAAAGCTCTTGTACATTACCTGCTATTTCCCAAGCTGCCATACCTTGTTTCCAAACGTGAGTGGTTTTCTGTAACTGTCCGTTTTGAACCATTTGTTGTAATTGCTGCAAATTGAAAGGCCCTGCTGTTTGACCGTTTACCGAAACACTATAGGCAATTGTTGGAGGAGGTGGTGGTGTGTTTTGCTGTTGTTGCATATTTTGTCCCATATTATTCATCATTCCTGCCATTTGATTACCCATTGCACCTCCCATCATCATTCCGGTCATCATTCCTGCGGGATTCATTCCTCCACCGCCTCCGCCCATATTACCCATGTTGCCTAGACTTTCTGCTCCTGTTTTAAGAACTTCTGTTTGTTGATTAAGAGCATGTGCACCCATAAAGTTAGTTTCGATTTGAAGTTTTTGAGCCCTCTGTGCTTCTTCTCTTTGAATCCGTAATGTTTCTTCCATATTCAAAGCATTAATACCTTGCATGTCCTTCAAGTTTTTGTTATTTACATCTGTTTGAGCAACATATGTCTTCTCCTGTTGATCCCTTGTAACTTTAAGAAGTTTTTTATACCCTTCACTTTCCTGGTCCATCTCGAGAGAATCTATATCGAATCTTTTCAAATTAACACCAAAATCTTCTGAAAAAGTATCTTTCAATTTGGCTTTTAAGTTCTCATTAATAAAATCAAGGTTTTCCTCAATCTGAACCAAATTTAACGGATTGGTTCTGTTTATATTCATCACCCCAGATTTCACACTACTTGTAACAGCCGATTTAATTAAGTTCTTGAAATCATCTAATTCAAAATTGATTAATCGAGTGTTTTTAATAAACAACTTGTAATCTGTAATATTGAAAATTATTTGACCACGAACAGACATAGGAACAGGAAAATCTGTCAACCTATAATCAGTTATATTGAAATATGGAATGCCAAATTTTATTGGCACATTACCAGCAAGATTAATAAAATAGATTTCTGCCTGAAATGGAGAAGCTCCACCAAATGCAGCTCCTACAATACTTGAAAGAATGGGGAAGTTTGCAGTTTTTATTGTTTGGTCATAAGGACCAACAATGAAATCCTGCATTGATCCATCTTTTTGTTGATAAACAAAAACAGCTAATTCCCCGTCTTTAACACGCAAACTACTACCGTATCGGATTGCATTTTCTTTTTTTGTTGAGTTGGCATCTCCAGAAGGTCGCCATTTCCATACAAGGTATTCTTGTTCATCACAGCGGATTACATCCATTAATCCGCCTTCTGATTTATTTCCAAATAATCCCATATCTTTAAATTTTAATATTGATATTTAATTTTTACTTTTTTTTAAAAAAAATTCTAATAGGCCAAGTAATAAGCAACGCTATTTGTTTAATTGGCCACCACATAATCATTATCCACCAAGGCAAAAGAGAAGACCCACTATTTTCAAATGCATAGTTTAGTGTTTTATCGAAAACTGCATCCGCTACTTTCCCCTCAACTGCATCTTGAAGTTCGCCTTTGATTAGTCCTTTTCCAAAATCAACTGCTTTTGATTTTGATTGTTTTTTATTAAATATCCCCATGTTTTTAAATTAATTTATTTTAAAAAACTAAAAATTCACTTCGTTATCACTTTTTAGTGCTTTTTTGAGCAAAACACCGGTAATAATAAGTCCCAAAAAAGAGAGAATTAAAAGCATTCCCCATTGAAAAGACAGTGATAAAATCACAATGGGTAGTAAAATCCCTGCAGCAATTATATATGGTTTACGGACTTTTGCTTTTCTTTTTTTATCAATCTCTATTTCTGACTTAATCTTTTCTTTAAATTTTTCAGGAAAAGTTGTGAAGTTTTTATACTTAGATGGTAGTTTTTTCATCAACGAAACAACCATATTAGTTGCTTGTTCTAAAAAAACAGGATCTTTTTCGGCGACAATTTTTATTTTAGAATAAATCTGATCTGTTTTCTGAATCCAACCTTCTTCTTCAGATCCAACATGTCCATCATTATCATATGCATTACTAGAAGCCATAGCTAAGAGTTCTAATAAATCTTCTTTGGAATTTGGGACAGGGAAGTTTTTTATTATATTAGATTTTTCTTTAGAAATACTTTTTTCTATAATAACTCGATCTGAGTTAAGTTCCCTTATCAAATCTTCTCTTTCTTCATCTTGATTTTCAGCACGTGATTTACCACCAAATATTTTAACCAGCGATCCATCACTATTGTGTTTCTGAGATAGTGCATCTAAACGTTGATTTTTTTGATGTTCAAAGTCCGTTAATGCTTTAGAGTTCCTTAAAGTAGCTGCTTGCAAAAGATCAAATAGTTTTTGAGAAGACTGAACAGCCTCGATATTTCTAAATTCATGTCCACAATCATCACATTTTGTTTGAAAAGACTGTAAAATAGCACCACATGAAGGACATTTACGTACATCTCCAAATTTCTCTGACTTAGGGGCTGCAACTGATGGAGCAGCCGATTTTACAGTTGCTTGCATTTCATACAATTTTGCATCAAGAACCATTTCAAATTCGTCAAGGTCAATACCTGCTTCTTCAGCTTTTTTGAAAAGAATTTGTTTTTCTTTTTCTGTTAATTCTCCGTCTGCAAGAGCGAAGTTGATTAAATTTTCAATTTTCTCGTTATACTTTTTGCTTAAATTTATTTGTTTTGGCTCCGCTTTAGGTGGTTGCCTTCACCGTTATTATTGTACTATCCTATGAGGGCAAGGTAAAAAGCTGTTTATTGCAAAGGGAAAGGGCATCCATACTTTAGCTTTTGTAGGCTTGGGCTTTCCTTTTTCTTTTTTATCTTTATATAGCAAAAAAAATATTGCTATTCTGTATATGTCTTTTTTCGACTTGCTCATAACTTGTAAGTTAGGTTGATAAATATATTTAATTACCATCTCGAGTATTTCATTTCAACTATCTAAATCAAAAGTAGTACTTTTTTTTTTATTTCCATTAAGATTTTCAAATTTGATTTTAATTGTTTAGTAGACAATGTCAGATATGCTACAATTGGAAAATATTTGGATTTTTTTGTTAAAATTATGATTTGTCCCAAGATTTGTGTCTCCATGGCATGGCTTTTATATATAGTGTAAATAGAGGTGGTTAAACTAACATCCGAAATCTGAGATCCAACTTCTATTACAAAAAGTCCCTGAAATCTTTTCTTCTAGTCAATTTTAAATCTTGAAGCACGCTGGCTTTTACATTTAATCCAAAGTTGTAACTACGTCGTGTTCCAAAAATAATAGTATTGAATTTCATTTCCCAGCAATGTAAATCGCGGTAAATATCGAGGGTAGAGAAACTGATTTTTTTGGTAGCAAAATCGTAACCACTTCGTAAACCAATTTTCCATTTGGCCGTTAAATTTACATCACCAAAAAAGATGATATTTTGATTAAATACTACAGTGTCTGTTTGCTTATTTACAAGAAAATTTTTATTTGCATTCAATGAATAGCTAACGTTTAGCGTCCAAGGAATATTAAAGTCCGCATAGTTTTCGAGGTTATTTCCTACTGCCACTTTTTGGTCGTCAGTTGCATTTTGTAAAGATGATTTTCCTTTTTTGAATGGCAAGGATGCTGTTAAGGAAAGATTTGCGTTTTCAAATCGAAGAAGTTTATTATTGGCTTTAAATGATGAAATGGTTGAGCGCAAACCATTGGTTTTATTAATAGAATAGGGGTCGTAACTCATACTACCCGACATGCTGATGTTTTCAAATAAGGTAGTTCTGTACGAAATGGCAATTCTACTCCATTTAAAAGAATCAATAGCCATATTGTAAAAAGTAGAAAAATTTAAGCCATCAATTAAATTTATCTTTTTGAGCCCACCATTAACCGTATCTTTTTTGCTGCGCACTTTCATCGATAAGGTGTTACCTAAACCAAAACTTACCCCACCCACTTTGCCATTTGGCGGTCCACCATAAAGAGCTCCATCGAAGTAAGATAATTTTTGACTTCGATAATTTTTATCTACAAAAGAAGAATAATAAAAATTGTAATAATCACTTCCAAAATCAGGTTGGTAGCTTAAACCAATATTGGGTGTCATTACATGGCGAATTCCTCGTACAAATCCTTTTTTAAACAATTTGATTCCATAAATTCGAGTTGATAAACTAGCTCCAATATTAAAATCCCGTGCACTGAAAAAACCCGTGCTTAACGTGGTGTCTAATTTACTTTCATTGAAATTAAATTCTTTATAATACTTTTTTGAATACCAATATTCATTGTAAGAAGCATTAAAGGACAGGTTGAAATATTTTAATACATTATAACTGGCATTCACTGGAATAGAGTGTTTCATGCCATTATTGAAATCTTGAAAGCGAAGTGTTGACAATGAAAAAATACTGTCATAAAATGTTAATTGATTACTTGTTGTCAACTGATAAGTAGCAGTAATTTTTTCGTACCAACGGGGTTTAATTACATTTTTTCTCCAAAGAAAAGGAAATATTTGATTAACTGAAAAGCTAATATCGGGTAAAGTCAAATTTACGTATCCTGTAGCTGTTTGTTGTGTGTGACGGAGTGAGGCGGCAAAATTAAATGGCCTATTTTTCCAAGATTTTGAATAAGATATCGAAGAATTGTAGGTGCTGTTTAATATTTGATTGGCATCAAATGAATTCAATTGTTGATATTTATTGCTCCCAATATTAACATAAGCCGAAAACGTGCTTCCTGGGATTATATTTGGATCGATAGAGTGGGTCCAAGTAAGGTTGTAGTTTCTACTATTTTGGTTGCCGGGTTCATAACTTTCGCCAATTTTATTGTAACCATAATTGAAACTCATATTGCCTC
>JBILBN010000034.1:0-27159 GCA_044353665.1 Chitinophagaceae bacterium | reverse complement strand
GATAATATTTACCCCATCCTAAAAACCCACCAATGTTTCGGTCGTCTATAAATATATCCGCTTTTATTTTTCGTGGCGTTTTTTCTTGAAATTCCTCTTCAGGATGGGTTTTGTTAATCGCGTAAAAGGCTATGCCTAAACCTTCACAGAATGCAACTGCTTCATGCAATGATTTGCCACTACGATAAGTCCATAATATAATTAGATGACCCTCTTTTTGCAAGAGTTTTAATGTTTCAAATGCAAATGGCATAGGTTTTCCAATAGCAGGATATTTATCTTCCACTAAAGTGCCATCAAAATCAACAGCAATAATTTTTCTGTTATTAAGGTTAGTAATACGACTTGTGCTCATAATTATACTGCAAACATACTACAACCAATGAAAATAAATTTTAAGAAGCTAATAATAATTAAATGACAGTGAATTAATTTTAAAAAATAATGAATTGATAATTTAAAGGATTTATTAATTTAGTAGCTTTGTAAAGGGTTTAGAAATAATAATAATACCCAATAAATTAAAAAAATGAGTGTAGGTATTGAGAATAATAATGAAATTTATTGGTATGCACTTTACACAATGCCTAGAACAGAAAAAAAGGTAGAACAGCGTTTATTTCTAAAAAATATTGAAGTTTATCTTCCATTAATAGAAACAATAAGAATTTGGACAGACAGAAAAAAGAAAATAAAAATTCCATTAATTCCTGGATTTGTTTTTATCCGTTGTAAACAAAAAGAAATCATTGAAGCATTAGAAACAGAGGGCGTTTTGAATGTCGTCAGTTATCTAAAAAAACCTGCTAAAATTCATGAATATGAAATCAATAATTTAAAAATTTTAATAAATGAACCACAATTTATTCAGTTAAATGAAGAGCTAGACATAAGTGAAGGAGATGATGTTGAAGTAATTAGAGGGCCTTTTATTGGCTTAATTGGCAAATGTATTCGCCTCAACGGAAAATATAGAATAATTGTAGAAATAAAAGCACTGGATAAAAAAATAGAAGTTAGTGTCGCATACTCATTTCTAAAAAAATAAAATAAAAATGTTGCTTATATTTGGGCTTAAATAAGTAAAAAATACAACCTCCATAGTTAGTACATAACATGTGACTGACCATGGCGAAGCCTTGTTTAAAAAAAAATAATAAAAAATGAATACCATTAAAATATTAGACTGTACCATTCGTGATGGAGGGTATTATACCAACTGGGATTTTGATCAAAAAATTATTGAAACATACCTGAATGATATGAATCAATTACCCATCGACTATCTTGAAGTTGGGTATCGAAGCCCTAAATTAACGGGTTATTATGGAGAGTATTATTATTGTCCAGATTATGTTTTGCAAAAACTAAAAAGATTATCTAATAAAAAGTTAGTGATTATTTTAAACGAAAAAGATATTCAGGTAGAAATTGTTGAAGAGCTTTTAAAACCATGTTTAGGAATTATTACCATGGTTCGAATTGCATTAGATCCTCAAAATCTCTCAAGGGCTATTATTTTGGCTGAAAAAGTAAAATCAATGGGTTTTGAAGTGGGGTTTAATGTCATGTATATGTCAAAATGGAAACAGCAACCCGAGTTTTTAGCTACCTTAAAAAGTGTAGATGGTGTGGCCGATTATTTTTACATGGTCGATTCTTATGGTGGAGTTTATCCAAGTGATGTAAAAGAAATTTATGAATTAGTTCGTTCTCAAATGACAGCCAAAATAGGTTTTCATGGGCATAATAATTTAGAGTTAGGGTTGATAAATTCATTGACAGCCATTGAATGTGGAGCCGATATTATTGATGCAACTGTTACAGGAATGGGTCGTGGTGCAGGCAATTTAAAAACCGAATTGTTATTAACAGCACTCAATCAACGCAATGGATTAGCCTTGGATTTTAATGCGCTTTCATCTGTTACTGATGCGTTTACACAATTACAAAAAAAATATGAATGGGGTACAAATTTACCTTACATGGTTTCGGGCGCAAACTCTTTGCCACAAAAAGATGTGATGGAATGGGTCTCTAAACGATATTACTCTATCAATAGCATTATTCGTGCATTGTACCATCAAAAAAATAAGAGCCAAGAAGAAAATAGTTTTGCCACATTTGCTAAAAATGAACAATTTGATGAAGTGGTATTAATTGGTGGTGGTGACAGCGTTCAACTACATCAAGAAGCAATTATTGAATTCATTAAAAGCAGAAAAAATGTTTGTTTAATTCATTCAAGTTCAAGAAATGCTGGTTTGTTTAAAGAATTATCTGTGAAACAATATTTTTGTTTGGTAGGCAATGAAGGACTTCGATTAGAAAAAGTATTCAACGATTTAGGCGATTTTGATGGCGAATGTATTTTACCTCCTTCACCTCGAAAAATGGGAACTTATGTGCCTCCAATGATTGCCAACAAAACAAAAGAATTAGCAGCGATAACATTTACCGATACATTAAAAGATACACATACTACATTGGCATTACAAACCGTTATAGAGTTAAACGTAAATAATGTTTTTATGGTTGGTTATGATGGGTATGAAGGCAAAGAGTTGAATCAAAAAGAAATAGAATTATTGAATGAAAATGAATATTTATTTGACGCATTTAATAAACAAAATGGCAAACAAATGATTTCATTGACAAGTACAAAATATAAA
Organism: Chitinophagaceae bacterium; assembly: GCA_044353665.1. Classification (GTDB taxonomy): domain Bacteria; phylum Bacteroidota; class Bacteroidia; order Chitinophagales; family Chitinophagaceae; genus OLB11. The sequence goes on along the minus strand of JBILBN010000034.1, from coordinate 24,487 downwards.
AACGTAAAAAAGGAAACTGTTTATTCTTATTAATATGAAACGAATATTAGGAATTATTCCATCAAGATTAGAATCGAGCAGATTGCCTAAAAAACCGTTGCACGAAATTTTTGGTTTGCCATTAATAGCGCATGTTTATAAAAGAGCGAGCATGTCAAAAATGTTAACCGACTTAATCGTCGCTACTGATTCTACAGAAATTGTAGCCTTGGTTGAGGCACATGGTGGTAAAGCAATGTTGACCGATATTAATCATAAAAACGGTACAGAACGAATGGCAGAAGTGATTGCAAAATATCCCGATTATGATTATTATACATTGATAAATGGCGATGAAATTTTGTTAAATCCTGCATCTATTGATGTAAGTATTCAAACCTTGTTAGATAATGAATATGCTGATGCATCTATTTTAGCAGTGCCTTTCACAAGAGAAAATTCAGCTTCAGATTTTAAAATCGTATATAATTTAAAAAATGAAGTGATGTATATTTCAAGAAATGATATTCCTTCTGCTGCAAGAAATGCAGTAGAACATCGTTTGAAAGCATATCATTTAATGACGTTTAAACCAAAGACAATTTTGGATTACAGTAAAATGGAGAAAACTCCATTGGAAAAAATTGAAGACCATGAGCATTTGCGTTTATTGGAACATGGCTATAAAATTTTATGTAAAGTTGTACATGATAATTGTATTTCGTTAGATATGCCAACCGATATTCCAATTATAGAAGCGTATTTAAAAGAAGACGAAACCTATCAATTATATGCTGGAAAAATATAAAATTATTCTTTGGGATTTTGATGGTGTTTTGATGAATTCAAATGCTGTGAGAGATATTGGTTTTGAAAAAGTATTAGCTAGTTATCCAAAACATCAAGTAGATGAATTAATGGCTTTTCATCAAGCCAATGGAGGACTTTCGAGGTATGTGAAATTTAGATATTTTTATGAAGAGGTATTGAAGCAAGAAGTGACTGAGGAACAAATTCAAGAAATGGCTGCTTCATTTTCTGTCATTATGAAATCATTGTTAGTTAATCCTGATCTACTCATTCAAGATTCATTGGAATTTGTAAAACAACAATTTGAACAAAAAATACCCATGCATATTGTATCCGGTTCAGACCAAACCGAACTCCGATTTTTGTGTAAAGAATTAAACATTGAGCATTATTTTTTATCTATTCATGGTTCGCCAACAGCAAAAAAAATATTGGTAAAAAATGTTATTGAAGAAAATAATTATTTAAAAGAAAATATTGTTTTAATAGGCGATAGTATCAATGATTTTGAAGCAGCCAAAGAAAATGAAATCACATTTTGCGGGTACAATAATCCGTCTTTAAAATCATTAGAACTTTATCAAGAAAAATTAGCTAATTGAATCCATTCACAAAAATAAAGAATTTAGAAAACTATAAAATAGCTGTATTAACAGGCTATGCATATACTATACTAACACTCATAACATCCATCTTTGTAACCCGACATATTTTTAAATATTTCGATAACGCACAATATGGCGTTTTTATTTTAGTAGTAGAAACAATCGCTGTATTTGAAATATTAGACTTTGGTTTTTCTGGCGGAATGATTTCATTCTTGTCAAGAGAAACCGACAATAAAGAACGAATTAATAAATTGGTATCTACATTGTTTTATGCACAAGTAGCCTTAGCAATTGTTGCTTCAATTATGGCATTTTCTATGGTTTTTAACCCGTCCATTTTATTTCATGATACCAATATAGAAGACATTGTTTTAAAAAACGCAATCATGATTGCCTCGTTTTCATTGTTGTTAACGATGATCACCAAATCGATTTCTCAAATTTTATATGCTCGACGAAAAATTGCTGGCGATAATTATTTAAAAATAATTTCTTTGACAATAAGAGTTGGATTGATATTTTTATTATTACAAAAATTTCCAACCATAGAATTTTTAATTTTTGTTACACTCATTACACAATTAATTAATTTTTTTCAAACGATTTATTTAGTCAAAAAAGTAGAATCTGATATTCATTTTAGAATTAAAGATTTTGATTGGACGATTTTAAAAGAAGTTTGGAGTGTAAGCAGTTGGTTTGCCATTGGAGGCCTTGCTTTATTGTTTATTGAGCGATTTGATAATATTATGACTGGCACAATTGTAAGTGTAAAAGCAATTACAATTTTGGTTGTTTCTCGAAAGTTGTTTGATATAGCCAAGACATTTATTTTTCAACTCAACAATAATTACCGCCCCTATTTTGGAAAAATGTTCGGGCAAGGCAAAAACGAAGAAGTCTTAATTAAGTTTAGAAACCTTTCTATAATTTCAGTGATGTTAGCCTCATTTGTTGGTGGAGGAATCATCATCATCAACGATTTTTTTATTGAGCAATGGGTTGGTTTAGGAAAATATGGAGGAGTAGTTTTGAGTGTATTATTATTTTTTAATTTGGTTTTTCATGCCTGGAAAATAAGTTATCGTGCATTTCTTTCCTCTAATTTAATTGCTAAAGAATTGGCTATTTCTAGTTTTATAGAGGGTATGTTTAATTTACTTTTTGCCTATATTTTAGGTTTGCAATTTGGCATTGAAGGCATTGTGGCTTCCACATTTTTATCGGGTATTGTTGTGCAATCAATTGCTTTGTTATATATCAATAAAAAACACAATATTGAGCCTTTAAAAGGGTTTATTTTAAGAAATACATCGCAAATAATATTAGTTACAGCATTGGGTTTTTCAGCATACTTCATTACAATAACTTTTGATATGTTGATTGTAAGACTTATCATTTGGTTTGCCATCATGTTAGTTTCACTGCTTTCTATTCATAAAATGTTTATGAAAGAGTATCCACTATCAATGGTTTTAAAAGGAAAATTATTATGATAAAAGCTTTAGCATTAGTCATAGATGAACATAAAATAATCCGTCCTTTAGAGGCAATTGAGGGATTAGCAATTGAGTATGTAATTGTTGATGAAACATTTCAGTTTACACTACCTTACCCTGATATTGTTTTAACTGTAAGCGATTGGCGTGCAGAAATAGCCAGGGTTTTATTGGATGCAAAAACATTAAATATTCCTTCATTACTTTTTCAAGATGGTACGTTAGATTGGATTATTCAAAACGAAGGAGAACTATATGGAGGCACAGGTGGGCCAACACATTTTCATCCAATTTTAACAGATAAAATGGCTGTTATTGGTCATCAAAGTGCAAGAGTAATTTCATCATGGAATGATGCAAGTAAAGTAGAGGTAGTAGGTTTTCCTATTTTGCAAAATGAAATAAATGAAGCAAAAAAATATCGTTTAGAATCTAAAAAAGAAGCAACAAAACCGTTAAATGTTTTAATCACATCAACTCGACAAGGTTGGTTTTGTGAACGACAAAAAACTGCTTTTATTGAAGCACTGCAAGATTTAAAAACGTATTTTGAACAACAAAAAAATGTTTCTGTCAATTGGCGTTTGTCCAGAAATTTAGCAGAAATAATTGGTGTTGAAAATGAAATGAAAGTAAAGGAAAGTGTTGAATTGGTTCCCTTAATAAAAGAAGCTGATTTAATAATTTCGGCACAAAGTACAGTTGTTGTAGAAGCTATGATACATGGTAAGCCTGTTGCTATTATTGATTATTTAAATGCACCCCAATATTATGGAACAGCTTGGTTGATTAATGCTAAAAGTCAAATTGCATCAACGGTAGAAAGTATGATGAAAGCAGAACCTAGTAGAATGTTATATCAAGAATATCAGTTACAAGATATTTTAAGTATGGAATTAAATGCGATTGAACGGTCTAAAATATTGATTGAAAAAATGGTTGAATTTAGAAAAGAAAATAACTCAATTGATTTTCCTGCAAATTTGTTGAATTTTAATGAACCTTTTCAAACCATTCAACATACATATACAACACAAGAAATTTTTCCTGCTGTTGCTCAACATTATGAAATAGAAAAAGAAGATTTAGCTAAATTAGTGATTAGATATTCGCATGAAAATAAACGACTGAAAGAAGAATTAGCCAAGAAATCATTTTTGCAATTCATCATTCAACTAAAAAATAAATTTTTTAAAAAATAAATATGCAACAAACTATTTTTATTGTTGGAATGGGTGGTTCATTAGGTCAAGCGTTGCATTCGTTTTACAGTCAACAAAACAATTATAACGTATTGGGAAGTACGACTAAAAAAGAAAATGTATCAGACGAAATTTTCTATATTGATTTTATGGATAAAACATCCACAGATAATTTACCTAATTTATCTATCGACCATTTAATCATTACATCAGGTTACGAACCAAAACATAATTTGGAGGATATGACTGAAATTCATTTACAAAAAATGTTTGGTATTCACGTTCTAGGGCCTATGTTATTGATGCAAAAAATGAAGCCAATGTTAACTGAAAATTCAACGATTACATTGATTAGTTCACCTGCCGCTTGGCAAGGAAGTTACGACCCAACATACGCAGCTGTTAAAGGTGCTGTGAACGCATTGGTAAGAACTTTGGCAAAAGATCTAGCACCCAAAACAAGAGTAAATGCGCTGTCGCCAAGTTTGATAGAAAGCTCAACTGTTTTTAATGGAATGACACCCGATTTTAAACAACGACATATTGATCGAACGTTAAATAAACGCTTACTCACTTTAGCAGAGTGTGTAGACGGCATAGACTTTATTTTAAAAAGCAAACATTATACAGGTCAAATTTTACACTTAAATGGAGGAATGATTTATGGTTAATAATACTATTATTGTGGGTGGTGGTTTGTTTGGATTAACAACCGCTATCATTTTAGCAGAAAACGGAATTAGCGTTACTGTTTTAGAAAAAAATTTAGATGTTTTAAAAGAAGCATCATTGGTGAATCAAAACAGAATTCATTATGGATATCACTATCCAAGAAGTACTGAAACAGGAAGAGAGTCTATTGATGGTATGGATGCTTTTTTGAAATATTATGGCGATTGCATCAATGATAAATTTATAAAATATTATGCAATTTCAAAATATAATTCGCATGTAAGTGCAAAAGAATTTCTTGATTTTACAAAGCAGTTAAGCATTCCATTAGAAGAAGCTTGGCCCGATGAAGAGTTGCTCAATAGAAAAACAATTGAGCAATGTTGGAAAGTGTATGAGCCTGCATTTGATTATCAAACGCTTCGTGTAAACATATTAACACGTATTAAAAATTTACGAAATATTCGCGTTTTACGAAATGCAACCATTACTAAAATTGAAAATATCAGTGATGATCAAATCGAAGTAACGCTTCATAATAACTATGTTGTAAAAGGAAAAAACTTAATTAATGCGGCTTATTCTGGCTTAGGAGATGTTTTGAAATTAGCCTTTTCAGAAGATTTGCAAGCGAAATTTCAATTGTTAGTGTTGCCAATTTTGAAAGTCAATAAAAAAATTCCTTCCTATGGAGTAACCATAATGGATGGTCCATTTTGTTCCATTTTGCCTAGAGGATTTGTAGAAGGAGAATATATTTTATCGCACGTAAAAGAATCCGTTTTAGAATCAGACAAAGGCCTTGAAAAGCCCATTTGGAATGTGTTTGATGGCAACATAGAAAATGATATTATTGAAGCATGTAAAAATTATTTTCCAATTTTGAATGACATGACTTGTGTAGATTCTTGGATTACGACCAAAATGATTTTACCCAATCAAGAAATTGATGATGCACGACCAACATTAGTTTTAACGCATCAAAAAAATATTCATTCGGTATTTAGTGGCAAGGTGACCACTTGTGTTAGCGCAGCCAATGAAATATTAAGCAAAATACTTTTATAAAAATGCCAAAAAAATTAAAAATATTATTTTGGATTGGAGATTTAAAAGATCCTTCTCCTCGATTTCGGTTTCTACAATTTATAGAACCGTTAAGAGAAAAAGGGCTTATTGTAGATACTGTATTTACGAATCCATCGAGGAATCGTAAAAATAAATTTGAAAAAGGTATTTTAAATAGAGTTGAAGTTTTATTGATTTTAATGATGCGGTTGTTTCAAGTTATTTGGGTTGCATTGTTTAAAGCTTGGCGATATGATGTTGTTTTCACCAACAAAGATATTTTACCCAACACGAATATTTATCTTGCTGAAAAAATATTATCTATGTCGAACCCTAAGTTAATATTTGATATTGATGATGCTATTTATTTAAGCAATAGAGGTCCTAAATTAAATATTATTTGGAAAAACTATAAAGGAATTATTGCAGGAAGCCCTGTACATATAGAATACATTCAACCCAAATTTGATTTGAAGTGTTTTTATATTCCAATGGCCATTGATACCCAAAAATATCAACCCCAAACGAGCAGAAAAGAAGGAAAAATAAGAATCGGTTGGAGTGGATCACACCACACGAATGTACAATGTTTGCCTGTTATGAAAGTCTGTATGGAAATGTTGGCTGAGCAGTTAGATTTTGAATTAATTGTGATCTCAAATCTCGACCCAGAAATTAAATGGAAAAATGTGCAAAGTCATTTTATACAATGGACTGCTGACACGGAAGTAGAAGGTTTGCAACAAATTGATATTGGCTTAATGCCTTTAGAAGATGGTCCTTTTGAAAGGGGAAAATGTGCCTTAAAAGCGTTGCAATACATGGCAATTGGCATTCCTGCATTGGTATCTCCTGTTGGGGTAAATACCTTAATTGTAAAAGACGATTTTAATGGCTTTCAATGCAAAGACAATCAAGCATTTGTTGATCATATTTTAACATTAGCCAACAATGAAAATAAACGGATTGAAATGGGTAAAAATGCTCGAAAAACTGTAGAAGAAAAATATGCCATTGAGGTTTTAACTCAAAAATATATAAATGCTTTTACAGAAATAGCAAACACTAAATAATTAAATTTGAGTTCAACTAAACTAAATATTGATGTAATCGTTTGTACGTACAATCGACCTGATAAACTAACGCAATTAGTTAATCAGTTGTTGACCTGTAACCCGTTGCCCAATAAAATTATTGTCATAGATTCATCGGATGAACATAACCGATTTTCTTCAACTAATGAATTGGTAAAAACAATCGTAAGTTCTCACAAAAATCAACCTTATCAACGATTTTTAGGTTGCCACTCGTCAAACGCTAATTACTTATTGTATTTAGATGACGACATGGAAATTATTTCTTTAGATGTATTTGAAGTGCTTCAAAATGAAATTGCTAAGCATGAAAATTTAGCTGGATTGGTTTTGAAATTTGAAGATAAACATGAAGATACTTCATTGTCTAAAATACCTAAATCAAATTTGTTATCAAATGAATCGGTAATTAAAAAAATAGTAAATTGGATTACGTGTTATCCAATTTTACCAGATGGGAAATTTGGTTTATGTGGAAATAGAGGTAAACAACCGTTGAATGGAGGACAAACGGAATGGTTAAGTGGAGGCGCATTTTTGGCGAAGAGAGACAGTGTGTTTAAAAATTTCAATGTTCAATTGTTTGATTTGTTTGAACAGAAATTAGGTATGGGTGAAGATGCGATTATTGGTTATGGATTATCAAAACAAGGCCATTTAATTTATTTCCCGTCGTTGTTGTTTTACCATAATGATCAAAAAGACAGCACCTATTCTACCAATCAGTTTGAATTTGCAAAACGGGTAATTTATTCAAGATTATATATTTCATTAGAAAAAATACGACTTGATAAAGCATCATTTTTATATGGAAAAATATATTTCCATTGGTATGTTTTTTGTAGAATTTTGGGTTTATTTATTAATTATTTAAAAAATAAAAACAAGATTAGAAAAGATATTTTAAGTGGAAGTATTTCTGGATGGAAAAAATCCTTTACTTTTCGCTTTCATAAACAAATAGAGGACGATAATAAGTGGCTTGTAAAAGCAAAAAAAGACAGCAGTGATAAATAGCAGATTACTTTCTATAAACAAATTTACAAAGCCCAAAGCGATAAATCCAAGCTTGGTAAATAAAAAAAATCGAACAATTTTAAATTGGTTTATTTTTTTTATTGTGTTCCCTTCTATAAATATTTTTGGGAATTCCATCACATTTTATATATTCATTTACTTGTTGTATAAGCTAGGTGATTTTTGGAATAAAAAGTATTCAGGTAAGCAAATTTTAATGTTATTCGCAATAGCGATTGTAATTTCTACAGTCAGCGGTGCTAATATTTATATGGAAAGGCATTTAGGAATTGGCCAATCTATACAAACGCTTATTCAATATATGTATTGGATTTTTGCAGCTGCATTTTTCAGTGTTAATTTTTTTAAAATAAATCGAATAGAGCTTAGTAAATGGGTGTTTTATGGAATCATTGCCATTTCAATTGGCTTTTATGTTTTGCCTTTTAAACTCGATTTAGGTTCCCTAATTATCGAAACAAATTTAACACGAAATGCTTTTGTATTTACGTTGTTAGCGACTATGCCCATTTCTTTTTATTATTTGTTTCATAAATTTAAAGGAAGTCAATTGCTCGTTTTTTTCCCAATTTATTTATTCAATATTGTATTAACCAATGGTCGTTCTGGTGCTATTATAGGAGTCATTGAATTAATGTTTATTGCAGCGATTATATACCCTGTTTTCAACAAAGTTTTGAAAGTGCTATTGATTCCATTAATTGCTTTAGTTTATTTTATGCAAACGGATGCAGCCCAAATTTATTTAGACAGTGTTGCTAACAAAGTAGAGCCAATTGCTCCTAGGCTTTCAAGAATGATGCGTGTTGAGGGTGACGGTGATTTGAGCTCCGATAAATCTTGGTTACATAGAAAATTAATGATTGATAAAGCATTGGAAATTTCAGCAGATTATCCCATTTTAGGAATTGGCCCCAACAATTTTAAATACTATGACAGTAAAATGAACACCTATTGGGAATATGAACGACTCACTAATATGCCTTTAGATTATTATAATAAACGATCAGCCCATAACTCGTATGTTCAATTAATTGCCGAAACGGGTTACATTGGCTTATTATTATTTCTGGTCATTATTTTATTTCCAGTATATTATTTATTCAGAATAATCCTAACTAAGGATATTTCAATAAGTCACTTACCTTTAGTCGCTACCTTTGGAATAGCTTTGCATTTTTATGCAATTTCTGCGTTAACAGGTGCATTGCCATGGGTTGTTTTGGGTATTGCATGGTCAATAATAGGGACTATTAAAAATAAAATTTAAATGATTTTAGCATTTTACTATCATATTCCAATTGCTAAAAAAGAATATGGATTATTTATACCTAGTTATTTAGGTGTTTTTTTAGATTCTTTAGCTGCATCAGTAACACAATTATATGTTGTGCTTTATGAAGCAAATGTTAGCCAGTCCTTAGAGTGCGATTACCAATTAAAATCTAATAATATCAGTTGGATAAACTTAGGATTAAAAACACCTGCTTGGCATCGTGATTTATTTTATAACAAAGTATTAAAAAATAAATTAAACGAACTTGAAAAATGTGATGCATTTATCGTTCGTTCTCCATCACCTTTAGCACCTTATTTTCATAAGTTTTTAAGCAATAAAACAAAACTATTTTTTATGGTTGTTGGTGATTATTTAGATGGAGCAACCCATTTAAAATCATCCTCATTTAGAGACCGACTAATTTATCAATATCTAAAATACAATGACCGCAATTTTGTCAAACAAATAAAAAAAACAGATATTTTAGTAAATTCAATAGGCCTTTTCGAAAAATATAAATCCATAGCTAAATCTATTCATTTAATAAAAACAACTACATTGTCTTCTAATGATTTTTATATTAGAGAAGATACATGCCAATCTGATACCATCGAATTGTTGTATACCGGAAGAATAGATGTTGCCAAAGGATTGATGGAATTACTAGAAGCAACCAACATTTTAATAAAAGAAAATTATCATTTAGTATTAAATATAGTAGGTTGGGAACAAGATGATACTGCTCGACCTGTAGAAAACAAAATGAAAGCAATTGCAAAAAATTTAGGAATAGAAAAGCAATTGATTTTTCATGGTCGAAAAACAGTTGGTCCTGCGTTAAATAAAATGTATCAGCAAGCAGATATATATGTAATCCCTTCATATCACGAAGGTTTTCCTAGAACTATTTGGGAGGCAATGGCAAACTCTTTGCCTGTAATTGCAACCAAAGTAGGTGGTATTCCTTCCTATTTGACCCACGAAAAAAATGCGTTTTTAATAGAGCCTAAACGGGTAGATGAAATAGTTTTGGGTATCAAAAAAATAATTGAAAATAAACCATTGCGAAAACACTTAATTGCGAACGCAATCGAATTGGCAAAAGAAAATACACTCGAGGTTCAAACAAAAAATATGATTTCTATAATAAAAGAATATGGTGTTACAACAAACTAAAATTGTTTATTTCGGTAATAAGCAAGAGTTGAAAAAAAACACCAAAACGGTGATGGAAACGTTGATTCCATTATGGTCAGAATTTTGTGAAATAAAATCATATTCTTCATATAGTAATAAGGCGTTGAAAATATTGGATTTTGTTTTTCATTTTTTTAAAGATGGATTAAAAGCGCATAAAATTGTCATTGATGTATTCTCTACCAGTGCTTTTTATTTTGCATTTATATTGAGTTTTTTATCCATTGTTTTTAATAAAAAATACATTCTTTTTTTACATGGTGGTAATTTACCTAATCGACAAAAACAAAATCCAAAATTAGTTTCTTATATATTTTCAAGAGCTTATAAAATAGTTGCACCCTCAAATTATTTAAAAAGTTATTTCGAAGAAAAAGGATTTCAAGTTGAATATATTCCGAACAGTATTGAGCTTTCGTTGTATCCTTTTAAAGAAAGAAAAATGTGTCAACCCAACTTATTAGCAATTCGAGGATTTGGGAAACCATATAATCCTTTGATGACACTAAAAGCGGTTATGAATTTAGTAAAAGAAATTCCTACTATTCAATTATGTATGTTGGGTAATGCGTCAGATTTTTATTACCAAGAAGTAATCGATTTTATTGAAAAAAATAATTTAAAAAATCATGTAACCATTTTGCCTAAAATGCCTCAAGCTCAGTGGATATCACTTTCTACACAATATGATATTATGGTTTCAAATCCTGTCATCGACAACACACCATTGAGTATTATAGAAGGTATGGCGCTTGGCATGTGTGTTATTTCTACCAATGTAGGAGGAGTTTCTTTTTTAGCAACTCATCGAAATAATGCACTTTTAGTTGAAAATAATGACGATGAAAACTTAAGCAAGCAAATTGCAGAACTGTATAAAAATTCATCAATTGCAAATTCGATATCTAAAAATGCACGGGCAAAAGCAGAAGAATTCAATTGGGAAATCATTAAAAATTCTTGGATTAAAATACTACAAAATTAATGGCACTAAAAGATAAAATATATAAATTTTTACCCCTTCCATTGCAAAATGTAGCCATAAGTATTTTTGGATATTTATGGCAAAAGCGACGTTTTGGTGGCGTGTTTCAAGAAGAATTAATTGAGTTTAAAAAAAGAGATAATTTTACGAGAGAACAGTGGAATGATTATACAGAGCAAGAATTGAGAAAAATTATTTTACATGCTTTTAAAAACGTCCCTTTTTATAAAAATTTATATCAACAAAAAGGTTTCACACTAGAGCGAATGGAAAATTTAACCCTTGTGGAATTAAAAACGTTGCCATTTTTAGAAAAAGACGCAGTTCGTAAATTTGGTGAATCAGAATTAATGGCAATCAATTTTGATAAAGAGGGTGAATATTTTGGTAGCAGCGGAAGTACAGGAACGCCCTCTAAAATTTATTTTTCAAAAACAACCCATCAAAAATGGAGTGCTGCTTTTGAAGTACGCATTAGATATTGGGCTGGGGTAAATAATAAAACGCCAAGGGGTATGATTGGTGGACGAAGAGTATTGCCAAATGCCAATGACGGACCACCATTTTATCGATATAATTTGGTAGAAAAGCAGGTTTATTTTTCGGCTTACCATATCGCACAATCCACTGCACAAAACTATGTGGACGGAATGAACAAGTATGGAATCGAGTATATGAACGGCTATGCGGTTAGCAATTATTTATTGGCTTTATTTATTAAAAAGAATAACATTCAAGCACCAAAATTAAAAGCGGTGATAACCAGCAGTGAAAAATTAACACCTGAAATGAGAACGGTATTCCAAGAAGTATTTCAATGTAAAACGTATGATAGTTGGAGTGGCGTAGAAGCCTGCGCTTTAGTGTCTGAATGTGAACATGGCTCCTTGCATATTAGTGAAGATGTTGGGCTTTTGGAAATACTAGATGAAAATGGAAATGAAGTTTCTGAAGGAGAAACAGGTGAAGTGGTTTGTACGGGATTTTTAAATTACGATCAACCGCTCATTCGATATCGAATTGGAGACAGAATGACAAAAGGAAAAGGAAGTTGTACATGCGGTAGAAATATGCCCATTATTAAAGATATTGACGGAAGAATGGAAGATGTTATTAAAGGAGTTGATGGAAGACAAATGGTTCGTTTTCATGGATTGTTTATCGGCATACCCTCTATAGAAAGTGCGCAGGTAATTCAACATACTATTAATCGTATTGAAATAAAAATACAAAATGAAATCGCATTAACCATTCCAGAAATTGAGTTGATAAAAACAAGATTAGAAAGCCAATTAGGAACAATGACTGTAGATGTGAACCAACATCAAAAAATAGAACAGACTACTAATGGGAAATTTAAAGCGGTAATTTCTATGATAAAATAACAAGATGGAAGAAAGTAAAAAAATAATTTGGGTCATCAATTATTTTGCAGGCACGCCTAACTCCGGCTGGGGTGAACGCCATTTTTATTTTGCAAAATATTGGAAAGCATTAGGCTATGAGGTGAAAATAATTTCATCATCATATAACCACATGTTTAACGAAAAAACATTGCCAAAAACGACTGGCGAATTCACGGATGAAACGTGTGAAGGAATTGATTTTGTGTGGGTAAAAACGCCTAAATACAATCCACAATCCATGAAACGGTTTTGGGCACAATTGGTTTTTGCTTGGAAGGTGTTGAAATTACCCATTGAAAAATATGGTAAGCCATCAACCATTATCGTTTCCTCTATGCCAATATTTCCTATTTGGAGTGGCATTAAAATGAAACAAAAATGGGGTTCAAAATTACTATTTGAAATCAGGGATATTTGGCCATTAACCTTGCAGCTTTTAGGCAAAAAATCGCCTACACATCCTGCAGTAAAATTTATTGGATGGTTTGAAAAAATCGGCTACAAAAAAGCAGATGTAGTTGTTTCTTTATTACCCAATGCACACGAACATTTTAATGAAGTCGCTCAAAAAAATGTTGCATTTGCGTATATTCCAAATGGGATAGATGTAACTCAATTAAAAAATGAATCAATCCCAGAAGATTTGAAAAATAATCTTCCAAAAAATAAATTCATAATTGGTTACGCAGGCACCTTAGGTTTGGCAAATGCATTGGAATATTTAATCGATGCGGCTGAAATTTTAAAAGAAGATACACGTTTTCATTTTGTAATTGTTGGAGATGGATATTTAAAAACACCATTGTCTGAAAAAAGCAAAGCATGGGGTAACGTCTCTTTTTTTGATAAAATAAAAAAGAACCAAGTACAAGATTTATTGAAACATTTTGATACGTGTTTTGTTGGTAGAAACGATACGCCATTATTTAAACATGGAGTTTCTGCGAATAAATATTTTGATTATATGTTGGCACAAAAACCCATTGTAGATTCGAATAATTTCATTAAAGATCCTGTTGAATTATCGGGTTGTGGTATTATCGTAGAGCCAGACAATGCACAAGCCATAGTAGATGGAATTTTAAAAATAGATGCAATGACCATTGAGGAAAGAAATGAAATGGGAACTAAAGGAAGTCAATACGTTTTACATAACCACAGTATGAAACATTTAGCTGAAACATACGCAAAATTATTTATATAAAATTATGGCCACATTACTAACAGGCGCATCTGGTTTTTTAGGAGCTCAAATAAAAAATGAATGCGAAAAAAACCAGGTTGTAAAAACAATTGGGCGACAAAAAACGAATGACATCATTTGTGATTTGTCTAAAGAAATTCCAACACTAGAAAACATACATGTGGTCATACATGTAGCCGGTAAAGCACATGTGTATCCAAAAACGGAAGCAGAAATAAAAGAATTTTTTGATGTCAATGTTGAAGGTACAAAACATCTTTTACAAGCATTAGAAAACAATCCAGTGTCGAAATTTATTTTTGTGAGTTCCGTCTCAGTATATGGATTAGGCAAAGGAGAATTGATAGACGAAAAAACGCCACTAAATGGAAATGCACCATATGCCTTAAGTAAAATTCAAGCCGAAGAATTAATTGCCAATTGGTGTAAAAAAAGAAACATCGATTTTTTAATCGTCCGATTGCCCTTAATTGTGGGTCCGAATCCTTTAGGTAATTTAGCAAAAATGATACTTGCCATTCAACAAGGAAAATATGTTCGCATTGCGAAAGGCAATGCCCGTAAAAGCATGGTGTTGGCAAGTGATGTGGCTACGCTTTTTAATCAGTGGATTATGACTGAAAAAAACGGTTCAGGAATTTACAATTTAACCGATAATTTTCATCCAACATTTTACGAATTGGAAGAAGCATTAAAAATAAAATTCAATAAAAAATGGATACCGACCATTCCCACTTTTGTAGCTGCTTTATTGGGGAAATTGGGTGATCGATTTTCATTTTTTCCTGTCAATAGCCAAACCATTCAAAAAATAACGTGTACGTTTACGTTCTCTGACGCAAAAGCGCAACAAGAGTTGAATTGGAAACCAACTAACGTATTAGATTTTTACAAATAAAAATTACTTTCATGATTCAAATACTTATAATTTTAGTAGTTCTATTTTCAATAGAACTTTTTTATTTTAAACTAGCCGATAAATTTAACATCATTGATAAACCCAATGAGCGTTCATCGCACACGCAAATCACCATTAGAGGAGGAGGTATTTTATTTCCCATCGCATGGATTATTTATTCGGTGGCCAATGGATTTGTTTTTCCATATTTTACAATGGGTATTTTACTAGTGGCTATCATTAGTTTTTTAGATGATCGTATGGACATTAGCAGCAAGCTTCGTCTATTAATTCACTTAATCGCATTTACCTTGTGCTTTTTTGAACTCAATTTGTTTTCCATCCTTCCTTGGTGGGCAATTATGATCGCATACATTGTCTCTATTGGTTGCGTAAACGCAATCAATTTTATGGACGGCATTAATGGAATTACTGGCTTGTATGGGTTAGCTATTTTAGTGCCTACTTACTTATATTATTTTGGGAAAACAATCAATACTCATTTTTTAATGTACATAATTTTGGCCATCCTGGTTTTTGGGTTTTTTAATTTCAGAAAAAAAGCCAAATGTTTTGCAGGCGATGTGGGCAGTGTGTCTTTAGGTTATTTTTTAATTTTTCTACTGTTAGGATTTATGTTTCATTTTTGGCAATCAAACCAATCAGCATTGATTTTAAATAATTCTAAATACAATGGTTTTGATTTTAAATACATTTTGTTTCTTTCGCTGTATGGTTTAGACAGTATATTAACCATCGTACAGCGCTTATATTTAAAAGAAAATATTTTTAAACCACATCGTAAACATTTGTATCAGTTATTGGCAAACGAATTAAAAATGCCTCATTTGTTGGTTTCATTGATTTACGCGATTTTACAAACACTCATTAGCTTTTACCTATTAAATAACGAATTTTCAACCATCGGTATTGTTTTAGGTTTACTTACAGGCGTTATTTTGTATGTAATGATTAAAATAGTGGTTTTAAAAAAGATAACAATTAGATTATAAGTACTAAATACGGCTGCGTTAACAATTAAAAATTCAATAAATTGCACAATAAACCTGTTTAAAATTAATTAATTATATAAAAAAAGGTAAAATACAATTCGCTGTCTTTAAGTATTAACAATACGTACAGCTAAAATGAGGTGAATCGTCAGTATATGGCGATTCATTTTTTTTAAACTTTTTTTTGGAGCCCTTATTTGCGATAAATTGTTAAAAAAAAAATATGATAAAAAAAATAAAAAAAAAGTTGCATTATTAAATTATTACCATACCTTGGTAGTCTGATATTGATTAAACAACTAATAACAGGATTAATTAACATGAAATTAGGATATAGAAAATCGCTAAAAGTATTGTAAACAATAAGTTGTAAGGAGTTTAAAAGATAAAAGGTTAACAATTTAAAAACAAAATGTATGATTAAATTACACACACAGAAAAAAAGAGGGAAAACTCTTCTAACAAAAATCGTGCCAACGATTCTGACCTGTTTGGCAATGATTTTAATGTTTGGCTCGAATGCGAATGCCCAAACATATCTTTCGGAAAGTTTCGAAGGCGCATGGTACTTAAATGGTAACAATGCAACCCCCGGAACTGCAACTGGCCCTAATGCACCAGATGGTTGGAATCAAATTAGGGTTGTAAACACGAACAATCCGAGTAACGTTTGTGGAATTACAAATGCTAATGTTGATTGGGGTACTATGACCTATGCTTCTGGCGCTTATACTTCTTCTTCTATCGGATTTACTGGTTGTACTTATGGTAATGGCTCACAACCACTTACAGCTCCAGTAAATGGTAGTAAGGTGTTGTGGTTTTATGAATATTGGGCTAACACTGGTAATACAAGAATTTTATCAACTCCAACAGTTGATTTATCTGCTGCTATTACACCAGTAGTTTCTTTTTCATTAGTAAATGCATCTAGTGCTGTTGTAAGAATCATGGGTTCTTTAGATGGAGGTACTACATGGAACGATTTAGGCGCAGCTTCTAATACGACTGCTGGAACATGGGCAACTAGAATTGTTACTATACCAGCAGCTTATAAAATAGCTACTGCAAAGTTTGGAATTCAAGTAGTTTCTGCTTACAGTTCTGGTGACGTTTCTATTGATGATTTTAAAATTAAAGAAGGAATTGCACCTGCAACACCTAGAACATTTGCTACCAATACAATTACTGGTAATAGCTTTAATGTGACTTGGGTGGATAGCTCAACCAATGAAACTTCGTTTAAAGTATACCGTTCTACAGACAATGTAAACTTTACATTAGTTACTACAAGAACGTCTACAACAACTGCTGCTATAGATACTGTATACACTTTAGCGCAAACTGGTTTATCTCCTGGTACAACATATTATTATAAAATTACTTCTGTGTTTGAAGCGGAGTCTGCACCATTAACAGGTTCTCAAGCTTTAGCAGCTGGTACAACCTATACTTGGAACCAAAACGTTTCAGGTGCTTTTGGTACGGCTACCAACTGGACGCCAACAAGAACAACTCCTGCAACTTCTGATGTGTTGGTTTTTGATGGTGCGGTTACACCTAATGTAATCGTAACAGGTGTTGCTACTCAATCTATCGGTCAAATATTAGCAATTAATAATGCGCAGGTAAATTTATCTGCAGCAGCTTCTGCAACATTAACAATGATTGGTGGTCCTGGTAAAGATTTAGACATTCAAGCTGGATCTTTAATACAAACAACAGGTGCTTTTGCAGTAGGTTTTGCTTTCTCTGGTACGGGTAATGAGGGGAACATTGCTGGTACATTAGACTTAGCAACCTCAGTTGCTTCTACTTTAAGTTTTACGAATAGTATTGATACGGTAACTTCAACTGGTATGTTATGTGCCGGTGGTGCAGCTGCTAAAACAATTACGGCCGGTACCGCTTTATTATATGTAGCAGGTACTTATAAACACAATTATACAACCCCTGCTGGAGCTATTCCTACAGCAACTTGGTTAACAGGTTCTACTGTTTTAGTAAGTGGTTATACAACAGCTACAGCTGGTCCTTCAGGATTAGCGCAAACGTTCCAAAACTTTACTTGGAACTGTCCTTCTCAAACAGGAAACTTAAACTTAACATCTGCATCTACTACTACGGTAGCAAATGTATTCAGAATTACTTCTACTGGAACAGGACAATGTCGCTGGACAGCTACAAGTACTTACACGTTGAATATTAAAGACTTCATACAAACAGGTGGATGGTTTGATATGGCATCTGGTGCATCTGGTGCATTAGCTTCAATGAATGTTTCAGGTAATTTTAATCAAACTGCTGGTACATTTATGTCAAGTGGAACTGTAACAAGTAATCCTACCTTGCATTTTAGAGGTGATGGTACAACTACTCAAACAGCTACGTTTGCTACGCAACCAACGGGTCCGATTACCTATAGAATTTCGAATCCAAATGGAATTACCATAACAGGTCCTGCTGCGAATTTTGCGCTTGGAAATGGAACTTTAGGTGGTCTTAGAATTTCTACAAAAGCAGCCACTCCAATTACATTTGCTGGAGCAACTACTGCTTTGGCTTACAACGCTGCAAACTCTACGTTAACATATGACTCTACTGGTACTTATTCTATGGAGGCAGTTGCATTTCCTGCAACAAATGGTCCTGCACGTTTAACCGTAGCGGTTGGTGCTAACAATACATTGTCAATGCCTTTCTCTCGTTCATTAGCTCAAACTACTGCAAACAGTCTTTTAACGATGACGAGTGGTAACATTGATTTAGGGACTACAAGTAGCACACTTACTTTAGGTGCTTCAGCTGCATTCCCAGGTACATTAACTTGGTTTAATGGTGGATTTACTGCAGGTAGTACGTTTAACAGATGGTGGCCTGTAACTATAAACACAGGTGCAGTTATCACTGCTTTTTCAACAACAGCCAATGCGTCTTCTGCTGGTATGTATCCTTTTACAACAGGAACGCAAATTCGTTCTTTATTCTTACGTCAAACAATTGCTTCTACCACTGGTGGATCTGTTTCAGTTAAATTTAACAACGCTGCCGGTACATCTGTTGTTTCTTATTTAGACAGTGTATATGCAGTTGAAAGAGAGTCTAATGCAAGTTGGGATGTAACCGCTTCAGGTATTACTGGTCCTGCTGATTACACAATGTCTATTTCTGCTCAAGGTCTTTACTTTGCAGCCAATAGTAATTCTAGAATCGTAAAAACAGGTGCTCCTTCAGCTGGTTCACACCAAGCTGGTACCGTTTATATCAATGCACAACGTAAAGCAATTCCTTTAGCTAATTTATCAGGTACTTACCGTTTAGGAGTTTCGAGTGCTGATTTACCAAACGTAACAGTTGCTGCTGGTGCATGGGAAGACCCTGCAACTTGGAGTACGGGTGCTGCTCCACTTTGTTCTGATTCAGTTTTAGTTATGCATGCCGTTGATATCAACGCAACAGGTAATGTAGCGAAATCTTTAGCAATCTTAGCAGGAGGTACTTTAAACTCTTTACCTGGTTCAGATTTAACTGTTTCTAGCTGTACAGCTGGTGTAAACACAAGCGTATTCTCAATAGATGGTGGTACGTATAACAACTCAGGTGGAGATTTAGTAGTAAATGGCCGAATGGCATTAAGTTCTAATGTAAATGGTCAGTTTATACAATCTGCTGGTAATATTACTATAGATCCTAATAGTGGAACGTTAGCAACAAGTGTTTTAGGTCACGTAGTAGACATGTATTGTCATACAACATCTACCTTGCAATTAACAGGTGGTAATTTTACCGTAGTTGATCCTACCGCTTCAACAGCAATTGGCGATCACTCATTTAAAATACTTACTTCAGTAACGCATGGTTCTGGTCCAGATTGGCATTTACATTTTGGTAATGGTTTATCAAATGATGCAGGTGGACATACTAATGGTTTTTATGTAGATTTAGACAATAACTCTGCAGCAAAAACATTTACAATAGCTGGAACTTTAGATGTAAATATGTTAGGTGGTACTAACCGTCATGTATTAACTGTTAATGACATGGGATTAGATACATTAAGTATCGCATCTGGTGACTTTAGAGCATCTTTTGGTGTAAATATTAAAGGTGATATCATCAATAATGGTACAATGACGAGTACTTCAACGCTTTATTTAGCTGACTATAATGGCGCAGTTAGATCTGCTTCAACAAAAGCACAAAGCATTTCTGGTACTGGTTTGTTTAGAAACAACATTGTCCCTGCTTCTGTAACTGCATCTTTCTTAGCTTTGAGTATGGAAAACAGCTCAGCTAGTGGAGTAACATTAAATGTTCCTATTTCAACAAGTTCAACTTTTACGTTGGTATCAGGAAAATTAAATACAGATGCTACAAACATTTTACGCATAGGTTCTATAATAGGAACTCCTACTGCAGGTGGTTTGACATACACAACAAATCTATCAAATTATATAAATGGTCCATTAGAGAGAGTATTTATTGCGAATAGAACTGCAGCTCAAACATATTCTACTACTACACAATTTCCAGTAGGTTATGGCGATACATTAAGAAACTTCTTTGTGGATCCTTCTACAAATGCGAATGGTCCTATCGTAGTAAGAGTAAACCCAACGCCTTCTATCACCGGTACAAATGGTGGTGGTGTATCTAACATCGCAAATATGGGTTGGAATTCAGCTATCGTAAGTGGTTCTGCAAACTTTACAGGTTCTTTTGTAAGTTTAGGAAGCTATGGTGCTGATTTAGACTCTACTAAAAAAATAGTGTACAGTGCAACACCAAATGGTACTTATGATGGTACTGCAGGAGGTTCTGTATTTATTGCATCTGTTCCAAAAGTATTGAGAAGTGCGTTAATTCCTACAGCATCATACTTAGAGAATTTTTCGTATGCTAATCTAGTACCATGTTCTGCTCCAGTAGACCAAGGAACTTTATCTTATTCTTTATTAACATCAACTTCATTTACAGGAACGATTACAGCTGCTGCTAGTTTACCTACAGCATATTTACTTGTTCGTTATCCAGCTGGTTCAGTAGCTACTAATCCAGTAGATGGAGTTACGTATTTAAATGGAGGTACTTTAGGTTTAGGAACAACATTAGGAAGTGCAACAACAACAACAGCATTTAATTTTGCTGCTTCTGGTTTAGTTGCTTCTACAAGTTATGATTATTATACGTATGCATTCAATAACAGTGGTTGTGCTGGTCCTACGTACAATACTATTCTTCCTGCGTTTATGAACGTTACAACATGCTCTACAGTTATTGGAACACCAGGCGCTGGAGTTCTTTCTAATCAAACCACTACGGGTGCTACCTTAACTTGGTCTGCCTCTAGCACTGCTTTAGTAGATTATAAAGTACAAGTTTCTACAAACACTGCATTTACAGCAATTGTACCAGGGTATAATAATGTAAGTGTGGGTTCAGGTTTAACAACCAACATAACAGGATTAACTCCAGGTACTTTCTATTATGTTCGCCTTTATGCGGACTTAGGAGGTTGTGTAAGTCCTTATACTGGGTATATCACAGGATATGCACCATGTGCTGGAACTGCATTTGCT
Organism: Chitinophagaceae bacterium; assembly: GCA_044353665.1. GTDB lineage: Bacteria > Bacteroidota > Bacteroidia > Chitinophagales > Chitinophagaceae > OLB11. The sequence goes on along the minus strand of JBILBN010000034.1, from coordinate 2,956 downwards.
CCTTATTATGAGAGTTTTGAAACAGGTACAGGTGCAACATTGCCACCTTGTTGGAGTATTGCCAATCAATCAACGGCTACACCAACAATAGGTACAACACTTGGTACCTTCCGTCATCAAATTGCTCCTGCAGGAACGTTTAATCAGTTCGCAAATACGGGTACAAGTTACATATCCTATAACTGGTCACCATCTATTACTTATAAATATTTCACAGCGCCTCCAGTTGATTTAACTGCTGGAACGTCATATCGTGTGAAAGTGAATTACGTAACAGATGGTCAATCACCATGGGATACATTGAAAATTTGTTATTCAACATCTCCAATTCCAATTAGAGGTGTAGTTACAGATTCTATGACAACTGTACCTGGTGCGCAAGTAATATTACCTACCAATCAAACATATCAATTGTTACAAGGAGATTTAGTACCTTCTACTACTGGTACTTACTACTTTGCAATTGCATGCAAAAACAGTACTTCTGCTCCTGATTTCTTATCATTAGATGATTATGGAATTGAATTAACGCCTGCTTGTTCTGGTACTCCAACTGGTGGTACTATTGCTGGTTCTTCAGCTTCAGGTTGTGGTAATGCAAGTGCTATTAATTTAACATCTACTCCAAATTCTTATGGAACAGGATTAGGTATTGCTTACCAATGGCAACGTTCAACAGATAGTTTCGCTACAAATATTGTAGATATTGCTGGTGCAACAAATCCAGTATCTGCTAACACAGGTATCGGTAATGCAACTGTTGGTATGAATTATTATCGTTTAAAAGTTATTTGTTCAGCTTCAGGTTTAGATGGATATTCAAATGTTGTAACATACAACTATACAAATCCTCAATTAGCCTCTACGACTGGTAATACTCGTTGTGGAAGTGGTACAACTACATTGTCTGCTACAGCAAATCCTGGTGAAACGATCAGTTGGTATGCTGCTGCAACTGGTGGTTCTCCAGTAGGAACAGGTACATCTTATACAACACCTTCAATAGCTGCAACAACAAACTATTATGCTGCTGCTGCAGCAGGTGGAGTTTCTCTTCCTATTATTTCTGGTAATACTTGGAATCAATATACATCAGCTGGTAGTTTCCAAACTACATCTATTACTGGTGCGGCTATGATTTTAACTGTTACTAGTCCTATTTCTTTAACTTCTATAGAAATGTATCCATCAAGTCCAGTTGGTACACCATACACCATTGAAGCAAGATCTACAAATGGTTCTGGAACTTTAGTTGCATCTTACACAGGAAACACTACAGTTACAAACGCTGGAACTCCATCAATTGGTGAAACCGTTAATTTAGGATTTACCTTAGCTCCAGGTGTTTACCACATTGGATTTAGTGCTGCAGTTGGATTTACGAATCCTAATACATGGAGATCTGGTACATTCACACATCCAGTATCTACTTGGAACATTCCTGGTGTTTGTTCTTTAGATTACTCATTAACTCCTTCTTATCAGTACTATTTATACAATCCAATCATATTTACTGGGTGTGAAGGAACTCGTACTGCAGTAGCAGCAACGATTACAACGCCTCCAGCATTAACATTGGATTCTGCTGCTACATCTATTTGTAATGGTTCTACATCTACTTCAATTAATGTAACGTCTACAATTGGTGATTATGCTACTTATGCTTGGTCTCCTGCTTTAGGTGTTTCAGATACAACTGGTACTTCAGTTACATTTAATCCAACTTCAACTACTACGTATACTTTAACGGCTGCAAATCCTGGTGTAGGTGCTTGTGCAACTACAGTAACTTTACCTGTTACAGTAAAAGTTATACCAGTAGTATCTGCTTCAGTAACTAACGCAAGCATTTGTGAAGGTTCATCTACTACATTAAATGCAGCAGGTGGGGCAACAAGTCCTTATTGTATTCCTACAGTTTCTAGTGGTGGTGTTACAGATGATTATTTAGAAAACTTCACGTTTGGAAGTATCTCTAATTTAAATTCTGGTGATGCGCCAACAGATTACACAGATTACACAGCGATGTCTACTAACTTAGTAGCTGATGGAACAACTACGCATCCGTTCTCATTTGACTTTGGTGGTACAATATACACACAAACAATAAGAATCTTTATTGACTATAACCAAAATGGAACATTTGAAACTACTGAAAGTGTATTTAATACAACAACAGCTGCAACAGGTGGTACAGGTTCTATCACCGTTCCTAACAGTGCTTTAAATGGTACTACAAGAATGAGGGTTTTAACTAAATACAACTCTGTATCTTTAAACACGGAGTCATGTGCATTATCAGGTTATGGTGAGTATGAAGATTACAGTGTTTCGATTTCTGGTGGTACTTCTGCTGGTTCATACGCTTGGAACCCAGGTTCTTTAGCTGGTGCAAGCCAAACGGTTACTCCTTTAGTTTCTACAATTTATACAGTTACTGCAACAAGTGGTAATGGTTGTACAGCTTCAGCTTCTCAAAGTGTAACGGTTAAACAACCAACAGCTGCTACAGTGAATCAAACAAAATGTACGAGTGAATTACCATATACTTGGAATGGTCAAAGCTTAACAGCTGCAGGTACTTACACAGATACACGTACAGGTTCAAATGGTTGTGATTCCGTAACTACATTAAACTTAACGGTAAATCAATCAGCTACATCTACAGAAAATCAATCAGTATGTGCAGCATCATTGCCTTACAGTTGGAATGGTCAAAGTTTGACAGCTACAGGAACTTACACAAGTTCACAAACAGCTGCAAATGGTTGCGATTCAATAGCTACATTAAACTTAACGGTAAATCAAGCAACTTCATCGACAACAAACACGGCAGTATGTTCAACAGCATTGCCTTACAGTTGGAATGGTCAAAGTTTGACAACTGCAGGTGCGTATACAAACACACAAGCAGGTGCAAACGGTTGCGATTCAGTAGCTACGTTAAACTTAACCG
>JBILBN010000033.1:0-27596 GCA_044353665.1 Chitinophagaceae bacterium | reverse complement strand
AGTTGACGAGCGGCCTGTTGAAAAGCTTGTGGCAAAAGGCTCTGATGCACTCACCAACGCCGAATTACTAACTATTTTAATAAACACCGGTTCTCGAAATAGGAGTGCGTTAGATATTGCCAAAGACGTATTAGAAAAAGGGAATCAAAGTTTGTTAGAACTCAGCAAATTTTCGTTAGCCGACTTCAAAAAAATTAAAGGCATTGGAGAAAAAAAAGCCGTCACCATTGTTGCTGCTTTAGAAATAGGCAAACGCCGTCAGTTATCTCAAGCTTTGGAACGCCCTCGAATTTCAAATTCAAAATCGTCTTACGAAATTTTAGTGACCTATTTTTTAGATATTGTAGTAGAGCAATTTTATGTAATGTATTTAAGCAATAACAATGCAGTTTTAGCTGTCGAAAAAATGAGCGAAGGTGGCATGACAGCTACCATGGTTGATGCACGCGTAATTTTTAAACGTGCTTTAGAAATAAATGGTACCACCAAAATTGTATTGGCACACAACCATCCATCGGGCAACCTCACACCCAGCCAAGCCGATAAATTATTGACACAACGAATGAAAGAAGCTGGAAAATTTCTCGAATTTGAACTCCTCGATCATGTCATTGTTGGGCATAATCAATACTTTAGTTTTGCTGATGAAGGATTGATCTAGTTATACAGCTGAGGCCTTTTAATTATAACTCTATACTCTGACCAATACTAGGTAAAACCAATTCAATGTCGTGTTCTTTAAAGGAATTAATGGCATCATTGGTATCAATTTTTATAAATCCAAATGTATTATAATGCACCCCAATCACTTTTTTAGCATCTACAAATTCGGCAGCCATAATTGCATCATCAACACCCATCGTGAAGTTATCGCCAATAGGAAGTATCGCAAATTTTAGGTTTGCCCAACGAGTAATTAATTGCATGTCGAGGGTAAGGGCTGTATCTCCACTGTAGTAAAAATTTTCTTTGTTTGCATAAATAATAAAGCCCATTGGATTGCCTCCATAACTGCCATCGGGCAGGCTACTGCTGTGTTGTGCTACCACACATTTTACCGTAAATTCGTCAAAGGTCCATTTGCCACCTATGTTCATTGGATGGGTATTGGTTACACCTTTTGTGTTTAACCATTCATGAATTTCCCAAGCACAAATTACCTTCGCTCCTGAGCGAAATGCAATGGCTTCGCAATCTAATATGTGGTCGGTATGTGCGTGCGAAAGTAAAATGTAGTCCGCTTTAATTTCGTCAAGAAGAATGTCTTTAGCAAGTTCGTTTCCTGAAATAAAAGGATCAAATAAGAGCGTGGTATTATTGATTTCGATGCTGAAACAAGCGTGTCCGTAATATGTATATTTCATGTTGTTATATTCATTTTTTCAATTTGTAAAAATAGGAGAAGAAAACGAAAATTGGTATTGTTAAATTATTAAATTTCTTTTTGCATGATGTAATCATTTAGCCAAAATTTATCCAATGCAATATCTATTGTTTCAATAATTATAAATCCATTTTTTAGGTAAAAATCTTTTGCAGGATTGTTTCTGTTCACGTTAAGTTCTATTATTGAAAAATTCAAATCGGTAGCTTGCTTTTCGAGGGTGTTTAATAACAATTGACCAATTCCTTTTCCTTGTGTCGAGGGGTGAACATATATTTTGCTGATATAAAAATGCCCTTTTTTTTCAAAACAATGGCAATAGCCCACTAAGACATCTTTTTCTATAGCAACTAAAAAATGATTGGCAGCATCATTTATTTGTTGCTCAATCCCTTTTTGGCTATAAAATAGATTTAGCATATAATCAATTTGTTCTTGTGATATAATGTTGCAATAGGTAGCCTGCCATGTTTCTGTAGCCAATTTTATGATTGCATTTATATGATTTTTGTTCGCTTTCTGTATATTAATCATGAATTGCAAATATCAAAAGAAAAAATGATATATATTTACGCTCCTTATTTAAATAAAACAAATATTTCATGCAAGTTTGGTCTGATTATCAACATATTCATAAAGAACAATTTTTAGAAGAGTTAAAAGAGTTGTTACGTATTCCTTCTGTAAGTGCACAAGAAAGTCATCATGCAGATACTGCAAAATGTGCAGAAGTAGTTAAACAATCTTTGCTAAAAGCAGGTTGCGATACAGTTGAAATTTGTGAAACAGCTGGGCATCCAATTGTTTTTGGTCAAAAGTTTGTAGATGCATCTTTACCAACCATACTAACCTATGGTCATTACGATGTTCAGCCAGCTGATCCTATTGAGTTGTGGACGAATGGTCCTTTTGATCCTGTGGTTATTGATGGAAAAATATACGCACGTGGAGCTTGTGACGATAAAGGTCAAATGTACATGCATGTGAAAGCTTTGGAAATAATGAATGCGACAAACACGTTACAGTGCAATGTAAAATTTATTATTGAAGGAGAAGAAGAAGTAGGAAGTACTCATTTAGGTAAATTTTTAGAAGATTATAAAGAACAATTAAAAGCAGATGTTGTGTTGGTGTCGGATACCTCAATGATTAGCATGGAGCATCCGAGCATTGAAACTGGACTTCGTGGATTAGCTTACATGGAAGTAGAAATTGTAGGGCCAAACAGGGATTTACACTCTGGAGTTTATGGTGGTGCAGTAGCCAATCCGATTACTATTTTAAGTAAAATGATTGCTAGTTTGCACGATGAAAATAACCATATTACGGTGCAAGGTTTTTATGATAAAGTAGTTGCACTAACAGAAGTAGAAAGAATTGCATTAAACAAAGCACCGTTTAATTTGCAAGAATATAAAGATGAATTAGGTGTTAAAGAAGATTGGGGAGAAAAAGGGTATACTGCGTTAGAAAGAACAGGCGTTCGCCCAACATTAGAGTTAAACGGAATTTGGGGAGGATATATCGGAGAAGGTGCAAAAACGGTATTGCCTTCAAAAGCAAATGCAAAAATTTCGATGCGTTTGGTTCCAAATCAAAATTCACATGAAATTGCAGAGTTGTTTACAGCTCATTTTAATAAAATTGCTCCAAACTATGTGAAAGTAACTGTTACAGAACATCATGGTGGTGAACCTGTAGTTACTCCAACAGATTCTATTGCCTACAAAGCAGCAGAAAAAGCCATTGCTACAACATTTGGGAAAGACCCAATACCTACAAGAGGTGGAGGAAGCATACCAATTATTGCTTTATTTGAAAAAACATTGGGATTAAAAACCGTGTTGATGGGTTTTGGTTTAGACAATGACAATATTCATTCACCAAATGAAAAATTTGATGTGGCAAACTATTATAAAGGAATAGAAACCATTCCTTATTTTCACAAATATTTTGCCGAAATGAGTAAATAAAAGTTGTCAGATGTCTGATGTCAGATGTCTCGAAAACAACTTATTAAAATATTAAAAAAAACGGTCATCCGACACCTGACATTAGTCATTATTAGAAATATGAATCAAGCATTATCTCCATCACGAAACGAAGTGATGTTATTTTTAGAAAAGGAAGTAGAAACAACAGGATTAAATTATTTAAGTCCTGTGGAAACCAATTGGCAACCAAGTGATTTATTGCCTGTTTCCAATTCAGAATCTTTTTTTGAGGATATCAAAACATTGCAAGGACAAGCATCCAATATGGATTACGATTTATTAGCTGTTTTAGTAGGAGATACCATAACAGAGGAAGCCTTGCCTACTTATGAAACTTGGTTAAGTGGATTAAAAGGAGTGCGTGAAAATCCATTTGGAGGCTGGATGCAATGGATTCGTAAATGGACTGCTGAAGAGAACAGACATGGTGATATTTTAAATCGCTATTTATATTTGTGTGGGCGCATTGACATGAAACAATTTGAGGCCTCAACACAATTTTTAATTGCTGATGGGTTTAGTTTAGAAACAGATAATGATCCATACAGAACATTTATGTACACGAGCTTTCAGGAATTAGCAACCAATATTTCTCATCGAAGAGTTGCCACATTATCAAAGAAAAGTGGCAATGTCATTTTGTCAAAAATTTGTGGAATGGTAGCAGCCGACGAAGCACGTCATGCAACAGCTTATAAAACCTTCATCGGTAGAATATTTGAATTAGATACCAATGAAATGATGTTGGCTTTTGAAGATATGATGCGTAAAAAAATTGTGATGCCAGCACAAGCCCTTCGTGAAATTGGAGAAAGTGTAAATACATTTGCCAATTTCTCTGATGCCGCTCAACGTTTAGGCGTTTATACATCTGTTGATTATGTTAATATCATGAAAGAATTAATTGACGAATGGAAAATTGACAGCTTAACAAACCTTCAAGAAAATGGTGAAAAAGCAAGAGATTATGTAATGAAATTGCCTGATCGATTAACAAAAATTGCAGAACGTATGATTATTCCTGAAAGAGAATTGAAATTCAGTTGGATTCATGGGTAATAGAAAAAATAATGTAAAGGGTTCTTAACAGAACTCTTTTTTATTGTAGACCAAATTGAATGCTTCACTTAGGTTTGCAAAATTGCAATAAACTCTTATTTTAAAAAGGATCTACATCCACTTGCACATTCACTGTCGAAAAATTCTTGGTGATGTTGAGCATCGATATTTTTTCTTTTAAGCATGATTTTATTTGTTTCACGTGTTCAGAATCTCTGTTTATTTTTAATAAAATTTCTTGAATAAAATGATTACGCACACGAGCAATTGGAGGTTCTGCAGGTCCAAATAAAATGGTTTTAGGAAGATCTGCCAAATCAAGTCCTAGTTTTTGTGCTGCCTCTAAAACTGTTTTTTGATCACGATGTTTCAATGTTATTTTTATTAAACGGGTAAAAGGCGGATATTGAAAATCTTTTCGACCTTCCAATTCTTCTAAAAAGAAATTTTCAAAATCATGTTGTTGCACTTTTAGTAAGGTAGGGTTATTTACTTTGTAAGCTTGAATGTATACATTGCCATCTCCATCTTTTCTTCCTGCTCTGCCTGATACCTGCTCTAATAATTGAAACACTCGTTCATTCACTCTAAAATCAGGATAAGATAAAAGACTATCTGCACTTAGTACACCTACTAAGTTTACATGTTCAAAGTCTAATCCTTTCACTACCATTTGCGTACCTACTAAAATGTCTATTTCTTGCTTTTCAAACAAGCGAATAATTTCTTGGTATTTATTTTTAGTGCGCATCGCATCCCAATCAAATCGCTGCACTCGGGCATTCGGAAATTGTTGTTTTATTTCTTCTTCAATTTTTTCGGTGCCAAAACTTTTTGCCAAAATTCGATTGCCACCACAAGCCAAACATATTTTTATGATGGGTGATTTAGATCCACAATAATGACAATGCAATTGGTCTGTCATTTTATGATAAGTGAGCGACACATCGCAATATTTACATTGAGGAACCCAACCACAAGTGGTGCATAGCAAAAATGGCGAATAACCTCTTCTGTTTTGAAATAAAATGACTTGCTTTTTCGCTTGAATGGTTTTTTGAATTTCATCAATTAACGTTTGCGAAAATATACCTTTCATTCGTTTTTCAATTTGCTCTTTTTTTGAATCAATGAAATGAATAATAGGCAATTTCCCTTCTCCAAAACGAGCCACCAACTCTACTAATTTATATTTATTTTGTTTGGCATTATAATAGCTTTCTACCGAAGGTGTAGCACTTCCCAATACAATATTAGCACTCGATTGAAATGCTAAATAAATAGCGGAATCTCTTGCATGATATCGTGGTGCAGGGTCTTGTTGTTTGTAGGAAGTGTCATGCTCTTCATCTACAATAATTAATCCTAAATTAGCAAATGGCAACATGAGTGCAGATCGTGCACCAATGACTACATCATATTGTTGATGTTGAATTTTTTGCCAAACTTCCACCCGTTCGTTGTTGCTAAAACGAGAATGATAAATACCAATTTTATCGCCAAACGTAGCTCTTAGTTTTCGAATAATTTGTGTTGTTAATGCAATTTCGGGCAACAAATACAACGCTTGTTTGCCTTGTTGAATGCATTCTTTTATTAGCTGAAAATAAATATGCGTTTTGCCACTTCCTGTAATTCCTTTCAGCAAAACAGGTTTCTTTTCGGCAAAGCCAACTTGAATTTCATCGTATGCTTTTTGCTGAATATCACTCAGCACATTTTCTATTAACTCTCCTTTATATTCAGTTTGCAGTCTGTCAACTTCCAACTTCTTCACTTCAAAAATACCTTTCTCACACAAAGCTTTTAATTGTGGTTGTGCTGCATTTGCATGTTTCAATAAATCGGCTTGTAACACATTTTTTTCTGTTTTTACCAAATGTAAATAAGTCAACAAAAGATGCAATTGCTTGGGTGCTTTTTCAAGTGTATCAAAAAGTGTTTTTAATTTCTCTTCTGGCTGAAATTCTTCAACTAAAAAAACAAAATTTTCTTTTTTAGGTTTATAGTTTTCGTATAAGTTTTCGTATACGCTTACGAGTTTTTTATCGATCAACGAATTCACAATTTTCCATGCAGATTTTTCCTGCACAATTTTTTGCACTTCGTCAAGGGTTATATCGTTTTCTATCTTTGCCAAATTAAATTACAGAATGAATTGCTTGTTGAACCTTCTTTTTTAACATTACAAAAATAAGCACGAAGATGGCAATCGCAAAAGCAATTATTTGCCAAGCCAACAAAGGACTTATTTCTACATGAATTTGTCATGAAATTAAATATCGCCATCAAATATATTATTCAAACCATAAATTGTTTGTATCAAACTGCTTTTTCCATTGCCAGAAGCCACATTAATGAGCATCACAAAGCCTTTGTGTAAAGCAAATTTCTGCTGCCAAACATTCGAAGGCGCAACAGCTTTATAGGGTATCGAAATCGATTTTAATAGTAACATGAAGCGATTGCTAAATTACAAGCTATTTTTTTACGAATCACAAATTTTTAAAAGCAGTATTTTTTGGAGGTCGAGGCCTTTTTCTTCGTGTATCGAAATTGCGACGCTCCCGTCAACTACACAGACTTTGTTCGGCTTCCTACCCAGTTATTCGGGAATCTTGTATGAGTTTATTTCAGAATAAGACATGTATATTTTTTAAGTAAATGATTTATCATACTTACCTTTTGGAGAATATTTCATTAAAAAAATAGTATTAAAACAAGCCATGTTTTGAACCGTCAATATTTGTCTATATATTTATAGTTTAAATAAATAATATGGAACAACAAAAATCAGTATCAAATAATTCGGCATTGGCTACCATTATTTCAGTTTTCTTTTTTTGGGGATTTGTGGCAGCAAGTAATGGGGTATTAATTCCGATGTTAAAAAAACATTTTACTTTATCTCAATTTCAATCTCAGTTAGTGGATACTGCATTCTTTTTAGCATATGGAGTGGGGTCTCTAATTTATTTTTTAATTAGTAGAGCTTTTGGAGATCCTTTTAATAAATATGGAATGAAAAAAGGGTTGGTTTTAGGATTAATCATTTCGGCAATTGGTGCTTTGCTTTTTGTGCCGGCAGTTTCATATAATCAATATATGTTTTTTTTAATTGGCTTGTTTGTCATTGCATTTGGATTTTCATTATTACAAATTGTTGCAAATCCTTTTGTCATTAATTTAGGAGATCCAGCAAAAGGTTCATTTCGATTAAATTTAGCAGGCAGTATCAATTCACTTGGAACTTCATTAGGGCCAGTAATATTTGGATTTGCTTTATTTGGCTCTGCTCGTTCAGAAGCTGTTGTAGATATTGGTATCGAAAATTTAAAAACACCATTTATCATTTTAAGTATTGTGTTATTGGCTTTAGCCGTTTTTCTTGCATATTCAAAATTACCATCACCCAAAAATGAAGAAGACCAAGAAAAAAGTTTGGGCGCATTACAATATCCTCAACTGGTATTAGGAATGGTTGCTATTTTTGTGTATGTAGGTGTAGAGGTTGCGGTAGGTAGTAATTTAGGGGCATTGCTAGAAAATAAAGCAATTAAAGGAATTGATCACACTCAAATTGCAAAATACATTTCATTATATTGGGGAAGTTTAATGATTGGTAGATGGACAGGCTCAATGAGTGTTTTCAACTTCAGTGAAACAACTAAAAAATTATTAAATATAATTGTCCCATTTATTGCATTTGCAGTCGTGTTGTTTTTTAATTTCATAAAAGAAGGAGATGTGAGCGATTTGTATATTTATGGAATATGGATTGTGTTATTTATTATTGCTAATTTTTTAGCACAAGACAAACCAGCTAAAACCCTTATTTTATTTGGATTATCAGCAACGATGATGATGTTAGTTGGATTATTTACAACTGGCGATATAGCCCTTTATTCATTTATGAGTGCAGGTTTATTTTGTAGTGTAATGTGGCCTTGTATTTTCAATTTAGCCATTGCAGGGTTAGGGAAATATACCACACAAGGGTCTTCTTTATTAATTATGATGATTGTTGGAGGTGCAATTATCCCACCTTTACAAGGAAAATTATCTGATGCAATTGGAATTCAACAATCCTATTGGGTAGCTGTAGTTTGCTTTTTATTTTTAGCATGGTATGGTTTTAAAGTTAAAAATATTTTACAAAAACAAGGTATCGATTATGATGCGAATACACCAACAGGACATTAATTTTTATTCGTAAAATCATTTAATTTATTATATGCAATATAGCATTGGCATAGACATTGGCGGAACAAATTCGGTTATAGGTATTGTTGACAAAATGGGAAATATTTTGTTTGAGTCTAAATTGTCAACGACTAATTTCCCAAGAATAGAAGAATTTGTAGAAACAAGTTATCAATTGCTTTTACCACAAATATTAAAATTAGGAATCAATGAATTTAAAGGGATAGGAATTGGAGCTCCAAACGGAAATTATTATCAAGGAACTATCGAATTTGCGCCTAATTTAAATTGGGGTGAAATCATTCCATTAGCAAAATTATTCAAAGAAAAATTTAATTTAGAGACAACGGTTACCAATGATGCCAATGCAGCAGCGATAGGCGAAATGATGTATGGTGCTGCAAAAGGCATGAATGATTTTATAATGGTAACCCTTGGTACAGGAGTGGGTAGTGGCTTCGTTGCCAACGGAAAAATAATTTATGGGAACGATGGTTTTGCTGGAGAACTCGGTCATGTAATTGCTGTAAGAGATGGTAGATTGTGTGGATGTGGAAGAAAAGGTTGTTTAGAAACCTACACATCTGCAACAGGAATTGTGCGAACAGCTCATGAATTTTTGCAAATAAAAACTATTGAAAGTACATTAAGAAATATCGAAAAAATTACCTCAAAAGATATTTATGAAGCTGCTGTAATAGGAGATGAAATTGCATTAGCTATTTTTGAGTTTACAGGAAAGATATTAGGACAAAGTTTAGCCGATGCGATAGCAATTACAAGTCCAGAAGCTATTATTTTATTCGGCGGTTTAGCTCAGGCAGGTAAAATTATTTTTGAACCAACTCAAAAATACATGGAAGAAAATCTCTTGAAAATTTACCAAGGTAAAGTGAAATTATTATCCTCCGAATTAAAAGAAAGTGATGCGGCTATTTTAGGTGCTGCTTCTTTAATTTGGAAATCAGATAAAGGATAGAATATATTCAGAAGAATGGTAACAAAATTTAAAATAAATGATTTCTAGATAGGCATAATCATTGAATGAGAATGAAGCGCTTTCAAAAGAGGTTCGGAGAAATTGGAGTAATTTTTTGAGATGGATATAAATTCTACATTTAATAATTAGGTAAACTTTAAGTTACAATTAGTTCATATTTGATGTTCATCTTTGTGCTATAATATAATGAGCTCAAAAAGAACATTAGATGTAGTAATAATTAGTGATGTGCATTTAGGTACATATGGTTGCCACGCTAAAGAACTCTTGACCTATCTTAAATCGATCAATCCTCAAAAATTAATTTTAAACGGAGATATAATTGATATTTGGAATTTCAGTAAAAGTTATTTTCCAAAAGCACACATGAATGTGCTACGTAGAATCATGAAGATGGCGAACCAAGGGGTTGAAGTAATTTATATTACAGGAAACCATGATGATATCCTTCGTAAATACACGGACTTGTCTTTTGGAAATTTACATTTAGTAGATAAATATATTTTAGAAATTGACGAAAAAAAAGCATGGGTTTTTCATGGAGATATTTTTGACAGTACTACGAATGGCTCTGCAAAATTTTTAGCTAAAATTGGAGGTAAAAGTTATGATTTAATTATTCTTTTAAATAGAATGATAAATTGGTGTTTAGAAAAAATGGGAAAAGAGAAAATGAGTTTTTCTAAAAAAGTAAAAAATAGTGTGAAAAAAGCAGTGTCTTGGATTAATAATTTTGAAACTACAGCAGCAGAAATTGCGATAGATAAAAAATTTGATTATGTGATTTGTGGACATATACATAAACAACAAAATAGAATTGTAGAAACCGAAAAGGGGAGTGTAAATTATTTAAACAGTGGTGATTGGGTTGAAAATTTAACCGCTTTAGAATATGTAGATAAAAGTTGGACGATTTATCAATATGAAGAAAAATTAGCAATACAAGAACAGCAGGAAATAGAAGAAGAACCGGTTTTAAATATGAACGAATTGATGAATAAGATTTTAGTAATGTCTTAATAATTTTAGAAACAAATAATTGTATGAAAATATTTTATGCTGTACAAGCCACAGGCAATGGGCATTTAAGCAGAGCTGCACAATTGTATCCTCATTTACAAAAACTAGGTGATGTAGATGTTTTTGTGAGTGGAAACAATTCTGATATTGATGTTCCTTTTCCTATACGATATAAAAGTAAAGGATTGAGTTTATATTATAGCAAATGCGGTGGACTGAATTATTGGGACATTGTTAAAAACACAAAACCAATTAGCATCATAAAAGAAGCCAGTGATTTGCCCATAAAAAATTATGATATTATTATCAATGATTTTGATTGCATTACTGCATTAGCTTGTAAAATTCAAAAAAAGAATTCGGTTCAATTTGGACACCAAGCTAGTTTTCAAAGTAATCAAACCCCTAGACCAGATAAAAAAAGTATGATGGGTGAATTAGTATTAAAAAACTTTGCACAATCAACCAATTATGTTGGATTGCATTTTCAAAACTATGATGATTATATATTTTCTCCAGTAATAAAGGAAGAAATGATGCATCAAGAAGTAAAAGACAAAAAGCATGTAACTGTTTATTTGCCTGCATTTCAAGAAGAGTGTTTAAAAGAATCCTTTAATCAATTACCAGATATTCATTTTCATTGGTTTTTATCATCAGTGAAAAACAGCTATACAGAAGGGAATATTACCTACTTCCCAATTTTTCAAAAATTGTTTAATGAAAGTTTATTGTCTTGCCATGGTTTGATTACAGGTGGTGGTTTTGAAACTCCATCAGAAGCGCTTTATTTAGGAAAAAAATTAATGAGTATTCCTATTAAGGATCATTATGAACAACAATGTAATTCGGCTGCTTTGCAAAAAATGGGCGTTACTGTTTTAGAAAATATAGATGAAACATTTGCTTCTAAAATTGCACTATGGTATAACGATTTAAGAAGTGATATTAAAATTCAAGCAAATAATATTCAAGAAACGCTTCAATACATTGTAGATACCTATCCTTATAAAAAACCAGAAACTTTTGATGAGCAATTGATGTTTATTTAATGAATTAAGACTCTTAATTATTTCTTCACGAAATGTGAAAATTTGAATCACAAATCACATTGCATATAGTTTAAAATTTTCTTGAAACAGCATCTGACATTTCAAATTGCTCAATGTGTTTTTCTAATGCTAAAGTGAGTTGTTTTAATTTGTCAGTCATTTTATTTCTTTTTAAAATAAAGAGGGATTGCTTCCTTCGTCGCAAACTCGTTACGGTTGTTAAATATTCGACTTAAATAGAACTAATCATTAAAAATTAATCATTATTAATATCCTCTTCCATCTTTACCTTCCATATAATTCATGAACGCTTTATTGACTACAGCATTTCCACCAGGAGTAGGGTAGTCGCCAGTAAAATACCAATCGCCTGTATTGTTAGGACAAGCGCTGTGCAAATCTTCAATGCTTTGATAAATTAAATCTACTTCTGCATGAACGTCTTCGGGTCTTAACATGTATGCTATTTTCAAACTAATTTCATCTACCGAAAATTGTTTGTAAATTCTCTTTACAAAATTTTCAGAAGTCAATTTATTTGATTTTTGTGCTTGTAAACATTCTGAATACACATCAGTCAACAAATGTTGTTTATTGTTATCTTTCAATAATTCTACAGTTGCTTGAAACGCTATAAAATCACCCATTTTACTCATGTCAATTCCATAACAATCTGGATAACGAATTTGTGGTGCACTTGATACGACCGTAATTTTTTTCGGTCCTAAACGATCCAACATTCGAATAATACTTTCACGAAGCGTTGTTCCTCTAACAATAGAATCATCAATAATTACCAAGCTATCAATGCCAGCACGAACGGTTCCATAAGTGATGTCATAAACGTGTTGTACCATTTCATTACGAGCACTTTCTTCGGTAATAAAGGTTCTCATTTTTACATCTTTGATGGCAATTTTTTCAATGCGAACTCTACGCTCAATCATCTCACGAAGCTTTTCTTCATCGAAATTTTTATCCCAACTTTGAATGCGTTGTACTTTGATTTCATTCAAATACGCTTCGGCTCCTTTTATTAAACCATAAAATGCCACTTCGGCTGTGTTAGGTATAAATGAAAAAATCGTATTTCTTAAATCATGATTAATTGATTTTAATACTTTTTCGGAAAGAACTCGACCCAATTGTTTACGCTCGTTATAAATTTCGGCATCACTCCCACGTGAAAAATAAATGCGTTCAAAACTACATGCTTTCTTCTCGGTTTCTTCCATGATGCGCTCTAAGGAATAACTTCCGTCTGCCTTTACAATTAAGGCATGACCAGCAGGCAATTCTTTAATGTTGTCAATGGTGGTTTTAAAAGCGGTCATTAAAACGGGTCTTTCAGAAGCTACTGCAATGGTTTCCTCATCAATATAATAATATGCAGGACGAATGCCATGCTTGTCTCTCAATACAAAACTATCGCCATTGCCACACAATCCTTCTACCACAAAACCTCCATCAAATAAGTTGGTTGCTTTAGTTAAAATATCTACCCAATTAATATGTTTTGCATCATTTTCTACGGCTTCTTTTAAAAAGAAATGAATCACTTCTAACATGGCACTTAAATCGCTTTCGCAATTATCAATGTTTGTATCTTCTTGTTTGTTTACAAAAGCAAATAACTCTTTGGTGTTTACTAAATTAAAATTTCCAGCCAATGCAATACTTTTCAACGGACTCACATCACCTTTCACAAAAGGATGACAATTTTCAATATTGTTTTTCCCTTGTGTTCCGTAACGGAGGTGCCCAATCATAACCTCACCCATATAACTTAAATAACCTTTAAGCAAATTAGGGTAATTTCTTATGTCAGGGCGAAGTCGTTCCACTTCTTCAATTTCATTTTGCACTTTTTTGAAAATATCGGCAATACTCTGAGTCACATTGCTTCTAATTCGCTTCATAAAAGGATGACCATCGGGCATATTGAGTTTAACTGTGGCAATTCCAGCACCGTCTTGACCTCTGTTGTGCTGTTTTTCCATCATTAAATAAAGCTTATTTAAGCCCCAAAAAGCAGTGCCGTATTGCTGATGATAATATTCTAAGGGTTTGCGTAATCGTAAATAAGCAATCCCACATTCATGAAGAATTTCGTCTGACATAGGTTGGCAAAGTTATAGCAATTGTTATTATTATTTGTTTAGAAATAGTAACAATTTTAGTAAACTTATTAGATAATCGAAAAAAATGGCAGATTAATAGAAAATCGAAAATTGAACCTAAACATATTTAGCATTAATCCAAGATACGACAAGTAACAGAATGCATTATAAAAAAAATGACTGCCATTTCAGACAGTCATTTTCGTATTTATTTTTATGGTTTAATATAATCTACATTTTTCCGTCATCGTCACATTGTCTTGTGAAGTAGTTGTTGAGTTTGCCTCACATTTAGACTTAGCTTCTTTTTTTGTATCTCTAATAGCAAATTCATGCAATGCACTGTCTGTAATGCCCGGCGGTGTGCCTGTATATTTTACTACGCACTGGCAAGTGTATTCTTGCGTACAAGACCCTATTAAAAGGGTAGACAAAACAGCAATTATGCGTAAAATATTCTTCATGCTTGTTAAAAATTCAGTCAAATATAACAAAACTTATTTTTTCAACACAACTATATAGAATAAATTTACCAATTATTTTTAAAACATGCAATTACAACAACAGTTAGATAACATCGAATTGCTTGCAAAACAAGTGGTAGAAGGGTTTATCATCGGCTTACATAAAAGCCCTTTTCATGGTTTTTCTGTTGAATTTGCTGAACATAGGCTTTATAATTCTGGCGATAACCTCAAACACATTGACTGGAAAGTATTTGGAAGGTCTGACAAATTATTTATTAAAAAATATGAAGAGGAAACTAACCTGCGTTGCCAATTAGTGATTGATAGTTCTTCCTCAATGCTTTTTCCTCAAGATAGTCAGGTGGCTAATAAATTGCAATTTTCTTGTTTAGCGGCTGCTTCAATTGCGACAATCTTAAAAAAACAATTAGATGCTTCGGGTCTTTCCATTTTTGATACAGATTTAAAATTTCACACAAAATGTAAAAGCAATATGGTTCATCAAAAAATGTTGATGACCGAATTAGAGAAATTAGCCAAAGCGAATACTCCCAATCAAGCTACTTCGGCATCAAAAATTTTACATCAAATTGCAGAAAATATTCATAAACGTTCATTGGTTATTATTTTTAGTGATATGCTTGATAAAGTTTCGGAAACAGATGAAATATTTGATGCACTGCAACATTTAAAATACAACAAACATGAAGTGATTTTATTTCACGTGCAAGATAAAAAATATGAAGTCGATTTTGAATTTGAAAACAGACCTTATGAATTTATCGATTTAGAATCGGGTGAAACCTTAAAAATGAATTCGACTCAATTGAAAGATACTTATATTGAACAAATGAGTACCTATCGTAAGCAATTGAGTTTAAAATGTGGGCAATTTGGCATTGATATTATTGATGCCGACATTAATGAAGGATTTCATAAAGTATTGCACGCTTATTTAATAAAAAGAAATAAAATGATCTAATCTCTTCATAAGTATAAGTCACTTTACTACTTTTACTTCGGTTAATATATATTTACAAAATAATATTTAGTTTTTATAAAATGAAAAAAATACAATTTGCCCTTTTAATGATGATCACAAATTTAGCAAATGCTCAAACAGTAATGCCAATATCTTATAAAGAAGAAATTCAAGATGAGTATTTTGGTAAAACCATAAAAGATCAATACCGTTGGCTCGAAAACGATCATGCAGAAGTAACCAAAAGTTGGGTTAAAGAACAAAATGCCTACACCGAAAGTGTATTAAATAAAATCCCGTATAGAGAAACCGTAAAGCAAGATTTGACCAATTTGTGGAATTATGCAAAATACAGCAGCCCCTCAAAGGAAGGTTATTATTATTTGTTTTATAAAAATGATGGTTTGCAAAATCAAAGTGTACTCTATATTCAAAGAGGAACTAAAGGAACGCCCACTGTTTTTATTGATCCCAATAAGTTAAACGAAAATGGAACTTCTTCGTTGGGGGCTGTGGAACTTTCAAAAAGACAAAAAAGGTGTGCCTATGCGGTTTCCAATGCAGGAAGCGATTGGCAAGATATTTATGTGATGGATGTGGCAACTAAAAAAATAATTGCAGACAAGATTGAATATACTAAATTTTCGGGCATTGCTTGGGTTGGAGATGAAGGTTTTTATTACAGCGGTTATGATAAACCTCAAAACGATGCTCAAAAGTTTTCGGCTAAAACTGAATATCAAAAAATATTTTTTCATACAATCGGTACGAAACAAAGCCAAGATAAATTAATTTATGAAGACAAATTAAATCCGCTTAGATACAAAGGAGTAGGCATTAGTGATGATGAGCGCTGGTTGATGATGAGCGTGAGTGAAGGAACCGATGGCAGTGAATTGTATTATTGGGATTTGAAAAATAAAGACCAACAAGCGTTCAAATTATTGAGCAAAGGGTTTGATATTAATCAAGATTTTATTGATGTTATTAATGACAAATTTTTAATATATACCAATGCCAATGCACCCAATTATCAATTAGTTTTGGTAGATCCTAATAATTCCAGCCGAAAAAAATGGATTCCTTTTATTGCCGAAAAAACAGAAAAATTAGATGCCGTAAGTCGTGTAGGAAATAAATTATTTTGCAGCTATTTAGAAAAAGCATGCTCTAAAATTGATGTGTACACCGTTGATGGGAAGTTTGAAAAAACATTGAAACTGCCTGGCTTAGGAACCGTTACTGGTTTTGGAGGCAGTCCAAAAGACAACCATACATTTTATACGTATACCTCTTACAACAGTCCTCCCACAATTTATAAATATGATTTAACCACTGGAGAAAGCAAGGTGTTTAAAAACTCAGAAGTGAAAACAAGTTTAGACAATACTGTGGTGGAGCAATTGTGGTTTACAAGTAAAGACGGAACAAAAGTACCCATGTTTGTTTATCACAGAAAAGATATGCCTTTGGGCGAATCGCCAATGCCTGTTTTGTTATATGGATATGGCGGATTCAATATTTCATTAACCCCTACCTTTAGTATTCCTACCAGTTATTTTGTGCAACAAGGCGGTGCTTATGTGGTTGTAAATTTAAGAGGTGGAAGTGAGTTTGGCGAAAAATGGCATCAAGGAGGCATGCTTGCCAATAAGCAAAATGTTTTTGATGATTTTATTGGTGCTGCCGAATATTTAATTAAACAAGGCATTACGACCAACGACAAATTAGCCATTCATGGTAGAAGCAATGGAGGTTTATTAGTGGGTGCTTGCATGACGCAACGACCCGAATTATTTAAAGTAGCCTTGCCTGGAGTTGGCGTTTTGGATATGTTGCGTTATCATAAATTTACCGTAGGTTGGGGTTGGGCTGTAGAGTACGGCAGCAGCGATAAAGAAAAAGAATTTAATTATTTAATCAAATATTCGCCGTTACACAACATAAAAGAAAATGTTATGTATCCATGCACTTTAATAACTACTGCCGATCATGATGACCGAGTAGTGCCTGCTCATTCGTTTAAGTTTGCAGCGGCCTTGCAAGAAGTGAACACCTTTGAAGGAGCCAACCCAATCGTTATTCGAATTGATACACAAGCAGGACATGGTGCCGGAAAACCTACCTCAAAACAAATAGATGAATGGGCCGATGTATTGTCTTTTACGATGTTTCATTTAGGAATGTCTGTAAAATAAAAATACAATGAAATCGTTTATTTTATTTTTAACAGCGATTGCATGGGCTACTTCCCTGTTTGCGCAGCCATTGCCTTATGCTCAATATTTAACTGCAAAACTTTGCTCCAACGAATTTGCAGGCAGAGGATATGTTCATAATGGAGTTAATAAAGCTGCTGATTTTTTGGTCAAAGAATTTAAAAAAAATAAAATTAAACATCCATCCATACAATCGTATTCTTTTTCTGTAAATACACATCCTTACGCGATAAAATGTAAAATAGATCATCAAGCAATTTCCGTAGGAGAATCTTTTTTGATAGATGCAGGTGCTGGAAATATAAAAGGCAACTTTCAATTAGTGCATTTTAATTTTAAAGACAGTATAGAGAAAATACTGTTGATGAAAAAAATAAAAATGGGTTTTGCCGATCAAGAGGCTTTGGTCGTTCGATATTCATCTGCTCGACAATCGCATGTAATCGACAGTTGCAAAGCATATGCGCACTTACCTAAACTCATTATTTTTACCGAAGAAAAAAAATTAACGCACACCATCAATACGGAGCTAGATGATTTTAACTCCCTAATTTTTATAGACAGCGTCATTCAAAACAAAGAGCAATTAGAAATTGAGGCAAGCCACCAATGGATAGAAAGCTTTACTTGCAAAAATATTATTGCCTCCATTAAAGGGAAAAAAACCGACAGTTTCATTGTGTACTCTGCCCACTACGATCATCTTGGAATGCAAGGGGAAGCCATGTTTCCAGGGGCTAGCGACAATGCCAGTGGGGTGAGTATGATTATGAATTTGGCAACCTATTTTGCTAAAAATAAACCCAACTACACCACTTATTTTATTTTGTTTAGTGGCGAAGAAGCAGGTTTATTAGGCTCAAATTATTTTACCACACATCCTACATTTGCTATTGAGAAAATAAAAATGTTGGTGAATATCGACATTATGGGCAATGCCGAAAAAGGCATTACGGTGGTCAATGGCGAAGTGTATAAACCGCAATTTAATTTGCTTGCATCCATTAATGCGGACAACCATTTTTTACCTGAAATAAAAAGTAGAGGCAAGGCAGCGAACAGCGACCACTACTTTTTTTCTGAAAAAGGCATTCCCTCCATCTTCATTTATTCGATGGGAGGGCAAGGCTATTACCATGATATTTATGATAAAGCCGATGCTTTACAATTTACCAACTACGAAAACCTATTTACGCTCTTGCTTGAATTTGGCAAACGATTGTAAAAGAATAAATAATATTTTTGGAGGTTATTGTATTTTTTATTTTACTATTATTTTTAACGCTTTTTTCTTAGCTTTGATAAAAATATTGCGATGTCAACATTGGAATTACAAGAGCAACTGATTAGCAAAATTCAAATCACTACAGACCAAGATATTCTTGAAAGTGTGCTTCGTTTACTTGAATTTGAAACATCGAGCGATGAAACATATCTTTTTAATGAAAACCAAAAAGCAGCGATTGTTAAAGCCAGACAGCAAGTTGCCAATGGACAATTTTATACCGATGAGGAAGTTGATAAACTTACAGAAGAATGGCTAAAAGAGTAATTTGGTCAGAAGATGCATTTCACGATAAAGTACAACTATTTTCCTATTGGAATCATCGAAATAAGTCAAATATTTACAGCAAGTTAAAATAAAACAATATGAAAGAATACTTAAACAAAATTACATGCTTGTCTTTAATGACAATTATATTCGCATTTATTAGTTGCAATAGTGAAACAAATGAAAATAAAATAGAGACAACTGCAAAGAATGAACAACAAAATATAGTTGAAACAAAAGACACATCCCTTTACTTTATTAAGAGGTTATTAAATTGTTCTCCAAAAGAAGTAGAAAGAATTCTAGGTAAACCAGATAGTAAAATAATAGTTACGAATGATTGTACTATCCACCTAGTTGTAAGGTGGGTATATATCAACATGAGAAGTACAGAATGGAATACTTCAAAGAACGTTTAAAATCGGTAATGGTAGTATTTGATGGAGGGAATATTTATGCTAAAGAGTTTTTAAGTACATTAAATTTCAATGAAACGCCCTTTGCCAACAATCAAACTAATATACGATGGAAAGGTATTCAAGGTATACAACTAATAGCTATTTTCCCAAAAGGGCAACAAGGTATAGATTATGCTCTTATAGAAGTAGAACAAGATTACAACGAATATTTTAAAATCGAAGTAGAAACAAATTTAGCTGCACAGAAAACTATACATGATGAACAAAATGAGACAAGGAGTAAACAAATTAGAAGTCAATTCAGTGAATATGATGGCTCCAATAAATACGTCGTCGAGGCTGTTAAAAGCAAAATGAATGACCCCCAAAGTTTTGAACACGTTTCCACACATTACATTGAAATGAATGGTCATATAAGGGTAGGAATGGAATTCAGAGAGAAAAATTCATTTGGAGCAACAATTTTAAATAGTGCAACTGTAGATGTTACTATTACAGGTGAAATAATAAAATTAAAAATTAACCAATGATTCAAGTAATTGATTACAACCGGACTTCATGAAATTGCCTAAAGCACACAGGGCTATGTAGTACATAGCATACAGTTTATATTATTGAGGTTCGTAAATGGAAGACAATGAAATAAAATTTAATTTATTTTTTAAAATAATATTATATTTGAAATGTTAACCAGAATGAAAATACTTTTGTTTCGGATAACCTCTAGTTAGGCCTAATTTAGTATACATTCAGGAAATAGAAAATAATATGAACAGTATTTACAATATAAAAGATTTAGAAAGTCCGACATTATTTCAAAAATTATTGAATAAAGAAATACCACAGAATTTTATATTGGAGGTAAATAATATTTTAGCTGTAAAACATCTATTGAATGTGTCTCAAAATGATATTTCAAATATTGCTTTAAGATACAGTAGGGATGTTTTGAAAAAAAATAATAGAGGACTTGCCGAGTTGTATACAGACTATTTAAAGCATTGCTTGACAGATAAGATACTTACCGAAATCGAATTACAAGAATTGAAACACTTAAAAGATATTTTATCACTTACCGACAGAGATATAGATAATTTGCATAATGAAATTGCAGGCGCTATTTATAATAAAAGCATGAATGATATAGTTTCGGATGGCAAAATTGAGAAGTCAGAAGAAGAATTTTTGACAAAACTTCAAAATAATTTGAAACTATCAGACGATGTAGCTAATAATATTTCTACTCAAGTAAGAGGACAATTTTTACAAGATTTTTTTGACAATGTAGTTTCTGATGAAAGGCTGTCACCACAAGAAGAACAACAACTTGAATTAATAAGTAAAAATTTAAATATAAATATTCAAATTGACGATAAAATTAAATCTAAATTAGACAGATATAAACTCTACTGGGTAATTGAAAATGTTGAAATTCCAGAAATTAGTGTTGCACTATCACTAGAAAAAAACGAAAAATGTTATTTCCAAAGTACTTGCGAATGGTATGAAATGAGAACTATTACTGAAAGAATAAACTATAGTGGAACGACAGCTAGCATTAAAATAATGAAAGGTGTTAGATATAGAGTTGGGTCAATTAAACCTCAAAGAATTACAAGTGAACAATGGAAGCAAATTGATTATGGAAAAATGTATTTGACAAACAAGAGAATAATATTAATAGGACAATCAAAAAATTCAAATATTAAATTACAAAAAGTTCTTTCATTTACACCATATTCAGATGGTATAGAAATTTCTAAAGACACGGGAAGAAGTCCATTAATTAAATTTTCAAATAACGCAGACATATTCGCATTAATACTTTCAAGACTAATAAATGATTAACTCAAGTTATTTGAAGGCTGTGCCTTCAAATCTTTATGATGTCGCTTATAGCGACTAAAAATATGGGTAAGGGAAAGTTGAACAAAGTTAATATTTCAAACGGTGCCATCGCCACAAAAGATGCACAAAGAACAAAACTTAGATTCCATAAAAATAAAAAAAAAGCTCCTGAAAGGGAGCTTTTTAGTTTGTTGTATTTTTTTTAATCCATTTTTTCGGGTCTCATTTGAGGGAAGAAAAGAACGTCTTGTATGCTCGATTCGTTGGTCATGAGCATGGTTAAACGGTCGATACCAAAACCTATTCCTGAGGTTGGTGGCATGCCATATTCCAATGCACGAAGAAAATCATAATCGATAAACATGGCTTCGTCGTCGCCACGTTCCATCAGTTTAGCTTGCTCTTCAAAACGAGCGCGTTGGTCTATGGGGTCGTTTAACTCGGTGTAGGCATTGGCAATTTCTTTTCCGTTAATCATCAATTCAAAACGCTCTACTAAGCCTGCTTTGCTGCGGTGTTTTTTTGTCAACGGACTCATTTCTATCGGATAGTCGATAATGAACGTGGGTTGGATGTAGTGTTTCTCACATTTTTCTCCAAAAATTTCATCAATCAATTTTCCTTTACCCGATGTAGGCTCTACATGAATATTTAATTGTGTGCACACCTCACGCAAACCGGTTTCATCCATTTCGCTCACATCAATGCCTGTGTGTTCTTTAATGGCGTCGTAAATGCTGATGCGTTTGTAAGGCGCTTTAAATTCTATTTCGTTTTCGCCAACGGTGAGCAATGTTTGGTTGTTGGTTGCCAAGGCTACTTTTTCTAACAATTGCTCTGTGGTGTCCATCATCCAAATATAATCTTTGTAGGCAACGTAAAATTCCAATACAGTAAACTCAGGATTGTGGGTTCTGTCCATGCCTTCATTTCTAAAATTGCGACTGAATTCATACACAAAATCGAAGCCACCAACGACTAAGCGTTTTAAATATAATTCATTCGCTATGCGCAAATACAATGGAATATCCAATGCATTGTGGTGGGTTACAAATGGTCGTGCAGCTGCACCGCCGGGTATGCTTTGCAATACGGGAGTATCTACTTCGAGTGCCCCCATTTCGTTTAAATACGTACGAATGCTGTTCATTAATTTCGTACGTTTTGCAAACGTTTCTCGTACGTGCGGATTAATTACTAAGTCGGCATAACGTTGACGATATCGAAACTCAGGGTCGGTTACTTCATCAAACACGTTTCCTTCTTCATCCCGTTTTACGACTGGCAAAGGTTTCAAACTTTTTGAAAGCAAGGTTACTTCTTTTGAGTGAATCGAGATTTCACCTGTTTTGGTGGTGAACATATAACCTTTCACTCCGATGATATCACCTAAGTCTGCTTTTTTTACCACTTCGTCAAACAATATTTTATTGTCTTCTTCAGGGCAAATTTCATCCCGCTTTACATAGCATTGAATGATTCCTTTTGTATCTTGAATTTTAATGAAAAACACTTTTCCCTTGTCGTTGATGCTCATAATTCGTCCTGCAACCACCACATCAAAAGCCTCATTGTTGTTGTCGGCATATTGCTTTTTAGCGTCTTCGCTGTAATGCGATACGGGATATAATGGCGCTGGATAGGGATCGATGCCAATGCTTTGCAAATGTGCAAGTTTTTCTCTACGAATGATTTCTTGTTCTGATAAAGACATTTAAATTAGTTTTTAGTGAAAGTATTTGGTAGTTCGCAATATTGTTTTTACTCCATACGAGCTGCTTTTTTACTTTTAAAGAGCGCAAAAGTACTACGAAAAAAAATTCTTTTCTAAGGATAGCTTGATAGTTTTAGTTTATGGAGGAAAGAATCAGAAGTTTTTGGGATTCATCTTGGTATGGCGAACTCGAACTATCCGAATTTCATTTTTTGAAATGAAATAGGTAACTCTGATTCTGTGTTTCTCAAAAGCTCTGAAATGACCATCATTTTTTACTTTAAATTTATCTAAATTGTGCTTTTCTGGATTTTTCATTAAAGTATCAACCATCATAAAAATATCATTTCTTACATTTTCTGCATTTGTAATAGAGTCTTCTGAAATAAATCTGAAAATGAATTGAAAAGCAGCAAGTGCTTTTTTATTCCATTTAATGTTTACCATTTTGAAGCAATTAATTTAGCTTCTTCATTAGAATACGATTCACCAGCATCCATAGCCAGCATTGCCTCTTCAATTTCTTGATTATAATCTTCAATAGATACAGAAATATCTTCTTCTTGTCCTTTTAATTTTACTAAAGATTTGATGACTTCAAGAATTGATTTCTTTTCATTAACGCCCAATTGAGGCAAATAATTTATTATTTTAGTATCAATAGCAGAAAGTGGCATAGTCTATTTTTTATCAAAATTAAGTAAAAATAGCATAACTTATTTTGGAAATTTAAAATTTAATTGGACGTATTGAGTTTGCTTTTACTTCACATATTCATTAAAAATTTTATTCAACCATTTAAGAATTAATAGCATGAATAAAAACGCAACCACTAACAATGAAAAATTGACTAAAAAGAAATTTCCTTTGTCTTCGTAGCCATCCCACATACTTGCCAAAACACCACTTAATTTATTGCCAATGGAAGTCGATAAAAACCAACCGCCCATCATTAACGCTGTAATTCGTGGAGGACTTAATTTAGAAACGATAGACAAACCCATTGGGCTTAAACATAATTCTCCAATAGTGACTACGCCATAACTAGCAATCAACCACCAAGCACTTACTTTTTCTGCACCATTGTGTCCTGCTTGCACTGCAGCATACATGACCAATGCACTCAAACCAGAAATAATTAATCCCAATGCAATCTTGGTTGGGGTAGTGGGTTCTTTTTTTCGTCTTCTCAGGAAAGCAAAAAAGGCTACAAGTAGTGGGGTTAATAAAATTACCCAACCTGGGTTTATTGATTGACTCAAATTTGTTGCCCAAACAGAAATGGTGCTTCCTTCTGTTGGCAATTTATCTTGCGCTTGATTTCTAAAATATACAGGATAGTTGATTTCTTTAATTACCTTACCTTCTACTTTTTGCAATCTAAAATAGGCATCATATTTTTCGGTACTGTCTTGTTTGTATACCAAAGGCTTTGCTTGTTTTAGGTTATTAAAAACACGTTCTTGTGTTCCTGTAACTTGTCGGTTTGTATATCTATCAGCCCAAGTTGTAAGCGCACTTCCATTTTGTTTAAATACCGCCCAAAATAAAATGACCACCGCAAAAATGGCCAACAAGGCACCAATTGGTTTTTTCTCTTCTGGCTTCGCTTTAAAATACAAACTCGAATAAAAATAAATTACAGGCACACAAGCTAAAATAAATGCATCCGTGCTGTCACTTCCAAAAATATTTGAAGGAATCATCCAACCCAAAACACCGGCAATTACAGACGGAACTAAAATTAACAATACAATTTTACTGAAAGGCATATCATCCGCACTCACTTCTTTTTTCACATCAAATGCTTTGTAATGTTTTGTACCAATCATAAAAATAATTACGCCAATAAACATGCCTAAACCTGCTGCTAAAAAAGCAAAACCCCAACCCAACATAATTTGCAATGCAGCACCAAAAAAATTACAGATAAATGCGCCAATATTTATTCCCATATAGAAAATATTATAGCCATCATCTTTCATGTGTTTATGCTCATCGGTAGAATATACATTGCCTAATAACGTAGAGATATTTGGCTTAAAAAAACCATTTCCTAATATCACTAAAAACATGGCTAAATAGAGCATTGGCAAACTGTGTATGCCCATCATGCAATAACCAATTCCCATTAAAATGCCTCCAAAAATGATTGACTTACGATAGCCAAAATATCGATCAGCCAACAGACCTCCTAAAAAAGGGGTTAAAAAAACGAGTGCAATAAATGTTCCATATAAATCGGCTGACTCTGCTTCATTCATAGCAAAGCCATCTTTAACATCTTTTAAATAAAGGGTAAAAATGCCTATCATTAAATAATAACCGAAACGTTCCCACATTTCTGAGAAGAAAAGATAGGGTAATGCCTTTGGATGTTTAACTTTTTCCATGAATGAAATTTTAGAAATTAATATTAAGACTTATTCGTCTAACTGAAAAATTTCTTGGCTATTTCTTCCAAAACCATCATAATCTAAACCATATCCAACTACAAATTTATTGGGGATTTCGAACCCTACATATTTCAACTCTAAAGGATGTTGCAATGCTTCAGGCTTATGCAATAAGGTGCAAATTTGAATACTAGCTGGTGATTGTTTGTGCAAAGTAGCAACAAACTCTTTCATTGTTTTTCCAGTGTCTACAATATCTTCAATTAAAATAACGTCTTTGTCGGTGAGGTCTTCTTCTAAACCAATTGAAGTAATTACAGTACCGGTAGAGGTAGTTCCTTTGTAAGAAATCAATTTAATGAAAGAAATAGTAGAAGGAATGGTTATGTTTTTGTATAAATCAGATGCAAACATAAAAGAGCCGTTCAAAATGCCAATAAATATTGGATTTTTTCCAAAGTAATCTTTATTAATTTGTGTTGCTAATTCTTGTACTCTTTCGTTTAATACTTCTGCTGACAGAAATGGTCTAAATGTTTTATCTAATACGTGCATTGACATTATTTTAATTATTTTTTCTTACTCGTTTTTGTTATTTCTTTTTTGTTTGTCTTCTTTTTATCTTCTACTTTCTTTTTGTCCGTTTTAGAATTTGTCTTTTCTTTTTTTTCGGTTTTTTTGTTATCTGCATTTTGACCTTTAGATTTAGAGACGTCTTTTTTAACGTTTTTATTCTTCGCATTTAAAACTTCTTTTTTAGGTCCTTTATTAATATCAGTTATGGTTTTTTGTACAACCACTTTTTTAACAGTATCTCTTACAATTCCTGTGCTTGTTACCGTTACTTTTTTTCTTTCAGGCAATGGTTTATAAACGGCTGCATCAAATTTTTCTTTCAAAGATTTAGTATCCGTATCTACATTTTTTTCAGTGTATGTTCTTTTGGGAGCTATGTGCACTTCTTTTTTAATCGCCTGAGGAATTGTTTTTACGGCTTCATTTTTAGCGATTTCTCTTACTTTTTCTGCTTTAGGTTCTTCTTTTACATCAACTTCTTTTACTAATACATCTGAGTCTACTTTCTTTTCTTTAGATAATAAAGCTTCTATTCGTTTGGCTTTTTCAATGTCTATAATTGGAGATTTTTCATCAATCACGATTATTTTTTTCACTTCTTCTTTTGGTGCTTCAATCACCACCTCTTCTTCTTTTTTCACTTCTTCAATTTTCTCTTCTTTTTTTTGAAGTTCATTTTTTAATGTTTCCATTTTTTGCAAATCGGCATTTGATAAAACGGGCAATTCTTCTTCTTTTGCGATTTCATTTTCAGTTTTCACTTCTTCAGTAACAGGCGTTTCTATTGCTATTTCCTCTTTCTTAACTTCTTCTACAACTTCTTTTTTTGTTTCTTCTTTCTGAGAAACTTCTTCATTTTTTATTTCTCTAGCTACTGTAATTGTATTTTCTAATTCTTCTTTCACAACTATTTCTGCTTTTTCTGGAGTAGAAACCTTCATCTCTTCTTTAGCAACCAAGGGTTCTAAAAATTTAGCTTTTAATTTTGGTGTGCCAACCATTTTATATTGTAAATATAATTGCTCTCCATTTTCAGGTTCTTGTCCTTCCAAAATATTGTTAAAAGCGAATAAATTATCTAATGCCATGGCTTCTTTTTGTGCAATCAAAAGCATGCTTTCGCCATTTTGAACCTGATGAAATTCAACAGTTCCTACTTTTCGTTTTTTTTCTATAAACACAAACATATCATCAGGCAATGGTGCATCTTCCAATTCATTTATTTGCAATAACCTTGCATATCGAATATTGTATTCAATCGCTTTTCCCAAAAGCATGTCTCCCTTTTTGCCATAAAATCCTTTTAAGCCTTTATAATAAATAGTTTCGGTTAAAGGGCTCATTACTTCTTTTTTAGGCTCGTCTTTAATGATTGTTTTAACGGTCTCAATTTTAGACTGTTTATCTTTTTCAGGAACAATTTCTCCTGTAGCTACATTTTTTTTATTGATTGCTTCTGTTGTAAAAACTTGCAAATTATATTTTTCAACTGCATCTGTCAATCGTTTTACATAAGAAGGGTTGGTTGCATAACCAGCACGTTTTAACTCATTTGCCCAACCTTTATAATCGGTTACTTCTAAATCAAATA
>JBILBN010000003.1:0-79161 GCA_044353665.1 Chitinophagaceae bacterium | reverse complement strand
GAGTTTTGAATTGCCAAAATACATGCAAGTATTTCAGGATCGGATTGGCTTTAAAAGCAATCTGAGTATTTTGGATATGCTATTTTGTGAAGGGAAACCCCTGATTGAAAATTTGAAATCCAAAGCGCTTTTTTCGAAAACCAATTTACTTTAAAACAACACTTAAAATGAACGTAAAATTAGTTTTAAATTAATAAAATTCATGTTTACATTTGTACCTATAACAATAAACAGATTTTTAATTATCAATGCAAAATAAATATACAGACCTTGTAAAACAAACCTTTGATTTTCCTCAAGAAGGTTTTCAGGTTAAAGACAATTATCTACAATTTAATGGGGTTGATTTAAAAAAGTTAATTGACAAATATGGCACGCCATTTAAAATAACATTTTTACCTAAAATTGGAATGCAAGTTAGCAAAGCAAAAAAAATGTTTGCAGATGCTATGAAAAAAAATAAATATGAAGCTGAATATTTTTATTGTTATTGTACCAAAAGCTCTCATTTTTCGTTCATAGTAGAGGAAACAATTAAGCATGGAGTGCATTTAGAAACTTCTTTTGCTTATGATTTAGAAATTATAAAAAGTTTATATCAGCGAAAAAAAATAACTAAAGACACGTTTGTAATTTGTAATGGATTTAAAACCAAGGCATATACCAAAAATATTGCCCAACTTATCAATAGCGGATTTACGAATGTAATACCCATTTTAGATAATAAAAATGAGTTTGAAGAATATAAAAAATCAATCAGAACAAAAGATCCCGTAAAAATTGGAATTAGAATTGCGGCTGAAGAAGAACCTACTTTTGATTTTTATACCTCTCGTTTAGGAATTAGAACAAGAGATGTATTAGAGTTTTATGTAGATAAATTAAAAGGAAATGAACGTTTTCAGCTAAAAATGCTTCATTTCTTTATGAATAAAGGCATTAAAGATGATATTTATTACTGGAGTGAATTAAATAAAGTACTGCACCTATATTGCCAATTGAAAAAAATAGCTCCTGAATTAGACAGTTTAAATATTGGTGGAGGTTTTCCTATTAAACACTCATTGGCATTTGAATATGACTACAATTATATGGTGAATGAAATAGTAGCAACCATAAAAAAAGTATGTAAACAAAATAAAGTAGATGTACCAAATATTTTTACTGAATTTGGTTCCTTTACTGTCGGAGAATCTGGAGCTATTATTTACAGTGTTTTGGATGAAAAAATGCAAAATGATAGAGAGATTTGGTACATGATTGATAGCTCATTTATTACTACCTTACCTGATACTTGGGGTATTGGTGAAAAATTTTTGATGTTGCCTGTCAATAAATGGGATGAAGAATATCAAGAGGTTCATTTAGGTGGTTTAACGTGTGATAGTCATGATTTTTATACCTCTGAAGAACATGTTAATGCTGTATTTTTACCAAAAAGTAAAAATGTAGCAATTAAAGAAAAACAAGAACCGTTATACATAGGTTTTTTTCACACAGGCGCTTATCAAGATCAATTAAGTGGTTATGGCGGTATTAAACATTGTATGATTCCTTCACCCAAACATGTAATTATTGAATATGATAAAACAGGTAAATTGGTAGATTGGCTTTATGCAAAAGAGCAAACATATCAAAGCATGTTGAAAATTTTAGGGTATATTAAATAATTTTTACCATAAAAGTGGTGCAAGAAAATAGTAACTAACAAACAAACATCAAAAATAAAACGTCTTCTAAAAAACAATTATTAATAAATTATGAAACAGTTATTTAAAACATCAATGCCAATAGTTTTATTATTCGCATTAGGATTTTCTCTCCAATTTTTACAATCATGTAGAAAATCGAGTACCAATGGGACTTTAATTCCATACGATAATAGTAAAACCGTAATTGCAAGCATTATGGGATTTGTAACAGACGAATCAGGAGCTTTAATAGATGGTGCTACCATTACAACTGGTGGATACACTACTCTTTCAGATGCCAATGGTTATTTTCATTTTGATAATATCACGACTCCCTCACATGCAACAACCGTTTTAGTTTCAAAAGGAAATACCTACTTTAAAGGTTCTAGAACAATTGCAGTAAATGCGAATCAAAAACATGTTGTAAAAGTTAGTCTAATTGCTAAAGGTGTACCAGCAACTTTTGTGGCTGCCAATGGTGGAAATGTATCATTTGCCAATGGATTAGCGTTGAGTTTTCCTGCAGGAGGAATTGTAAACGAATCAACAGGACTAGCTTATAACGGACAAGTATATGTATATGCTCATAAAATAGATCCTACTACTGAAACAGGAATGAATACAATGCCTGGAGATTTAAGAGGTGTTACCGCAAATGGTGGCGAAGAGCGTTTATTACAAAGCTTTGGAATGATGGTCGCTGAATTATATTCTGTAGATGGAAAATTATTACAAATTAAATCAGGTTTTGAGGCAACAATGACATTAGCAGTTCCAACTTCATTGCAAGCATCAGCACCAGCAACTATTCCATTATGGTATTTTGATGATGCAAAAGGCATTTGGGTTGAAGATGGTGTAGCTTTTTTAACAGGGGGTAAATATGTTGGAAAAGTAAAACATTTTTCTTTTTGGAATTGTGATACACCAGCAGCAGCTATTGATTTAGAAATGACATTAGTAGATCAAAATGGAACTCCATTAAGTGGTTATTTAGTGAAATTAATCAATACAGCGAATAATGATGCTCGAACAGGAACTACAAACACTGCTGGATGGGTAGGTGGTTTGGCTTATCCAAATGCTAATTTACAAATGGAAGTTTATGCATTATCATCTATTTGTGGTTCTACAACACCAATATATTCTCAAACAGTTGTTACAAGTACGATCAACTTAAATTTAGGAACAGTTACTATTCCAATTACAACTCCAGCAGCAGCTACCATAAGCGGTTCTATTGTAGATTGTTCAGGAAATCCTATCACCAACGCTAGCGTCTTATTATCTCCTTACAATATTGTAATAACGCCAAATTCGCTTGGACAATTTTCATATACTTTCCCTTGCACTCCTTCTTCACCAATAACGATGTATGCATATGACCTTACTAATAATATTTTTGGAAGTTCTACTAATACATTGGTAAACGGTATAAATAATGTTGGTGCGCTTAACGCTTGTGGAAGTGTGAGTCCTTATTTAAGTGTGGACATGACGAATGTTTCAACATCAATTAATTTTCAATATACGTTTAATGCACCTGCAAGTACTATTTTACAGTATATTAATATTCAGGGAACTACAGGAAATGTTTTAGAAGCTAATAATTCTGTCATTGGAAACAGTGTTTATATGATGGTTTCGGATACTACTGTAGGCACACATGCTGTAACTAATGCTTCGTTTACCTTACCACTTTCTGGGTTTACAGATTCTTTATTTACTGTACAACCTAGTTCAACTATTACCTATACTGGCTACCCAACTTTCCCTGGTGATGTAATTGGTAATTACTCATTAAATTTAGTTGGCAATGTAACAGGTAATAATTATACCGTAACAGGTTCATTTAGAGCACCAAGATACAATTAATCTTATACAATTAATAAATTTAAAATGGCTACTTCTTTTGAGGTAGCTATTTTAAATTTATAGAATAGATGTTAAAGACACTTTTTTATTTTTTAGTTTACCCAAGCTATAAATTTTAGCACACATTTTGCAATGACCATAAAAAATCCGATACTAAAAAGTATCGGATTTTTAATTAAATAGTGTATTAATATTACACTAAGGCTTCATATCTTTTAGATACTTCATCCCAATTAACAATATTCCAAAAAGCTGCGATATAGTCTGCTCTGCGATTTTGATAATGTAAATAATAGGCGTGTTCCCAAACATCCATTCCTAAAATAGGTGTACCTGCACATTCAGCAAGATCCATTAAAGGATTGTCTTGATTTGGCGTAGAGCATACGCAAAGTGTTTTGTCTGCTTTTACACAAAGCCAAGCCCAACCGCTTCCAAAGCGTGTCATGCCAGCATTTGCGAAATCAGCTTTCATTTTATCTAATCCACCTAATTGCGATTCAATAGCTTCAGCTAATTTCCCTGAAGGGTTTCCTCCACCATTGGGCGATAAAATTTCCCAAAATAAAGAGTGATTATAATGTCCTCCACCATTGTTGCGCACTGCCATTGGTAATTGTGACATAATAGCCATTAATTCTTCTAATGATTTATTCTCATGCTCAGTGCCAGCTAAGGCTTTGTTTAAATTGTCAACATAAGCTTGATGATGCTTGCCATGATGAATTTGCATGGTTAAAGTATCCATGTGGGGTTCAAATGCATCATGATTGTAGGATAATGCAGGAAGTGTAAATGCCATAATTATTTAGTTTAAATTGTTTTTAAATTAGATTGTAAAGATAATAAAATTTAGAGGGATTGTTTTTTTTAATAATGATAGCGAATCATTTTACTTTATTGTTTTATACATTATTCTGTAGTCCAAGTTGTTAATCCATGATTGGTAAATGTATAAGGTTTTAAAACGCCTTTTTCTTTATTCAATGCATTTATAACAGCATGTCGAGTATTATTAGGGCAATAAAAAATCATAAATCCACCACCACCAGCGCCACTAATTTTTCCACCGGTGGCCCCAGCTTTTTTAGCAATTTCATAAAGGTTTTCAATAGAACTGTTGCTTATACTAGCTGCCATATTTCTTTTTTGTTCAAAACCGTAATCTAAAATTTTACCTATTTCATATAAATTTCCTTTTAAAAGAGCTTCTTTCATTTGTTGTGCTTGCTCTTTTAAATTGTGCATAGCCTCAATCGATTTTTCATTTTTATCGGCTACATTTTGTTGTTGTTCTTTAATAATTGTAGCACTTTCTCGACTTGTTGCTGTGAAAAACAACAATAAATTATTTTCTAATTCGTGTAAATATTTCGATGAAATTCGTAAAGGGTTTACAATTACTTTATCATTTGCATAAAACTCCATAAAATTTACACCTCCAAAAGTAGCTGCATATTGGTCTTGTTTTCCTCCTGCCAATTTTAAATCGTTTCGTTCAATGTCATAGGCATAATGAGCAATGTCATAATCTCCCAGAGGCAGTTTGAGCATTTCTACAAAAGCGCCCAAAATAGCTACTACCAATGTTGAAGAAGTACCTAAGCCCGAACCAGCAGCAGCATCTACATAAGTCGAAATTAATAATCCATTGGTATGAAAAGGATAATCTTTTTGAATTCTATTGTATACGCCTTTTGCTAAATCTAGTGTGCCATTTATAGGCAAATGAGTGCTTAATGCATGTTCTTCAATTTCATTTCTATCGAATGCTTGAATAATAATTTTGTTAGAATCTGTAGCTTCAATGGTAGCATGCGCACTAGCAGAAATTGTAATATTTAAAATAGCGCCTCCATACAAATCGCTGTAAGGGCTAACATCTGTTCCACCTCCTGCTAGTCCAATTCTTAAAGGAGCTTTGCTTCTAAATATCATATTTAAGTATTTATTATTAGGGCAATCAAATATACAATTGAAAATTAGAGTAGAATAGAATCCAATGCTTTTTTTGAAATAGTTTCCCAAGAATAATTTTTATAAAATAATTGATTTGAATTCAGCATTATTTTTGTGTTGATTATTTCATGTGAAAAATTAGTCCAATCATTGTCATCTACAATTTTCAATCTTCCTTCTGTAAAATGTGCACTTACGCCAATAGCCCCATTTTTAGTTGAAACTGCATTCTTACCAAACCCTAAAGCTTCCACTAATTTTGTTTTAATGCCACCTCCATAAATTATGGGATTAATAAATAGATCACATGCTTTAAAATACAAATCTATATCATCTACAAACCCTGCATAAATAATATTTTTATCTTCATACTCTTTTAGCGCATTCATTTTTTCAGGAAGTCCTTTACCACAAATAACTATTTTGTATTTATAGTTTGATGTAAGTAGAATAGGATTAATTTTTTCAATGATAGTTAAAACAGCCCCCAGATTAGGTTTGTACCCTAACGCACCATTAAATAGCAAAATATGTTCATCCTCTTTAATGTTGTGTTTTTCTTGAACGAATTGTTTAGATGTCAACAGCTCATTTTCAGCAGGTAATTCATTTAGTGCTGTTCCATAAGGAATAACGATAGCTTTTTTTTCAGAAATATGGTATTTTTCGACAGCATATTGCCTATCAAATTCAGTGATGAACCAAATTTTGTCAGCATTTTTGTAAGCCCATTTTTCATAATACCACAATAATTTCCACCAAGGTTTACCTATACTTTTGAAACGTTCGCTTTCAATATTATGCGAATGAATAATGGTTTTGAAAGTTGTAAAATGGGTTATTAAAAAAATTAGCCAAGCATAATAAGGATGTTCAAATAAAATATGCGTAGCGTTTTTTTGTTTAGCCATTTTTTTTAATTGAAAAAATAAAAATGGGTTTATATACCTGAATGTTGAGGTTGAAATAGTATTGATGATTTCAAATTCTTCTTCTGAATGATTGTCAGTGACAGTAAGTGCAGAAAGAGTAATTAACTTGCTCAACGACCGATAAAATAATACAATAGCACGTTGTCCACCCATGTTTGGAGGAAAGACTTTATAAGGAATTAAAGCAATAATTTTAAGGGGCTTATTCACAAACAGGATGCTAAAAATAGTTTAGACGAATAGAAAAAGAAAGTTTTATGAGTTAGATTTTTTTTCATCAATTGATTTATATAAACCCAAGCCAAAAACCAATAATACTAAGACACAACCTATTATAGATATAGGTTCAGTCGTTTTTAGAACACTCGGTTTAATCTCAAATTCAATTTTATGTTTACCAGAAGGAATCATTAAGCCTCTTAAAACATAATCCGTTCGAATAATTGGAGTCTCTTTTCCATCAACAGTTGCTTTCCAACCACCATCATAATAAATATCACTAAATACACCAAACCCTTCATTCGCATTATTGCTTTCAAATGAAATTTTGTTTAATCCATATTGGGCTAATTTTATTGTTGCTGTAGCGTCTTTTGTAAATGAAGTTTTAGAAACTAATGATTTCAAATTTTCACGAACAATTGCGGTTTCTTTTGGTTTAAAATTACCAGCAACTTTAGCTGTATCAAATAGATTTGA
Source organism: Chitinophagaceae bacterium (assembly GCA_044353665.1). GTDB lineage: Bacteria > Bacteroidota > Bacteroidia > Chitinophagales > Chitinophagaceae > OLB11. Next base: position 72,002 of record JBILBN010000003.1, on the reverse strand, counting down.
TGCATTTAATGCTTCCATTTCTAAATCGGCTGATGGAACAAATTGAATTGTGTTTACAAACCATGCATTGCCACAGGCTTCAGTGTTAGGAACAACTTGTGGTTGGCCTTGACCAGTAGGAACAATAAAGTATTTTGTGTTTAGCATATTGTATACTTCTTTATTATTATGAGGTGTTCCTGGCGTCATCTGCATTTCAATTAAATCTTGATACATTTCAATTTTTGCAGGATGATAGCCTCCAACCATTTTATGATAATATGAGGGTTTAGCATCATTATACGTATTTACAGAAAAATCTTGTACACGGTAATATGGATCTTTATCTTGCAAAATTTGTGAATCAACAGCTCGTGGATTAAAATTTTGAGCAGCAATTTCTGATTCTTCATAAACATTCGGATTACTAGGATTTAAATATCGTTGACTAACATTATATAAATCAAAAAAAGTGGCTAGTATTAAAATTAATATGGCAGCTTGACTTTTTATTTTATTTAATAAAAATGCCATAATCGTACCTGCTGCTATCAATATAAATAATATTGAACGAATCCCGTCTTTCATAGCTACAGTCGCTCTATCGCTAATAATTGCATCTAGCAATGGTTGTGCTTGTGACCCACCTAATTGTTCTAATAATTGTCCATCTCCTTGTCCTTTGAAATCAAAAAATAAACCAGCACCAACACCTACAATTAATGCTAAGCCTGCTGTTATTGCAGTTGAAATTTTTAAAAATTTCATTGCAGATTTTTTATCAATTTTTTCAGAAAACAAATCATTTAAAGCCCAAATACCTAGCATAGGGAATAAAAACATAGGTATTGAAAGTGCCATACTTGGCGTTCTAAATTTATTATACATTGGTAAATGATCGAACAAAAAGTAGTTGAAACTACTGAAGTTTTTACCTAAGCTTAATAAAATAAAAAATAGAGAGGCTATTGCAATCCACCATTTGTGTGGACTACGAATGACAAACAAACTAAAAATAAATAAGAAAACGATAATTGAACCAAAATAAATAGGGCCACTTAAAAATGGCTGAGGCCCCCAATATAATGGGAGTTGTTTTGCAAAACTTTCTGCTTGTTGATCGCCGGCTCTACTTTGAACATAGTCGTAAGCAGCTCCTCCTTGCAACTCTTCACTACTTCCACCACCATAAAGACGAGGGATTAATAAACTAAATGTTTCCCCAATACCGTTGCTCCAACTAAATGCATAATCTTTATCTAAACCTCCATTAGGTTTTGCAGTGCCTTTACGAGCTGTTAATTCACTTTGGCCACCACGAATTGTAGATTTACTGTATTCTTTCGTTAATAAATTGGTAGACAATGTAGGCAATAATGCTAAAATGGTACAACCTAAAATAATTCCTCCTTGTTTTAATAATGGCACCACTTTATTCTCTTTGATAGATTTGATAAACAATGTAATTGCGAATATAGCCATGAGCAAAATCATATAATAAATAATTTGCAAGTGCATAGATGAAAACATAAAGCACAATGAGAGCGTTAAAATAGCGATGCCTGGCCACGTTCGATTGTTAATTATATTAATCATGCCACCAACAGCTGCTACAGCAAAGGCAATTGTCATTATTTTGGTATCGTGCCCTGCACCAGCTAATATTGGGTTGTACGAACTAAAGGTGAACGCAATAGCCCCTAAAATTCGAGCCCAAAATTTCCAACCTAATGATGTTCCCAAAACATAAAATGTGATAAAACATAATAGCAATAAACCAAAAGGTCGTGGAAATAAATCTAAGCTTTTAAATAAAAATGTAGCTATATAATTTCCGTACCCATTTCCACCATAGGTAGTATAAGTAGGCATTCCACTGAACATGCTATTACTCCAATAAATAGGACCTCCATGAGTTTCATACCATGCTTTTGATTCTTGACTCATGTATTGCCAACTTAAATTATCGTGGCTTTGTAATACTTTTCCTTGAAATATAGGATAGCAGAAAAAGCAAGTTAAGATAATAAATATGGCAATGGCAATGCCATGTTCCTTTAAACTAGATAATTTCATTGTATGTACGATTAGAATTAAGTTGTAAATATATGAAAAATGAAATAGTTTTTCTTATACTTTTAAAAGTGAAAGCCAATTACTAGTAATTCCTTGTTATTGAAATTTTATTGTAACAATTGTAGTTTTTGCCAGATTTAAAAACGAGTTGTTCCAATTTTGTGAATCGTTTATATTTGAAACTTATAATTATATTTACACCAAATTTAGTAAATGAAAAAATGTTGTCCAATTTGTAAAAGTGAATCAATTGAAGTGCTTTTTGAATCCCATGTTCCTGTTTTACAAAATAGAGTGTATGAAATAAAAAAAGAGGCAGTTGAATGTATACAAGGTGTTATAAATTTGGCTCATTGCAATAATTGTAATTTTTCGTTTAATGCTAGTTTTGATGAAGCGAAAATAGTTTATGATGAGGAGTATGATAATGCAGTTCCTTCTAAATTATTTGCAGATTATTACCTGTCAATCGGAGAATATTTATATAAAAAATACAATCTTGAAAATGGTATTGTGTACGATATTGGCTGTGGAAAAGGCACTTTTTTAAAAATGCTTTGTAGTTTATATCCTAATATAAAAGGTATCGGAATTGATCCCAGTTATGAAGGGGATTTAAATCCAATGGAAAATTTAACGTTTATTCGTGATTTTTTTAAACATGAACACGTTACTGATGCACCAAATTTGATCCTTTCTCGTCATGTATTTGAACATATAGAATTTCCTAAAGATTTCTTAGAAATTATCAGAGAACCTATTGTAAACTATCCCAATGTGCCTGTTTTTATTGAAGTTCCTGATTTTAATTGGATTGTAGAAAACAAAACGTTTTGGGATTTATGCTATGAACATTGTAATTATTTTTCAGAAAAATCATTGTCAGAGGTTTTCAATAATTCATGGTCCCAACTTACAAAAATTACAAAAAGTTTTAATGATCAATATTTGTGGGTTGAAGGAATATTTAATCCAACAAATGAGGTTAAAGCGCTTTACCATCCTTTTGAAATTAATAATAAAGGCATTTATGAATTTATAGATTCAATTCAATTCGCCAAACAAAAGGTGCTACAATTAATTTTAGATTATAAATCGAATGACTATAAAACCGTTGTATGGGGCATGGCAACTAAGGGTGTTATTTTTACAAATAATATAGATGCCGATGCTACACTCATTGATTTTTGTATTGACATTAATCAAGAAAAGCAGCAAAAATTTTCGCCAATTTCTGGACACCAAATTCAATCACCAGATGTTTTATCAACGCTAAAAGATCAAAAACTCATTATTGTCGTAATGAATCCAAATTATGTTGATGAAATAAAAGAAGCGGTAAATGCATATTCCAAGGAAGCTGTTTTTATGGATGCACATGGAACCGTTATTTGATGCGAATTTTTATTGAATGAATTAAAAATTTCAGGTTCAGCATAAAAAATAATATTGCTTGTATTATTCCTTTTGTTAAAGTTGAATATTTCTTTTTAAATATTGGTTCGTTAAATAAGTATTTGACGATTTGAAGTGCAGTATAGGTTTCAAAAAATAGTTTTTTAATTCCTTTCAAATGCCATCTAGTGGTCATTTTTCCTCTTGAAGAACTACCACCATCATCTGATCGCTTTACTGTAATAGAATCAAGTACTTGAATTTTGCCAAGTAATGCAGTTCGAGCAATATGATTCCAATCACCAGCTACATGATTTTGTATTGGGTTAATGAATCCAAGATTATTTCGATAAACACCATAAAAAACGCCATTTTTATATACGTTTCTAAAGTATTTAAATAACCTAAAAAATGGTTTATTGTTTGATAATTCAATTCGACTTTCTTTAAATAAAAGTTGTTCACCTTTATAATATGCTGAGACTCCAGAGCATAAAACATAATCTTGATGTAATTCTAAAAATGAAACACACTCACTGATGTAGTTATTGTCAAAGTCATCATCATCAGCTAACCACATAAAATAGTTTCCTTTTGCTTGATGAAATACAAAATTGAAATTAGGTTCAATTAAAATATTTTCCTTTTGAGTAAAAAAAATAATGCGATCGTCTATTGTAGAATAGTGCGCTAAAATTTTTTTAACATCTGGATTCGTAGAACAATTGTCAGAAACAATTATTTCTAAATTCTTGTAGCATTGATTAATTAAATATTTTAATGCTTTTTCTAGACCTTCTGGACGATTATAAGTAGGAATTCCAATAGATACTAACGGCTGCAAATTCAATTTATTTTACTTTTTTTAAATAACCACTAGGAGCAACGCTTATTAAAAGTCTATTGTCTATTTCCTTATTAATTTCAAAAGTATCATCCGTTTTTAAATATTCAAAAACAGCTGTTTTAGGATTATTTCCAATATCCCAAGGTCTGTCATACATTCCTTTAGGCATATCTTCAACAATAGTATCAAACACCACACAATAACTTCCAAGTGTAACCAATGGAGCATATAATTTTAATTCTTCTAAAACATGTTCATGGGTATGATTGCTATCTAAACAAACCATCACAGTCATTCCTGGTTGAATATAACTAGCCGCTTTTGCCACAATTTCTGTATCAATAGCTGAACCTTGAATCATTTTTATTCTTTTAAACATTGGATGCGCTTCAATTTCTTTTTTATTGTGCTCACGGATGTCTATATCTATTCCAATTACTTCGCCTTTGCCAATGAGTTCCATAATGGATGCATAATATATTAAAGAACCACCATGCGCAATTCCTGTTTCAATAATTAAATTTGGTTTTATTTCCCAAATCAATTCTTGCATAGCAATCATATCCTGAGGATACTGAATAATGGGACGCCCCATCCAAGAAAAATTGTATGAATAAAGTGCTTTGTTTGATGCAATATTAAAGTCTGATGCGGCTTTTTTTAGTTCAACATTATTTTCATAAGTAGCAATTCTGTCTTTACATTCTAATTGAAATTGTTCTATTGGATTCATTGTTTATATATTTTTTAATTTAGTATTATCGCCCCAAAATGAAAATGGTTCATAATCGGGGTAGGGATAAAAACCCAAATTTAATGAAATTGTTTGTTTTGTATCAAGTAAATATTTTTTAACCAAATCAATTATTTTAATTGGCTCATTGCTAGAAATATTAATAATCCCGTTTGTATTATTTTGTAATGATACGTTTACTATATGTTTGGCAACTTCCTTAATCGGTAAATAGTCTCTAATTTGCTCACCCAAACTCATATTAAACACAGTTTCATGTTTGTTTATTGCATTTTGTAATTGAGATAATATCGCATTTTCATTTTGACCTTTACCATACATATAAAATAACCTCATCCATTTAAACTTAAATGAATGTTCTGGTTGTAATTGTTCTAAAAAAATGCGTAATGAGTTTTTTGCAATAGCATAGGGGTTTTGTGGGCTTACTACTAATTCTTCGTTTAGCTGACCATCTAGCATGCCATATTCAAAGCAAGTTCCTGTTATATTAACATTCGTTAATCCTGAAACAATTAAATTTTTAATAAAATGATATTGATTCATTAATTCTGTTTCGATGTGAAAAAGTTTTTTATAATTTGGTAAGCCATTCCATGCTAGGTGAATTAATAAATCGGGCTCATTAAATTTATGATATAAATTATCTTCAACATTATTTAAATCATATTCAGTATAAATTACTTTTTCAAACCAAGATTTTTCTTTTGCTTTTTCAATATTTCTTGAGGTAGCAATAACCTGAAATTCTTGTTTTAAAAGTTCTTCAATTACATAATTTCCAATAAAACCAGTTGCCCCAGTTACTAATATTTTCATTACTTAATAATTTCAACATTAGGAATTGGCACTACAAATTGACCACCCCATTCAGAAATGTAACTTAATTGTTTTGTAATTTCATCTTTTAAATTCCATGGAAGAATCAATATAAAATCAGGTTTTGTGGTTTTGATATAATTTTCATCTAAAACAGGAATATGGCTTGCTGGTAAATATTTATTTTGCTTGTGTGGATTTGCATCAGCTACAAATGAAATTAAATCATTTTTTATTCCGCAAAAATTCAACAAGGTATTTCCTTTTGCAGCAGCACCATAAGCAGCCACTGTTTTCCCTGCTCGTTTTTGAGTAATCAAAAAGTCCAATAAAGCGTACTTTACTTTTTCTGCTTTTAGATGAAACTCTTTATAGTAGGCTAATGTATTTAAACCTTTTGCATTTTCAATGTCTAAACATTCTTTAACCTTAGATTCTACTTTTCTGTCTGATGAATTATGTTTTGCATAAACTCTTAATGAACCGCCATGTGTAGTTAAATTTTCAACATCAAAAATTATAAGTCCACATGCTTCGAAAATATTATTAACAGAGGTCAATGATAAATAAGAAAAGTGTTCATGATAAATCGTATCAAATTGATTGTTTTCAACTAATTCCACTAAACTTGGCATTTCCATAGTGATAATACCTTCAGGATTTAACAATATTTTCAAACCTTTTACAAAATCTAAAATATCAGGAACATGTGCTAAAACATTGTTTCCTAAAAGCAAATCTGCTTTGCGACCTTTTTGGGAAAGCTCTTCTGCTAATTTTACTCCAAAAAATTCAGTGATACAAGGAATTCCTTTCAATATAGCTACTTCCGCGGTATTTTTAGTTGGTTCAATTCCTAAAACAGGTATGCGATGTGGTAAAAAATATTGTAATAAATACCCATCGTTAGAAGCGATTTCAACTACATGCGATTCATTATTTAAATTGAATCGGGTAATCATTTTTTCTACATAATTTTTACTATGTGCTAGCCAACTGGTAGAATAAGATGAAAAATAGGCATAGTTGTTATCAAAAATGCTGTCAAATGATTTATATTCATCTACTTGAACCAAAAAACATTTATGACAAACATAAACTTTTAATGGATAAAATGTTTCGGGTTCGTTTAATTGACTCTTATTTAAATAAGAATTTGATGCTGGAGAATTTATTAAATCAATAAATTCGGTTGTTATTTCTTCCTGACAAAATCTACATTTCATAATCTATTCCTGTAAAATCGGTATTTATAAATGGGTGGTTATTATCTCTTTCAGATAAATTAGTAATTTCTAAAGGCAAATTTAGTTGAATTTTTGGATCATCAAATTTTATCCCTCCTTCATATTTAGAATTATAAAATGAAGAATGAAAATAAATTAACGTAGTGTTTTCTTTTAATGTTTGAAACGCATGACCAACACCAGGAGGTAGTAGCAACATTGTATGATTGTCTTCTGACAATTCAATTGAAAATGAGTTGAATAGAGTTGAAGAGTTTTTTCTTAAATCTACACCAAAATCTAAAATACTACCTTGTAAACATCGGATCAATTTCCATTCAGCAAAGGCTCCAAATTGATAGTGAATTCCTCTAAAACTGCCCTTTCCTTTTGTAAATGACTGATTAACCTGTTTGCAAGAAAAAGGAATACCAGCTTTACTAAATTCTTCTTCACAAAATAATCTTGCAAAAGCACCTCTATTATCTATGTTAGGCGATAGAGATACTTTGAAAATTCCTTTAATATATTGCTCCTCAAAAATCATTTGTTATTAATTGGTAAAGTTAAACTCTAAATATGATATGTTGAAATAAAAATAAATAAACCAAAGATTGTCATGTTAGGATAAAATAAATTTTTAACATTTGTACTAAATTTATTAAATAATAAATACAAACTTTATGGCTTACTATTGTAAAAAGGAAATATAAATTATGGGAATTATTAAACGACAAGGGTTGAAATCTAGCATTGTAAATTATGCAGGGGTTTTAATAGGCGTATTGTTTTTCAATTTTGTTTTCCCAAATATTGTTAATGCAAAGGATTTAGGGTTAATTAATTTACTTCGAAATTTAATGTATGTGTTTGCTACAATACCTGCTCTGGGCCTAGGACATATTTTATTAAACTATTATGCTAGTTGGGAATCCGAAAAATTGAAAAATTCATATAATGGTTTTGCAATCATTGCAATGATTATTTCCATGTTGGTTTTTGTTGTTTTATTTATATTATTTAAACCTGTTGTAATCAATTATTATCAAGCCCAATCACCAATTTTTACGCCTTATTACTACGCAATTATACCCCTTGTCTTTTTATATATCTTTAATCAATATTTTGAATTTTATAGTTTAGTGAATTTTAGATCTGCTTTCCCAGCATTTTTAAGGGAAGTGGTTTCAAGAGTTTTGCTAATCATATTATTTTATTTATACATCTCCCATTTTTTATCTCAAAAAGGATTAGTTATTGGTTTAATTGTTAGCTACATTATTCCATTTTTAGCGATTGTTTTTTATGCTGTCAAAATACTAAAATGGCGTGCAGGTTCTTTTAAAGGCTATATTCAAAAAGAAAATGTGACTGATGAGCTGAAATATGGCAGCGGCATGTTATTGTTAACTATTTTTAGTAATGTTTCCAATTTTTTAGATGGGATAATTTTGCCAGCTTATTTAGGGTTAGAAGTATTAGGAATTTATACGCCAGCACTCGTATTAGGACAAATGATTCAAGTTCCCTATAGGGCTATTTCACTCATTTCTATTCCTGTTTTACGGGAGGCAATTATGCAAAAAGAGGTTGTGAAATTAAAGATGCTAAATAATAGTTTAGGCATCAATTTATTTTTAATTGGATGCTTTTTATTCACATTGTTAATTATAAATTCAGATGCAATTTTTTATTTAATACCTGCAAAATATTCCGCTGCAAAAAATGTTTTATTGATCGTTGGCGCTGGCAGACTTATTGACATGGCTTTTGGGCTAAATTCTGAAATTATAACGTATTCAAACGACTATAAATACATTGTTCGACTTTCTGGGTTAATGATGACCATGACGGTGATTTTAAATATTTTATTAATTCCAATTTATGGAATGGATGGTGCAGCGTTGGCAGTGTCTATTTCGTTAATTGTATTTAATTTATTAAAAACGTACATCATCTACAAAAAATATAACTTCCATTGTTTTAGTAAGCATTATTTAACTTTAATAGCGATTACAATTTCAGTTATTGGCATTTTATATTTTATACCATACATAAAATTTTTAGACCGTCACATGTTTTTGAACCCAATTTTAAATATTGCATTTAAATCAATTATCGGGGTCGTTTTATTTTTAATTCCAACTTATTTTTTCAATATTTCTACAGATTTTAATGACTTTTTTAAGTTAGTCATTTCAGGAAAAATATTAAAAGGCGGACATAAAATGGAAAATTTATAATTAACTATTCTATTGAATAAATTCCCTCAACTCCTCTTCAAAATACATTAATGCATTTTTAATAGGCAATGGCAAACCTCCTCCAAGTGCACATAGTGAGCCAATTTCCATCGTTTCTAACAAGTCCGTTAAAAGCGTTTTGTCAATTTTGTAATCAGTATTTATAGCTTTGTCAAATAATTCTTTCCCTCTGGTGCTACCTAGTCTGCAAGGGAAACATTTTCCACAACTTTCATGTGCAGTAAATTCAAATAAATGATGCAAATAATTGACTAAAGGAAATGCTTGTGGTAAACAAACCACCGATGCATGACCTAATAAAAATCCATTTTCTTGAAACGATTCAAATGTAATGTTCAACTCATTAATTTTTGAGATAGGCACCAAACCACCTAATGGTCCACCAATCTGCATGGCTTTAATAGGTGATTTAAAACCTTGTCCTAAATCTTCAATAACAGTTTTTAACGGCGTACCCATATCAACTTCATAAATGCCTGGGCGATTGAAAAAACTATCTAATGAAACTAATTTTGTACCTGTAGATTTTCCTTTCCCGATGCCAGCAAATTTGTCTCCTCCTTCATTTAATATAAAAGGAATACAAGCCAATGTTTCTACATTATTAACAACGGTGGGTTTATTGAAAAGCCCTACTTGTGCAGGATATGGAGGTCGCACTCTAACTTCTGGTCGTTGACCTTCTATGCTTGAAAGCAAGGCAGTTTCTTCTCCACAAATGTAGGCTCCTTGTGCATGAATGACTTTGAAATCAAATGAAAAATTAGTGCCTAAAATAGTTGAGCCCAGTAATTTTTTCTCATATAATTTTTTTATTTCAGCTTCGCAAATGGCAATACTTTCGGGATATTCTCCACGAATGTAAAGCACACCCCAACGAGCACCAATCATATATCCAGCCAACATCATTCCTAATAAAACCGAATGGGGTTGATGTTCTAAAAGATAACGATCGCTATAAGCACCAGGGTCGCCTTCATCGGCATTACAAACTACATATTTTGTTTCACTGGGTGTATTTTTACAACTTTCAAATTTAAAAGCGGTAGGAAAGCCTGCGCCACCTCTGCCTCTTAAGCCACTTACGTTTAGTTCTGCTAATAGTTCATTTGGTGTTTTTTGTAACGAAGTTTTTAATAATTTATAATATTCATCAATGTTTGTAAAAGTATTTGTCAAAACTTTTGTTCCATAATTTCCGACATAATAATTATCCTGATTTGCATTATTTGATATCTCACATCCGACATCTGATAGCTGTGAAACAGCATTTCCTGAGTAATTTTTCCCTTCAAAATGAAAAGCGCTTCCTTCATGACAACGACCTAAACAATACATTGTTCCAATTTCATCTTCGTTGAACTTTTGTTTCAATTTATTGGTCAATGCATCTTGGGTTCCAGCACACATACAGGCACTGCCATTGCATACATACACTTTTTTCCCTTTATTTTCAGGTCGAGTAAAATCATAAAACGTAGCAGTGCCATACGTGTTGGCTTTGCCTATCAAAAATTCTTTAGCAAGTCTTTCGGTTTCTTCAACAGTCAAAGTGCCAGTTTCTTTTGCCGCATCTCCTATTTTTTCAAATAAATTTTCGGTTAAACCTTTTCGTCCTGAAAGTTCGCTGATGTTAAATGACATAAAATAAATTGTTTGACGAAAGTAATATAAATATTTTTTTAAACCTAAGCATTAAAAAATCTCAAAAAAATAATTTTAAATCTAACCCAGTGCTTTTTTTTATAGTTTGTTCACAAATTCAATAGCTGTTTTTAATCGTTCATTTTCATCTCCCTTAATTATCAGAAAAGGCTTTTTTGTTGATTCAACAATTTCTTTATATAAATTAAAAAAATATTGTCTATCATTTTCATCAGGATTTTCCCTTAAAGGATCGTCTATCCAAGGTATGTCTGGAGACATTAATAAATAGGCATCATAATTTTGCGTTACTATCAAATTTAAAATCCGGATATCACAAGCGTTGTATTTATGCTCACTCCAAACTTTTATCACATACAAATCAGTATCACAAAATAAATAGTTGTTCGATTGATTTGATAATTTATTTTCTAATTCAATTTGTCCTTTTGCAATTGTAAACAAATCGGCTTGATGATATACTCTGTTTAAATTTTCAATATATTCTCTAGCATATTCTGGAACCCATTGGGTATGATAATAGTCGGCAAGCATTTTACTCAATGTGCTTTTGCCTGTGCTTTCTCCTCCAATGATGACTATTTTTTTCATCTAACCGTTTTGTATTACAAAGATATCATTTTTAAAAAATGTTAAAGAAAATAAAATATCAAAATGGTTTATGGAAATTAATGAAACACTACATCTACTAAATATTAATTCTTCATTTAAAATAAAATATCATGAAATCAAAAACACTTTTTACGACGCTTACAATGATTGGTTTAGCCTCTATTGTTACTTTATCTTCTTTTTATAAAACCACTAATCAAACAGAAGACAAACCAGATAAAGACGAAACGGTTTCGTATAAATCGAACAGCAAACAAACCGCTCAACTAGGAAACTTAACTTTATCAACTGCATTTGAAAACGATTATTATACAAACAACAATCGAGAAGGGAATTTTTATGTAGAGTTAAAAGCCAATAAATATAATGGGAATCATGAGACGCACACTCCATTAAATATTTCTGTTGTTATCGACAGAAGTGGCTCAATGGGTGGAGATAAAATGCAAAATGCAAAAAAAGCTGCAAAATATATTGTAGATCAATTAAGCAGTGATGACTATTTATCTGTAGTAATATATGATGGTGAAATTACTTTATTACAACCAACTATTGCTGTTGCTAATAAACAATCCATTAAAAATAAAATTGATGCAATCACTGACCGAGGAGGCACCAATTTAATGGGTGGTGCCATGAAAGGGTATGAAGAAGTAAAACGTTTTTATAAATCTGGATATATTAATCGAGTACTTTTATTAAGTGATGGACAAGCCAATGAAGGAATTACAGATCCTAAACAAATTGAAAAAATTGTTCGTACACAAAACAAAGAAAATGGCATTTCAATTTCTACATTTGGTTTAGGAAATGATTACAATGAAGACTTGATGACAGCAATGGCCGAAACAGGTACTGGGAATTATTACTTCATTAATGATGCAGAAAAAATAGCCTCAATTTTTAAAAAAGAACTAAATGGATTAATGGAAGTAGTTGCACAAAATACAACGCTTAGTATTACTGTTCCTGATTTTGTGAATATAGAAAAAGTATATGGTTATAAATATGATCAAGTTGGAAATCAATTGACCATTCATGTACATGATATTTTTTCGGAAGAAACGAAAGGGCTACTGATAAAATATCGTATTCAAAATGGCAATAATTCGGCTTTGAAATTTATCGCAAAAGCAAATTATGTTGATGCTTCTAATAGAGAAAAAAAATCGTTAGCAACGAGCAATAAAGCATCATTCACCAATCAAGTCTCAGTTTATAACGATTATTTTAATGAGTGGGCATCAGCACAAGTGGCCTTATACGTGAGCAATGAAAAATTAGAAGTAGCCATGAAAGAAGTCGATAAAGGCAACTATCAACAAGCAAGAGTAATTGTTCAAGAAAATACGATTTATATGTCTAAAAAGTCTAAATTAATTGAAAAGTCACCTGAATTAAAACGAGCAACTGAAAATAATAATGCGTATGATGAAAATATAAAAAATGTAGAGTCTATGGCCGAAGCGGATGTAAAATATTTGCAAAAGTCGACTAAGAGTGAAAATTATATGATTAGAAATAAGAGGTAACTTTAAATAATACTAACTGAAAATTAAATGCTAAAAATTGCTTTAATCATTCTATCATTTTCATACATGTCTTTTTTTAATTCAGTTTGAAAGCCGTTAATTTTACATAAATCAAAAACATCTTCTGCATAATCTTGATGGGTTTCAAAAAAAAGAAACCCATCTTTTTTTAAATTATTTTTTGCAAATGAAATAATTGATTTATAAAACTGCAAGGGATCTTCATTCGTTACAAATAAAGCTTCATGTGGTTCATAAGCAGTTACCCTTTCGCTCATTGCTGTTTTTTCAGCCTCTAAAATATAAGGAGGATTTGAAATGATGACGTCAAATTTTTCTGAAAATGTATGAAATAAATTTAAAATATCATCTTGAAAAAAATCGATTTCAACTTGGTATTTTTTGGCATTTTGAATGGCAATATCAATTGTTTTTTGATTGATGTCCATTGCTAATATTTCGGACTTTTGTAATGTAGATTTTAAATAAATAGGAATACATCCACTGCCCGTTCCAATATCTATAATAAATGGATTGGAATTATTTTTTTCTTGTAATGTTTCCAAAATCCAAAGCGCTAATTCTTCTGTTTCAGGACGAGGAATAAGTGTGTTTTCGGTTACCTTTAATTTGAATTTTCCGAACCACTCATAGCCTAAAATATATTGAATAGGTTTATGCATTTTTAAATCAGTAATAATTAAATTAAAAGCTTCATCGTTCAACTCGACAGTTTTATTTCCTAGTAAATCTAGTTTTGAGAGCCCAGTAAGATGTTCTGTAATTCTAGAAAAAAGCGCTTCAGTTTCACCTTTATCAAGTACAATTGCACATTCTTCAAAAAAATATTTTTTAGCTTCCAAGAAATTCATTCTGCAAAAGAAGCAAAAAAATATTAATTTCAATTTTAAATTCATTTTATGCGCTCCATTAAAATTGTATATATCCTGTTTGCACTTCTAATTTTGGTATTTACAGCCTGTTTAAAAGGCAATTTATCTACACCATTATCAATTAAACCTGCCTATGTTGATTCGGCATTTACGAATCATTTTAAAATTCAAAGTGGCTTAACAGCAGCTATAGGCGGAAGTTCTCTTACCTTGAGCGATGGACGCATGTTGTGGCTTTTTGGAAAGTCGCACCTCAATGATTTTAATTCGTCTACTCAAAAAATTAGCTGCATTGCCAACGCAAATAACGCTGCAATGTTATTTGCTGGAAATAATTTTTCAACATTAAATAATGGCAATGCAGATTTTATACCGTCAAATGAAGCCAATACTTGGTTCACACCCTTACATGCATACCAATATTATGACACTATTTTTGTTTTTACAAAGAAAGAGGGAGGCAGCTCACAAAATAACAAAACCTATATTTCTAAATTTCAATTTCCGTCGTTACAATTTTTAACTATCGACTCTATGTCATTAAGCAATACTATTTACGGATATAATATCATGGTAGACACTGCCATTGGTTTTTGTTATGTATATGGACTTAAAAATATGAAACCAACTGGTGAAAATGATGTTTGTTTAGCTCGATTTCCAATGAATAATCCCTATTCAACTTGGGTGTTTTATGCAAAAGATCAATGGATTAATTATGCACAAAATGCAATTCCAATTACTCAAATTCCGGCCGAAAACTTCACGATTAGAAAAATTAGAAACCAATTTGTAATGATCACGCAAGACGCTGCATTTATGTGCAATCAAGGTACTCATATTTATTCTGAAATAGCCTCTTATCCCTATGGACCATTTTTAAATCACACAAAAATTTATACTATTCAAGATAAAATTGGCACAGTAACTTCAGCAACCAAACAACCAACCATTCATCCTGAATTTACGAGCAACGACGAGCTTTTGGTAACCTATTCAATTGATGGTTTTGATCCTTGTCAGTATACTTGCAATAACAATGAAGACGAGCCAGATTTTCATCGAATTAAAGCGATTCGCGTTCCGTTAAAGAGTATAAATCCGGGTATGTAATTTATTTTGGGTTATCTAAGACTGATGCTATTGGCATTTGAAACAAAAACAACAGAAAGCAACAAGGCTAAAAATAAAAATATACGTTTCATAACTGTAAAGAACGGATTTAATTTTTTCTTGCCATAAAATTAATTTTATAAATTTTTTAGTAAGAAAAATGTTTAACGTATAGCTATGATTCACTAAGATGAATGATTCCATAAAAAGTACAAAAAAAGACTACCAGTAAGGATAGTCTTTTTTATTATATAACTAATAAAGCTGAAAATTATTTACCCAGCATGTATCTAAAACTAAACATATTTGTAAAATAAAGATCTTTATAAGTTGGACTTCCTCTTTTTTGACCTGCCTTTGCCTTGGCCGTTCCTCTTTCTGGAAGTTCATCTGAACGATAACTAAGATCAGCAGACAATTGACCATTTTCTGCTAATTGAACATCATACGCTTGATAATTAGTGCTCACATCGTCTAAATAATCTGTATATGTTTTACTTAAACAAAATTCTGCAGCTACTGATAATTTACTGTTGATACGATATTTGAATCCGAAACCTAAAGGAATAGAGATTTGCATTAAATTATATGAGTTCGCTTTCCCTTCTGTATACAACGGTTGCAAATCATGCCATTGCCCTTTATTGTAGGCCATTGGGTTAAATTTAAATCCTTGAATCCCTACAAATATGTATGGGATTAATTTGGAATATCTTTTAGCACCAGTATCAGTTGATCTATAATCAAATCTAATAGGCAAACTGAATTCAGTGATAAATCCAAAATCTGTTACAGGAGAACGAAAGCTTAAGTTTCGTTTTTTCATGTCATAAATAACTGATTTTGCATCATCTCCTTCTATGTGTCCGTAAGATGCACATAATCTGATGGCTAAATAATCATTTAATTCATTTCTTACTTGAAAACCAACAGCTAGATTTGATTGATTATAAGGATTTGGACTGGCCTTTAAATCCCCATTATAGCCCATCATACCTATATTAAGTCCTAATTCTGTTTTCTTTGGAGAAAATTTAAAACTAGTCATTTCTTTTAGTTTGCTTTTTAATTTACCTTTTAAAGCAAAAGAATTTATTTGAAATGAAAATACAAATAATATCATTAAAGATAGTTTTAAATTAAGCTTACAATTAGTAAGCATATTCGGTGTAAACATGGTATAAATTTCTATTTAAATTAATAATTTATTGTAGGAAATTTATTAGTTTTTTAGAATTTATTGTAGCAATATTAATGCTAAAATAGTAAATATTAAAATTTTTTAGATTAATTCTTTTGAATTAAACAATTTTTTAATATAATGAATGTCAATTAATTAGACCAAACCATTTATAAATTTCCTGAAATAGTTATTTCAAAACAGCCTGCACAGTATTTACCACCTCTGTAACTTTTATTTCATTGATTTCTGCACGAGTGAAATTTATTTTCAATTTATTTTTTTGTATTAAAACATGCGGAGGTGTGATCAATTTGTAAAAAGAAAATATAAAAGGTTCGTAGTTGGTAAATCGTTGCCACATAGTCCCATTCGTAATTGCTATTAAAGGAGTATTGCTCAATATGGCCATATGCATAGCAGCAGTGTCAGGCGAAATAACTAATTTCGATTCAGCAATCAAATCAAATAATTCTGACAAACTCGTTTTGTTTGAGCGATTAATTACTTTTGAATTTTGCAACGTCTTTTCAATTTCTGCACAAGTTGAAACAGAGTCTGGACCGCCTACTAATATTACTTTTTCAAAATGAATACTTACTTGTTGAATGGTTGAAATAATATTTTTTACATTCCAACTTTTACTGGGAACACTTGCTACAGGAACGATGACTAAGTGATTTTTTTTAGCTACTTTTTTGACAACTTTAATTTCTTTTGGAATAGAACAATCATATATTTTTTCGACTAATTCTAAATTCCTGAAATACTCTAGCAAATAAAGGTTGTTAGACGCCATAACCTGAGTTAAAAAAATATCCTGTTGTAACCAAGTTGCATGATAAATATGATGCTTCATGCTCCAAGCTATTTTTTGAAAAGCCTGACTGCTCAAAACAAGCATATCATCTAAAAATAAATTTCTTGTAAAGCAAGTAGAAATTGCTGTTTCAGCATTTAATGAGGCAACTTCATGATAAATTAATGTTCTATAGGCTACATCTTTCCATTTTGATTTATCAATCCAAATGACCTTATCTGCAAATGGAAAATCAGTCTCATAATATTCTTTTAAAACCTTGTTCCCAACAAAAGAAATTGGATGAGATGCTTTTTTTTTAAAATGTTCAATCGTGTGTTGCCACAAAATAAAATCCCCAATGTCATCACATTTTACAATTAAAGTACCAGCCTTAGGTATAGTATTCAACGACATTTCGCCAATTCGCTTCATTTCGTTTTCTACATTCTTCATTAATCTTCTATTTTTAGAAAACGATTTTATACGTTGTAACGTTAAGGAAAAAAATATTCGAACCCGAATTGAAAACATACTTGCAAGTTAATATCAACAATTCTTTTTGCCAATTATCATTTACTTTTTTCATTGATATCAATTCGATGATGCACAATATATTTTCTTCTTTATCTGATTTTTATTAAATGTATTAATTTTGTTTACTTTAATATTGAAAATGATACATCAAATTCTTAAAGATAAGTCAGTAAAACTATATATTATTTTAGCTGGATTATTCAGCACCAACGCCATTGTTGCTGAGTTTATTGGGGGTAAAATTTTTTCGTTAGAAAAAACAATTGGGCTCGAACCTTTTACATTTTCATTATTCGGTGAACAAGGGCTTTCCTTTAATTTAACAGCAGGTGTTTTATTGTGGCCTATTGTATTTATCATGACCGATATCATTAATGAATATTATGGTATGAAAGGCGTAAAGTTTTTATCCTACTTAACCATTGGTCTAATTAGTTTATCTTTTTTTGCAGCCTATGGTGCTATCCATTTAGTGCCTGCCGATTGGTGGGTTGGCGTAAATGCCGAAAAAGGTATTCCTGACACTCAAAAAGCGTACACTCAAATTTTTGGACAAGGCATGTGGATTATTATTGCATCCATTATTGCCTTTTATATTGGGCAGGTTTTAGATGTTTTTATTTTTCATAAAATAAAAGAAAAAACGGGCGAAAAAAGAATTTGGCTTCGGTCAACAGGTTCAACAATTATTTCTCAACTCGTAGACAGTTTTGTTGTAATAATTATTGCATTTAAAATTGGGCAAGATTGGAGTTGGGGCAAAGTTGTTGCCATTGCATTAGTTGGTTATTCTTATAAATTTATTGTAGCTATATTAATAACGCCTGTTATTTATGTAGTTCATCATTTAATTGAAAAATATTTAGGCAAAGAATTAGCTATTCAAATGAAGGACAGTGCAATACATTCGGGATAAACTTTTTTTAAAAAATGCTCAAGTTAAAAATTATTTTCATTGGATAATCTCATCGAAAACGTAAAAAATAGTATATAAAGTAATCAATCTATTATCTTTGCCGACATTAAAAAAAAGTAGATGTCTAATCCTCAATTTCATAAACTAACTGTAAAAGATATTCGTAAAGAAACCGAAACTTGTGTTTCAGTTGCTTTTACTATTCCTGAAGAAATAAAATCTTTATATAATTATGAAGCAGGACAATATATTACCATCAAAAAAGAAATCAATGGGGAAGAAGTTCGGCGTTCCTATTCATTATGTAGCAGTCCAATTGAAAATGATTTTAGAGTAGCTATCAAACAAATTCATGCTGGTCGGTTTTCTACCTTTGCTAATAAAGAACTAAAAATTGGTGACGTTTTAGAAGTGATGAACCCAATGGGAAATTTTACTACATCAATTGACAAAAATAGTAATAAACACTATATGGCTTTTGCAGCAGGCAGTGGCATTACACCAATGATGAGTATTATAAAAACAGTTTTGGCAGAAGAACCAATGAGTAGTTTTACATTAACTTATGGCAATCAAAATTTTTATTCAATTATCTTTAGAGAACAAATAGAAGCGTTGAAAAACAAATATATGGGACGCTTTCAAGTGTTTCATGTATTGAGCCGAGAGCGCATGGAAAGTGAAGTAAACTATGGTCGTATTAATGCCGAAAAATGCGAACAACTGTTTTCTAAATTAGTGGATATGAATACCATTGATGAATACTTTTTATGTGGTCCTGAGGAAATGATTATGAGTGTTAAAGGATATTTAGAAAGTAAAATAGTAGCATCTTCTGCCATTCATTTTGAATTATTTACCTCTGAAGGATCAACTAAAGCAAAAGAAGCATTCCAAGAAACGCACAAAGCAGATGCAGGCAAAATGAGTATTGTAACTATTAAAGTGGATGATAGAAGCATAGAAATACCTTTGACATTTGGAGGAGAAACTATTTTAGATGCCGCATTAAGAATGGGTGCCGATTTGCCTTATGCTTGCAAAGGCGGTGTTTGTTGCACTTGTAGGGCAAAAGTGACTGAAGGTACAGTAGAAATGGAAGTTAATTACGCATTGGATAAAGACGAAGTAGAAAATGGGTTTGTTTTAACTTGTCAAGCACATCCTACAAGTGAACGTGTAGTAATTGATTTTGATGCCCGATAAACTATTCAAACCAGCTACTATACATCAAATAATTGTTCGCAATTCTATCAATTTCGCCATGAATTAATTCTTGCGAAATGTCTTTTACTTTTTTAGCAGGAACACCTGCATAAATGCTGCCACTTTCGCATTTTGTGTTTTCTAATACTACTGCACCAGCTGCAATAATTGTGTTTGTACCAATATATACATTATCCATTACAATAGCGCCCATTCCTATCAATACATTGTCTTCAATGGTGCAGCCATGCACTAAAGCATTGTGCCCTATTGATACGTTGTTACCAATATTTACTTTTGTTTTTTCATATGTGCAATGTAGACAAGCTCCGTCTTGAATATTAACTTTATTACCAATTCGTATGCTATTTACATCTCCTCTGACTACCGCATTAAACCACACACTACACTCTTCACCAAATACTACATCTCCTACTATGGTTGCGTTAGGAGCAATAAAACAAGTAGATGGAATTGTGGGCATAATGCCTTTTACGGGTAATATATACATAAAGAGTACGAATTTAGAAGTACGAATTACGAACTTTGATTTCATAATTACAAATTCTATTTTTAAAAATGCTAACAACTGACTACTGTCATCTGACATCTCTAATGTATTTTTACAAACTATGACTCAACGACAATTATTTTTAGAACATGTAGCACAAACTTCAGAAACGCCTTTATGCTTTGAAGTTTCTAAAGCAGAAGGAGTTTATTTAATGAATGAAAATGGAAAAAAACACATTGATTTAATAGGCGGTATTAGTGTTTGTAATGTGGGTCATGGAAATGAAAAAGTAAAAAATGCTATTCATGAACAAGTTGAAAAATACATGCATGTAATGGTTTATGGCGAAGTTATTATGAGCCCACAAGTAGAATATGCAAAGGCATTGGCAAGCTATTTGCCTGAAAAGTTGAATAGCATTTATTTTACAAATAGTGGAAGTGAGGCTACAGAAGGGGCTATGAAATTAGCCAAACGGGTTACTGAAAGAAGTAAAATAATTTCATTTAAAAACTCCTATCATGGAAGCACGCAAGGCGCTTTAAGTGTTATGGGTAGTGAGTATTGGCAACAAGCCTATCGTCCATTACTGCCTAATGTTTTTCAATTTGAATATGGAAGTCAAGAATCGATTGATGCAATAGACGAACAAACAGCTTGTATAATTTTAGAACTAGTGCAAAGTGAAGCAGGTGTTTTGGTGCCCGATACAAATTGGTTAAATGCAGTACGCAAAAAATGCGATGAAACTGGCTGCTTACTTATTTTAGATGAAATACAAACTGCATTTGGCAGAACTGGGAATTTATTTAGATTTCAAACAATAAATGTAATTCCTGATATCTTATTGCTAGGCAAAGCATTGGGAGGAGGAATGCCAATGGGGGCTTTTGTTTCGAGTAAAATGAATATGGATTTATTTGCAATTAATCCTGTATTAGGCCATATTACTACATTTGGTGGTCATCCTGTTTGTTGTGCTGCAGGTAAAGCTGGTTTTGATTTTTTAATTGAACATAAATTATACGAATCCGTTTCTAAAAAAGAAACCTTATTTCATTCCTTACTAATTCATCCGGCCATTAAAAAAATAAATAGCTGTGGGTTATTAATGGCAATTGAATTTGATAGTTATGAAACCAATAAAAAAATAATTGACCAATGTATTTTAAATGGCGTTTTTACAGATTGGTTTTTATTTGCTTCCAACTGTTTGCGAATAGCACCACCACTCATTATTTCTGAAGAAGAAATTAAAGAATCTTGCTTTATCATTTTGAAAAGTATTGATGAGATTTTAAATGGATAATTTTAAGTTATACAGAATTATTTACGGACTGGGATTTTTATTCCTTGTATTAGTTTCATGCACCGCAATAATAACGCATATTTTAAATTACAATCAATTAATTAATTTTATTCTGAATGAAATTAATAGAAAAGATTTGTATATAATAATTACTAAAAAATATTTCTCAGAAACAAAATTTATAGTGGTAAAAAAGATTTTCATTGGAATAAGTTTAGTTTCATTTATTGGTATGTTTTTTTATTTCAAGCACAGAAGTGCCGTCTTAAAATTTCTTGAATTAATAATAAAAAAGCTTCAAAAACGTTTTTGTAATTTTATTTTTTCAGCAAGTAAAAACAATCCAATAATTAATAAATTAATAATAATTTCAATATTGTCAATATTCGCAAGGAGTATCTATTATGCAATAGATTTTGATATTCAATTTGACGAAGCTTGGAACTATAATTACTTTTTACATAATAATATTATATACTCATTTTTTGTATATAATAATTATCCACTCCATAATATTGTTACCTGGTTATTTTTAAAAGTATTGCCAGATAATACTTTTACTATTCGGCTGCCTTCCATACTAGTAGGTCTTTTATGTTGTTTAACAGTATTTGTAGTGATTAAAAAGTTCATTAAAAACCAGTGGATAGCCCTTGGGTCAATGTTGGTATTTTCTAGCTTGCCAATTGTAATAGAGTATATGTTACGATCAAGAGGGGTTATTTTTGAAGTATTTTTCATCCTAATTATTTTTTATTTTTTAACAACCTATTTGTCAGAAAAAATAACATTTAATAGAATTTTATTTATATCATTTTTAAATGCACTTGGAACCTTCAGTATGCTTTCACATGCTTATTTTATTCTTTTTTCTTCATTAGGTTTTTTACTTTTTCTTCTTGTTGAGAAAAGAAATAAAGAATTAAAATATGTATGCTCCTATGGTTTACTATCTATTGTATTTAGTTTGATATTACTGCTTCCTATGCTATTAGGTACAGGTATATTATTAGGAATTAATGCTGGTATAAGTCATTCCAACTTTTTAGCATTACATTATTTAAACGCATTTGAATGCTACTCCACATTTCTATTTGGATACCGATATTTTATCATTGCCTATATTTTTATTATAGCATTTTTATTATTTAATAAAGACAAACAATTAAAAGTAATTGCTTTTTTTAATATAAGTTTTGTTAGTGCTGTTTTTTTAATTCCATTATTCACAAAAACAACGCCCCCAGAGCGAACAATGGGTATGTTAATAATTCTACCAATTACATTAATACCACTTTTGATTACTTTTTTGAAACAAAATTGGATAGTTGGTATAGGTGTTTCCTATTGTATGTTTTTAAATTATTCAATTTGTTCTAATAGTGAATTTATTTGGAGTAAAAAACTAGACAACTATGTGCTAATTGTTAGTAATCAATTATTAGTAAATCGTATTCATAAAATAACAAGCAAAACAGATTTGTTTAATTATTTTATTCCAGGTGTTACGTATAATTATTTTCTACAAAATCAAAAATTAGAAATAATTACTAATAACATAAATAGTACAAGATATAGTAAACAAGAAACGAATTTTGAATGTGTAGTAACGAATAAAAATGATACTACAACGTATGGCGCTTTGATTTATGAAGGATATGAAATAAAAATTTATAAAAATATTAATGATTAAATTCTTGTAATTCTAATTTGTAATTTTTTCCAATAGGCACTTCAATATTGTTAA
This sequence comes from Chitinophagaceae bacterium, assembly GCA_044353665.1. GTDB lineage: Bacteria > Bacteroidota > Bacteroidia > Chitinophagales > Chitinophagaceae > OLB11. The sequence continues at coordinate 48,619 of JBILBN010000003.1, read as the reverse complement.
CCATAACAGAATATGTAGAAATATTATTTACATGATTTTTATTAATAATAAACGAACGGTGCACTCGAATAAATTCTTTTGGTAAAATTTCTAAAATACCTTTAGTCGTTATCTTACTCAACAAATGCTTCCCATCTACTAAATGTATTTTCACATAATCATCTTTACTTTCAACAAGTGTAATTTCACTTGCTTTTAAATTATAAATTTTAGAATCAGATTTTATTGAAATAAATGTTTCATGTATTTTATTCTTTAAACTATAGGCTTCTATTACTTTGTTGTAACTAGCTAAAAATCGATTGAAGTCAAAAGGTTTAACCAAATAATCAACTGCATTTACATTAAACCCTTCATAAGCATATTCAGAAAATGCTGTTGTAAAAATAACGAGTTTGTCTTTTGCAAATTGTTTATAAAAATCTATGCCGTTCATGTCTGGCATTTGAATATCTAAAAACAATAAATCTACTTCATTATTTAAAATATATTCTTTTGCTTTATCTACATTCGTAAATTTGGCTACTAAATCAATATTCGTTATTTTTTTACAAAAAGCTGCCAATAAATCTAATCCTAGTGGCTCATCATCAATTGCTAAACACTTAATCATACTAAATCGAGTTTCAGTTCTACAAAGTATTTGTTGCCAACAATATTTTTCGTGTAAATAAATTTTCCAAAATAATCATGTTCTAAACGCTTAATTACATTCGGAATTCCAATGCCTGAAACAATATCTTTTGTGTTTAAAGTAGCAATAATTTCATTTTCTGTTTTTAATGTCAATTGATTATTTTCTATTTCAATTGAAATATTTATGACACAATCATGAACTGTAGTAACACCATGTTTAAAACAATTTTCAATAAATGGAATTAATAGCATAGGTGAAATTAATTTATTATTCGAATCGCCTTTTTCAGCATATGTTAATTTTATTTTCTCATTTAATCGGACCCGTTGCAACGATAAATAGTGATGAATATATTCAAGCTCTTTGCTTAATAAAGATTTATCTTTCACAGTTTCATCCAATACATAACGCATAATGTAGGAAAGGCTATGCACAGCTTCTGGCGTTTCTTTGCTTTCTTGAACACTTAAAGAATAAATACTGTTTAATGAATTAAATAAAAAATGATGATTAATTTGACTTTTCAAAAATGATAATTCAATTTCTGTTTTTTCTTTTTCAGAAGAAACCCAACTTTTATAAACATACAATAAAAATGGAAAAATTAAAATAATAATGGTCATAAAAAAATGCATTCCCATATCCATCATGGGCATTTTGCCATGATGTCCATGATGTCCATTATGTTCATGAAACCTATTTATTTCTAAATGATTATGGCCATGCCCAATATGTAAAAAGTATTCAGAAATAAAAGGTATTGAAGCAACTATTAAAAATAGAATAGTTAAATAAAAGATATACGGGGTGTATTTTTTATTTGCAAAAAAACGAGGAATAAGAATGAGCGCATGAACATAAAATAGAATAATAAACTTTATATTTTTAATGAAAAAAATAAAAATAAAATTCAATGTCGAATGAAAAAAAGGATGATCTGCTCCATGTGAAGGTTTTTTCAAAAAGAAAATAGGCAAGGCACAAAATAAAATCCAAGCAGTAACCTCCAGAAAACGAAAAAGAATATTAAGTTGTTTTGATTTCATTTTTACAAATGTATTTAGAATGTTTCATTATATGTTAATGCTTATAGGTTAAATTAACTATTTTAAAGGTTAAGATTGGTGCTTTTTTAAAGCGCACTATTTCATATTGCATTTGTAATATAAATCAATCTTCGCTTAATTAAATGAATATTCCTGTTTTCACATTTGCAACTTCTAAATTTAATTTTATACGAATAGATAATTACAGTTGCTATAACTTATTTTTGCATTCAAAATTTCAAACATATATGAACCCAAGTGCTGATATAAAAAAAATAGAAAGATATTTCATCCCAACAAATTTTATGGTTACCAATTGGGAAACATTAAAACCTTTCTTTGATGAATTAGTTGAACGAGAAATTGTATCATTGACTGCATTAGAAAAATGGTTACAGGATGTAAGCGAAATTCAAGCTGTTATAAGTGAAGACGCATGTTGGCGACAAATAAAAATGACCTGCGACACTGAAAATAAAGATTTAGAAGAGGCTTTCACGTTTTTCTGTATGGAAATTGAGCCCAACATAAAACCTTTCGCTGACTGTTTGAATAAAAAATTAATGGCAAGTCCATTTATTAAAGAGCTTGATAAAAATTTATATTTCACCTATTTACGAAGTGTAGAAAAAGATATCAAATTATTTAACGAAAAAAACATAGCCATTAGTGCCGAAATAAATGTGTTGGCTCAACAATATGGTGCCATCACTGGCAAAATGAGTGTGACTATAGAAGGTAAAGAATATACATTGCAACAAGCTGCAAAATTTTTAATGTTATCGGATAGAAATATACGTGCGCAAGTTTATCATCAAGTAAATGAACGCCGTCAAGTAGATGAAGGCGCTTTAAATAATATGTTTGATGAATTGCTTGCTAAGCGTCACCAAATCGCTCTTAATGCCGGTTTTGATAATTATCGAGATTATAAATTTGAAGAGCTTGGGCGCTTTGACTATACTGTTAAAGATTGTGAAGATTTTCATGCTTCAATAAAAAAATACATTACTCCAATTGTAGAAGAATTGTATGAACATAAACGCAAACAGTTAGGTTTGGCTGAATTAAAACCTTACGATATAGATGCAGAACCTGAAGGTCAAAAACCATTAGAACCATTTAAAAATGGTGAAGAATTATTGGCCAAATCGATTGAAGCATTCACGAATCTCCGTCCTTATTTTGGAGATTGTTTGCGCAAAATGAAAGCACTAAATCAATTTGATTTAGACAGTCGAAAAGGCAAAGCTCCAGGAGGGTATAATTGTCCATTAGCAGAAACAGGCGCACCTTTTATTTTTATGAATGCAGCTGGCACAGCCGATGATGTAGTGACGATGATGCACGAAGGAGGACATGCGCTGCATTCTTTCCTAAGTCATGATTTAACACTGAGTGCATTTAAAGAATATCCAATGGAAATGGCAGAACTTGCAAGTATGAGTATGGAGCTTTTTAGCATGGATGAGTGGCACTTATTTTATGCCAACGAAAGCGAACTCAAAAGGGCTAAAGCAGAAGAATTGGAAAGAGCTTTATCCATTTTTCCATGGATAGCAACTATTGATAAATTTCAACATTGGATATATACAAATCCTATTCATTCGCATGAAGAACGCACCGCTGCTTGGTTACAAATTCATGAAGAATTTGCCCCTAAAAATATCTCATGGACAGGGCTTGAAAAATACCGCTCTATTTTATGGCAAAAACAATTGCATTTGTTTGAAGTTCCTTTTTATTACATCGAATATGGCATTGCTCAATTGGGTGCTCTTGCCATGTGGAAACAATATAAAAATGACAAGGAACAAACGTTAGATAATTATATGTTGGCATTAAGTAAAGGATATACTCAAACACTTAAAGATTTGTATCAAACAGCAGGAATTAATTTTGATTTTTCGGCAAATAATGTAAATGCATTAAGCGAATTTGTGAAAGATGAAATGAAAGTGATATTTGGATAGTTTATCATTTTCAGTAATCAAAGGTTGTTTTAGTTTTAATTAAAAAGCAAGTGCAACGCCAAAAATTAGTTGTTTAATGAATTATTTAATTACGAATTTAACCATAAAGCTCGAAATGAATTTGAGATTTATCAAAACCCATTTCAGCTAAATTATGTCGGGTATCGTCTATCATATTTTTCCAACCACATAACAAAAAATGAGCGTCTCTTTTTTCACCTATCAGTTGTTTATATACATCATGCACATAGCCTGTTTGCCCTTCCCAATTTTCTCTTGATAGTATAGGGTGGTAGGAGAAATTTGGCATTATTTTATCAAGTTCTGTCATTTCTTTATAGTACAATAAATCTTGTTTTGTTCGTGTGCCGTAAATTAAATGAATTTGTTTTGTAGGTATTTGATGCCGATAAATGTATTGTAGCATACTTCTGAAAGGCGCAATACCCGTGCCTGTACAAATCATGTAATAATCATTTTCTAAATGATGAGGCAACGTAAAAACCCCTGCTGGTCCTCTGAAAGTGAGTTCGTCACCTGGTTTAATATGCTTGAATAGATAATTAGTGCCTAAACCATCTTCTACTAACACAATCACTAGTTCAAAAAGATTTGATTCGTCAGGAGGTGATGCGATCGAATAACTGCGCCAACGTTTATTTTTCTTTTCATGAATGGGTAAATCGAGCGTAACAAATTGACCCGGTTGAAAAATAAAATTTTCTTTAGAAGGCGTTTCAATAAAAAATCGTCGAGTGTTGGAAGTTTCATCAATGATATTTATAACTTTTCCTGTTTGCCATTCTAACATAATGATACCTATTTAGTAGAATAAAGGTAACAAAAATTACTAAGCAATTAATAATATTTTGCGATCATTAAATAAACTACAACTCCTGTAATGGCAACGTATAACCAAATTGGATAGGTGTATCGTACTAATTTTTTATGTTTGTCAAATTCAGATGTCAAGGCACGATAAGCGCTAAATAATACAAAAGGCATTACTAAACCTGCCAGCGTTACATGCGTGCTAATAATAACGTAATAAACATATCGAAACATACCTGCTATTGATTTTTCATCATCAGACAAAATATGATTGTGGTCTAAATCGCCATATTTTGTTTCTCCTGTAAATAAATGATGGGCTATATAAAATACTAAAAACAATACCGATAATACCATGGTGAACAACATAATTGTTTTATGCTTTTTGTACTCTTTTTGTTTAATTGCGATTAACCCCCAAATTAAAAGAATGGCAACTAATGAGTTAACAATAGCACTTAACATTGCAAAAATATGTGGGTCAAAACCCAAATTTACTTTCAATTCAATTTTATCTAAAATGGTTACTGCTGCAAACACAATTGCAGAAAAAATCCAGATTAACCAATTTGCTTTTGTATCGTTTTTTTGAATAGTTTGTTGTAACATTTTTTTAGTTTAAGTTTTTACTATTTTTTAAGGACTGCCCTTTTTGAAATTGTTATTTTATCGTCTTCTATTTTTTTCGTGGTATAAATTTTTTTCCACCATTAAATAAGAGATGTCTTCAGCGCACAATCTAACATTGTTTGAGTCTAACCCATTATAATAACCTCTAATATTACGATATTTATCAATCAATACAATTTTAGAATAATCATTTTTTTGTAATGCTAATTCATTTTGTAAATAATTTTGAATGCTCATTTCATTTCCAGTGCAAAATAACCATTTATCATGATTCGCTTTTTGCTTATCAGCAAATAAGCGCAGTGCCAAAACGGAATCATTTTTAAAATCAACAGAAACAGAAACAAAACGCATGGTAGAATCGTTTTTAATAAATGCTTTGTTTAATAATCGAATGCTATTAGTGACCATCTTACTTTGTTCATCGTTTGCGGTTTTAAAAAAACTCATAACTACAATTTTGCCTTTCAGTGTTTCATTGAGGGCAATAGAGTCTCCTAATTGAGTAGTCAATTTTAAATCATTTACCAAATGGTAAGCAGTATCCAACTTCATTTTGCCATCTACTAACTGACTATCAATTTTATCTATACCATAAAATTTTGGCAAAGGCATTCTGCCATCATGCCCACTAAATTTTAAAAATAAATAAGCGCCCAAAGGCACTAATAAACTGAATAAAAGACCGAAAAATATACTTTTCAGTTTGTTGCTTTTTTGCATAGCGCAAAAGTAATTATTAATTGTTATTACTATTTAAAATTTTAAAAATGATTTTTCTATATGTTATTATCAAACAACCAAATTTTCAAATTACTTAATTGTGTTACCTTTACACCTCAAATGAAAATTTTATTCCATTATTTATCTCGATACAAAGGATTTGTATTCCTTTCTTTTCTTTTAGCAACGTTAAATACCAGTTTCTCCTTATTAGATCCAGTCTTTTTTGGAAAACTAATCGATTTCGTTAAGCCTTTCTCTAACGATAATCCTAATCCCATCAGTTTAGCAGAACTTTTAGCAAAAACTACTTCTATGGTATTTATTACCAATGTAATGAAGTTTGTATTAATTATGATGAGTGTGGCTATGGTATCTCGAATTGCAAAAGCTTTTCAGGATTATACTGTTAATACTGTAATACAACGATTTGGTGCAGATGTTTATACGGATGGTTTAAAACGGTCATTGCAATTGCCCTACCAACGATTTGAAGATCAACGCAGTGGTGAAACCTTAGCTGTTTTAGAGAAAGTAAGAATAGACAGTGAAAAATTTATGTCGTTATTTATTAATGTATTTTTTGGAGTAATTGTAAGTGTAACATTTGTATTAGTATACTCGTTCTTTCATTATCCACCAATGGTTTTAATATATATATTGGGTGCAATTATTCTTTCATTTTTAATGAGTTTTTTAAGTAAAAAAATAAAAGTTATTCAAAAAACGATTGTAAAAGAAACCACAGCATTAGCAGGTGCTACTACTGAATCACTAAGAAATATCGAATTAATACGGAGTTTGGGTTTAACCAATCAGGAAATTAAACGATTAAATTTAACCACCAAAAAAATATTGCAACTGGAGTTAAAAAAAGTAAAAAGCATTCGTTCTTTAAGTTTTGTGCAAGGCACGTTTGTAAATTTAATGCGTCAAAGCATATTATTTGTATTGGCTTATGTTGTTTTCAATCAACATTTAACAATAGGTCAAATGATTACCATGCAATTTTTTTCCTTCTTTATTTTTGGACCATTGCAAGAATTAGGCAATATTATTTTAGCCTACCGAGAAGCCGAAACCTCATTGAATAATTTTGAAACATTGATGAATACACCTGTTGAACCTAAGCCTGATTTTCCAAAAACCATTGGCAATATAGAAGAATTAAGTTTCGATAAAGTAAGTTTTAAACATGCAACAGCCAAGAATTATGCCCTTAATCAGATTTCATTTACTGTAAATAAAGGCGAAACTATAGCATTTGTTGGCCCATCGGGTTCAGGAAAAACTACCTTGGTGAAATTATTAGTAGGTTTATATCATCCTGCTGAAGGCATAATTTTATATAACAAAGTACCCTATATTGAGTTGGATATTGAAGCATTCCGTCATCAAATAGGGTTTGTTACACAAGATACACAATTATTTGCTGGCTCAATTCGTGAAAATTTATTATTTGTGAGTCCAAATGCGACAGCCGCAGAAATGGTACAAGCCTTAACAAAAGCTGCCGCTCATACGTTGTTAAGCAGAGCAGAAAATGGATTAGATACAGTAATTGGTGAAGGCGGAATGAAAATTAGTGGTGGCGAAAAACAGCGTTTATCAATTGCTCGTGCATTGCTTCGTCATCCTAAATTATTGGTATTTGATGAAGCCACTTCGGCGTTAGATTCTATAACAGAAGAAGCAATAACTAAAACGGTAAAAGCTATTTCAGACGAAAAAGAGCAAATAAATATTTTAATTGCACACCGATTGTCAACCATTATGCATGCCGATAGAATTTATGTTTTAGAGAAAGGTAAAGTTGTAGAAATGGGTAGTCACAATGATTTAGTAGAAATGAAAGGTTTGTATTATGCCATGTGGAGACAACAAATTGGAGAAAGATTAATTGATTCTGTGGATTAATTGTAACATGAGTTACAAAAGCAAAAAAAAAAAATTTTAACTTTATAAATTAAAAAAATCAATGTCAGAAAGTGCACCTAACAAATTAGTCAGCATGGCTAAACAAAAATGTCCGAATTGCAGAAAAGGAGGAATGTTTACCAACAAGCGTATTTTTCCTTTAAGCAAAATGATGGATATGCCAGAACATTGTCCTAATTGTGGCCAAAAATATGAAATTGAGTTAGGTTTTTGGTATGGAACTGGATATGTGAGTTATGGTATTAGCGTAGGATTATTTTTTGCAACAGCCGTTTTATTTGCTATTTTTTATGGATTTTCGTACAAAAATAATTCTATTTTTATTTTTCTTGGACTAGCGATTGGATTAATGGTTTTATTACAACCTTTTATTATGCGCTATTCCAGAGTTATTTGGTTGAGTGTTTTTGTAAAATATCAATCGAGTGAAAAGATTAAGAGAGAAAAATAACCTTTTTTTGAATATTTCTATTTGACATTTTTAACTGTAATTTTGATATTCTTGGACATGAATTATAGATATTAATTATGCATTCCTTATTTTAATAATTAATGTATAATTTGCACCTTCTTAAATTTATAAATATGAAATATATATGCTCGTTAGTATTAATTCTTTTATTTTCTGTTACGCTGAAAGCTCAAAAAGCAGATGATATCATTGGTAATTGGAAAAATGGTGAAGCCACAGGAATTATTCAAATATATAAAACTAAGACTGGTCATTTTGCAGGTAAACTTGTTTGGTTAAAAGAGCCAATTGACCCAGAAACAGGCAAACCAAAACTGGATAAGCGGAATCCTGATAAATCAAAACAATTAATTCCTACGCTAGGATTAGTGAATGTGTGGGGTTTTGTTTTTGATGAAGATGATAAAGAATGGATAGAAGGCACAATTTATGATCCTAAAACTGGGAAAGAATATTCTTGTAAGGCAGAAATGAAGAAAAATAATGTATTAGAAGTAAGAGGTTATATAGGAATTTCTGTTTTTGGAAGAACGGATACTTGGACCAGAATGGTTAAAAAGTAGCCTAAGGGCTAACGAAGTTTATGCCAATGTTAAAGTAAGGAGCATTGCCGAAATTATTTATTAAAACTTCATTTTGCGCCTGACCGTCATACTTATTTACTAAATTAAATCTGCCATTTATTCTATAACCAGCTTGTGCGCTCAACCAAAAAAATCCTTTTAATCTTTTCTCAAATACTACCCTAGGTTTTATTTCACCGCGTTGCAGAAATTGGTCGTTTTGTATTAAATCGAATTGTTGACCTTCAAGTTCATATCCAGCTAACAAAATGGAATTAGTTGAGAAATTGTATCGTACATGTGCTCTAGCAGGAAACAAACACTCCATACCCCATTGTTCGTCAAACGTTTTATTATATAAAATAATAGGTACTATTAATGGCCTTCCAAGACGATAAGTTCTCGAAAGACCTATAGCTAACATACGATAATCGCCTTTTTTCCAACCATACATTACGCTTCCATAAACAGATAATCCAGATTTTGAAAATGCCCAATTATTATCTTTATCTATTGTTGAAATATCTAGATTTGCTTGTGCTATAATAAAATGTTTTTCATTCAGCGGTTTAAATGCAGTTAGATTAAAAGATTCGGTGCTCATGCTATTAGTATAAATTTGATTCATAGACTTGTTCAATGAGGCATATTGGCTACAAATTTTAGACGACCAATAATTCAACCCGAAGTTTAAAATTAAATTGTTTTTACTATATGCTAAAAAGCTAGATGTTATTCTTAATCCACCCATAGAATTTATTGTATGAGATGGGTCAAAAGAATTATTCGAAGAAAAGCTAAAGTTATGCTCATAGCAAATTCCATACATTTTTGTGGGGGTTTGATTTAATACTTTTTGGGTACAAAATTTTGTCACATTTGCGCCGTCTTCAAATTCAGAAGGATCGAAAAAATCGTTGTTAGTAGTGTCTTGTGCAAAGGAAAGTGAACTGCAGAAAATCAATGTTAATAGTAAAAATAATTCTTTCATGCTAAATTAAATTAAATGTTCAATCCACCACAAACACTAATCGTTTGACCGGTAATGTAATTACCCATATCAGAAGCTAAAAATAAAGCAGTATTTGCAATGTCATCAGCACTTGCAAAACGACCTAAAGGAATGCCAGCCTTATATTTATCTGCTCCTTCTCCATTTTGTAAGTAAGAGGTCATGTCGGTTTCTACAAAGCCTGGAGCAATAGCATTGCATCGAATATTTCGACTACCTATTTCTTTAGCAACCGATTTTGTAAAACCAATAACACCTGCTTTGCTTGCTGCATAACTACTTTGCCCTGCATTGCCCATCTCGCCAATCACTGAACTCATATTAATTATGCTTCCAGATTTTGCTTTCATCATAGGACGCATCACCTGTTTTGTCATATTAAAAACAGATTTTAAATTAATTGCCATTACATCATCCCATTGCTCTTCGGTCATGCGAAGCAATAAATTGTCTTTAGAAATTCCGGCATTGTTTACGCAAATATCTACCGTTCCAAAATCTTTCACAACCTCTGAAACAAAGGTTTCGCAATCAGCAAAACTACCAGCATTGCTTTTATATGCATTGGCTTTAACGCCCATCGCTATACATTTTTCTACTAATAATTTACTTCGTTCAGCACTGCTTTCGCTAATGTAAGTAAATGCTATGTGACAACCCTGCTCGGCAAATTTCAACACGATAGCTTCCCCAATTCCTCTGCTACCTCCTGTAATGATAGCTACCTTATTTTCTAATAATTTCACTTTATTTGATATTTAAATTATGAATGATTAATGTTTTTGAATTTCTTTAATGCGCAAATTAATACTTCATTTTATTTAATGTAGAATTTTAATGATAAATATTTACAAATCAGCATATCTGAAACAATCAATCAAATGATCATTTACCAAGCCTGCTGCTTGCATGTAAGCATAAATAATAGTGGAACCCACAAATTTAAAACCTCGTTTGTATAAATCTTGGCTTAAAGCATCACTTTCAGGCGAAGTAGCTTTAATATCTCGGTGCGATTTATATTTATTGACAATTGTTTTATTGTTTACGAATTTCCAAACATAACAGTCAAAACTTCCAAATTCTTTTTGAATTAACATGAATGCTTTTGCATTTGATACAGCAGAATTTATTTTTAATCGGTTTCGAATAATACCTGCATTGAGCATTAATTCTTGAAGTTTGGCGTCATCGTATTTTGCTATTTTTTTATAGTTAAAATTGTCAAATGCTTGCTTAAAGTACATTCTTTTGTGCAAAATTGTTTTCCAACTCAAACCTGCTTGAAAGGTATCTAATAAAATAAATTCAAAATGTGTTGCATCATCATGAACGGGTTTGCCCCATTCCTCGTCATGATATTGAACCATCAATTCATCATTTCCTGGCCAATAACATGTTTTTTCATGCTTCATAAGAATTATAATTAGAGCCATAAAAATAAATAAAAATTAAGATATACAACGAATTTTATTTAAATGAATGAATATTCACAACACAAAAATAATTAAAAAATATTTTCCTTTAAGGTCAAGAATTCAGTATTTTAATGTGTGATAAAAGCCTCAGTAATTTTTTATAAAAATGACAAGCACAAGGTTGTGAATTAATGTGCATTTCTTTTAGATATTATTAACTAAATGTGTTTATATTTGCTAGTTAAATTTATAAAAAAAGTATTTAGTATGGCAACAACAGCAGATATGCGTTCAGGCTTAATTATCAAATTAGATAATAGTTTATACTCAGTAGTAGAATTTGGACAAAATAAAACAGCACGTTCTGCTGCAAAAGTTTGGGCAAAATTAAAAGGAGTAGACAACGCAAGAACAATAGAACACACTTGGAATAGTGGAGAAACAATTAGTGTTGTTCGAGTTGAGAAAAAAACATATCAATATCTTTACAAAGATGAAACAGGGTATAGTTTTATGGACAATGAAACGTTTGAGCAAATCACAGTTACTGAAAATTTAGTAAGTGCCCCTCAATTTTTAAAAGATGGTCAAGAAGTTACTGTTTTTACGAATGGAGAAACAGACATGCCAATTAGTGTGGAATTGCCTGATAAAATTGATGTATTGGTAACTTACAGTGAGCCAGGAATGAAAGGTGATACAGCTACAAAAACATTAAAACCAGCTACTATAGAAACAGGAGCTACTGTAAATGTTCCTTTATTTGTGAATGAAGGTGAAATGATTCGTATAAGTACAAAAACTGGTGAATACGTAGAACGAGTAAAATCGTAATATAATAAATTATAAAATAATTAAATTTATTCATTTAAATATAAAATCATGGCAAAAGCAAAAAAAGTGGTTCCAAAAAAAGTGCCAACAAAATCGTCTTTAAAAGTTGCGTCTAAATCTGTGCCGACAAAAACAATTTCAAGTGCACCTGCAAAAAAAACAATTGCACCTAAAAAGTCGGTTCCTGTTGCAACAATTTCTAAAAATGCACCCAATGCAATATTTAATATTGAAGAAATCAATAATTTAATTAATGCAGTTAATCATTCTAATGTGAATGAATTAAAGTTAGAGAAAGGTGATTTTAAAATTACCATTCGTCAAGGGGGTACAGTAGTTATGAGTCAGGCGCCGCAAGCCATACATCAAACAGTAGCGCCAGTACAAAATGCACCTGCGCCAATTGCCGTTTCTACTACAGCTACACCAGTGGCAGAAGCTACAGCGGATAATTTAATTACAATTAAATCTCCAATGATTGGTACCTTCTACCGTTCAGCTGGTCCTGGAAAACCTGTATTTATTAATGTTGGCGACGACATAAAGGAAGGGCAGGTATTATGCATCGTAGAAGCGATGAAGCTGTTTAATGAAATTGAAAGTGAAATAAGCGGTAAAATTGTAAAAGTTTTGGTTGATGATGCATCTCCTATTGAGTATGACCAACCTTTATTTTTGGTGCAACCTTAATTAATTTGGTGATTTGATGATTTGATAATGTCTCAATAAATTAATTTTAAACATTTTCAAATTTTCAAATCTTTATAAAATTAAAAAATCAATTTGATAAAATTACTAAATGATAAACTAAAAAATAATTATCAAATAGACTAATTATCAAATTTACGAATCATCAAATTAGATAAAATGTTTAAAAAAATATTAATAGCAAACAGAGGCGAAATCGCTTTACGAATCATCCGAACTTGTAAAGAAATGGGGATTCCTACAATAGCTGTATATTCTACTGCTGATAAAGATAGTTTACATGTAAAATTTGCTGATGAAGCTGTTTGTATTGGTAAGCCTTCAAGTTCAGATTCTTATTTAAATATTCCACACATTATGGCAGCTGCAGAAATTACAAATGCAGATGCTATTCATCCAGGGTATGGCTTTTTAGCTGAAAATGCTAAGTTTGCTGAAATTTGTGGTCAACATAATATTAAATTTATCGGGCCAACTCCTGATATGATTAATAGAATGGGGGATAAAATATCTGCTAAAGAAACCATGATTAAAGCAGGAGTTCCTGTGGTGCCGGGCAGTGAAGGTTTGTTAGAAGGAATTCCTCATGCAAAAAAAGAAGCTAAAAAAATGGGCTATCCTGTTATCATCAAAGCAACAGCTGGAGGTGGTGGAAAAGGAATGCGCATCGTTTGGAAAGATAGTGAAATAGAAAAAGCATTTGAAAATGCAAAAGCTGAAGCAGCTGTGTCTTTTAAAAATGACGGACTTTACATGGAAAAATATGTGGAAGAACCTCGTCATATTGAAATACAAGTAGCTGGTGATCAATATGGAAAAGTTTGTCATTTAAGTGAGCGTGATTGCTCTATTCAACGTCGACATCAAAAATTAGTAGAAGAAAGTCCATCGCCATTTATGACTGATGATTTGCGCCAGCGAATGGGAGATGCAGCCATTAAAGCAGCCAGTGCTATTAATTATGAAGGTGTTGGTACCATTGAGTTTTTAGTAGATAAACATCGTAATTTTTATTTTATGGAAATGAACACACGTATTCAAGTTGAACACTGTGTAACCGAAGAAGTAATTAATTATGATTTAATTAAAGAACAAATAAAAATTGCTGGTGGAGTTCCAATTTCAGGAAATAATTATGAACCTAAAATGCATGCTATAGAATGCCGCATTAATGCTGAAGATCCTTATAATGACTTTAGACCATCACCAGGGAAAATAACTAATTTGCACACACCAGGAGGACATGGCGTTCGTATTGATTCTCATATTTATGCAGGCTACACCATTCCGCCTTATTACGATTCTATGATTGCCAAAATAATTGCAGTTGCTCAAACGCGTGAGGAAGCAATTAATACCATGAGTCGTGCCTTGAGTGAATATGTAATTGAAGGAATTAAAACAACCATTCCTTTTCATCAACAATTAATGCAAAATGAAGATTTTCGAAAAGGCAATTTCACTACAAAATTCATGGAATCATTTGAATTGAAATAAATTTCATTCTTTATTTTATAAATTATTTTCAGTTACACATTAAACGTAATGTATTATTCTTTTATTGCTTAATTTAGAAAAACGCAAATTAGTTTTTAAAACTATTTGGCAAAAAAAAGAGCAGTTCAATATAAATTGTTAATTTTTTAAAAATACTGTTTGATATTCAAAAATTAAGTAATTTTGAAAAATAATAAAAAATAAAAAAAATGAAAAAGATATTATTCGTTGCATTAGCATTATTTGCTACCACTACAATGTTTGCAGACAAGAAATGTTGTAAAGATAAAGCCAGCTGTAAAAAATCTGAAGCTTGTGCTAAAAAAGAAGAAGGGAAAGCTTGTTGCAAAAAAGGAGACCATGCTAAAGTAGTTTCTGAGAAGGCACCAGAAATGCATGCATGTTGCAAAAAAGCGGAAGCTGCTGGAAAGCCAGCATGTTGCAAAAAAGACATGAAAGCAGAAAATGCTAAACCAATGGAAAATTCTACAAAATAAATTTTCTAAAAAATATAAAAAGAGTTCCAATTTGGAACTCTTTTTTTTATTTAAAACTTTTCATCAAAAAATCTTTAAATTTGTTTTTTAACTAGAGATATGCAAAACAATAAACTTGTACTATTAGGAATAATTTTTTTAGGATTTTTATTTACATCTTGTAAACGAAATTGGGTTTGTGAATGTCAAACAACTAGCACGGTTGTGCCTGTAGACATCATAAATACTCACAAAGAGGAGGCAAAAATTGCTTGTGATAAATATAATTTTGGTATTTATGCTCAATCGGGTGGTTGCAAATTAAAGTAGTTGATTTTGACTTTAACTAAACTTTTAAAATAAAATAAATTTTCGTTTTTAAATGAAACTTACTTTTGAACAAAATATTTATACAATGAAAAAAATAATATTATCATTAGCTATTGTTTTAGCAGGATTGAGCGCTGCAAAAGCACAAACAAACGTTCCTGCAGATGCTGCAAAACCACAAGTGGCAGAAGTTAAAGCTGTAAATCCTAAAGCTGCTGACATTAAATTCAGTTCTCTAGAAATAGATTATGGAACTATTGAGCACAATGCAGATGGAAATCGTGAGTTTAAATTTAAAAATGTTGGTAAAGAGCCATTAATTATTGCAAATTGCCAAGGTTCATGTGGTTGTACAGTGCCTACTTGGCCTAAAGAACCAATTATGCCAGGAAAAAGTGGTGTTATTAAAGTGAAATATGCTACTGATCGAGTAGGGCATTTTCAAAAAAATATAACAGTAACTTCTAATGCAAAAATAGAAAAAGTTATTTTAACCATTAAAGGTGACGTAAAACCTGATGCTAATCCTACGCCTGTAACTCCAGCAACGGACAAAAAATCAGAGTTAGCTCCAGCACAACATTAATATTAAAATCTTAATAATAAAAAATCCCACAAAAACTGTGGGATTTTTTTATGTAAATAGTTGAAATTCTTATAGAAATAATTTTACAATTTCTTCTAATGAAATTAGTTTTTTTTCTCCTGTCAAAATATTTTTTATCGTAATTAATTCTTTCGACAATTCATTTTCATTGATCATAATTACAAAATTAATATTCTTTTTTTCGGCATATTTAAATTGCTTATCTGTTTTTACCACATCAGGATAAAGTTCACAAGAAATGTTTCGCTCCCTTAAAAATGAAAGAATTTCTCTATTTCGTTTATCAAATTCAATCCCAAAATTCAATAAAATAACATCTACAGAAGTGGATAAATTTTCTGGAAATAAATTTAATTCTTCTACCACATCATAAATTCGATCTACACCAAAAGAAATTCCAACTCCAGGCATATCTTTTAATCCAAAAAGACCAGTTAAATCGTCGTATCTGCCGCCACCGCCAATGCTTCCAATTTTTACATCCAATGGTTTTACTTCTAAAATAGTTCCAGTGTAATAGTTTAAGCCACGGGCTAAGGTTACATCAATTTGAATATTTTCTATATTATTTAAAATATAAGAAAGTTCCTCAATTCCTTTTTTACCTAAATCAGAATGTAAAAACATTTTTTGTAGCTGTTCAATAATTTCATCGTTTGAAAAATTACTTTGTGCTATTTGTAAATATTGATTAATTTTTTCAATCGCATGTGCATTCAATCCTCGATTGCTTAATTCTTCATTGACTTTTTCGATGCCAATTTTGTCTAATTTATCGATGGCAATTGTGATATTCATCATATTTTCGTCACCCCCAACCAACTCAGCCAATGCAGCTAAAATTTTTCGGTTATTCATACAAATAGAGACATTCAAATTTAACGCCTGAAACACATTTTGATAAATTTGAATTAACTCCAATTCATTAAATAACGATTGACTGCCAACAATATCTACATCGCATTGATAAAACTCTCTGTAGCGACCACGCTGAGGTCGATCGGCTCTCCAAACTGGTTGAATTTGATAGCGCTTTAAAGGGAAGGTTAATTTACTATGATTCATGGAAACGTAGCGGGCAAAAGGAATCGTTAAATCGTATTTCAAGGCTCTTTCTGTAATTCCCTTTACATTTTTTCCTTGTAAAACGGTTTCGAAATCTTCTCTTGCTTTCCCCTTTTTTTCTTCTAAATCCAATCCATTATTTAAGATTTTAAAGATCAATTTATCCCCTTCATCGCCATATTTACCCATCAACGTTTCTAAATTTTCAAATGCTGGGGTTTCTAAAGGTTCAAACCCAAATAATTCAAATTGAGTTTTAATAATATTAAAAATATAATTTCTTTTAACAACTACTTCGGCGCTAAAATCTCGTGTTCCTTGTGGAATAGATGGTTTCATTTACAATTTACTTTTTGCAAAAATAATCAAATTGAGATAAGCTTATTGCCTTATATTTACAAATTGTATTTTAATTTAAAAATAACGCTATAATAGTAACCCTATTTTAATAAAGCACATCGTAAATAATGAAAACATTAAATATAGTTTATCTCCTTTTTTTATTGCTTTTTGCAATGCAATCTAATGCACAAGTAGTTGCTACAACAGGTATATTAAAAGGTTTTATCTATGAAAATACTTCTGGAGAACCATTAACAGGCGCCACCGTTGGCATTAAAGGTATAGGCAAAGGTGCCAAAACAGATATCAATGGTTTTTTTAATATTCCAAAATTACCTGCAGGCTCGTATATATTGATTGCTTCCTCTATTGGTTTTGAAACTTATGAAAAAGAAGTAATGATTGAAGCAGGAGAAAACACACAAGTAAAAATTTCGTTGTTGAAAAAATCAAAGGAATTAAGAAGCGTAAGTATCTCAGCTAAAAAAGAAGAAAAAACATTTGAAACAAAAGTCGGGATGACCAGAATAACTCCCAAAGAATTAAAAATAATGCCAAGTATAGGAGGAGAACCTGATATTGCACAATACTTGCAAGTGATGCCCGGTGTAATTTCTACAGGGGATCAAGGGGGACAATTATATATTAGAGGAGGTTCACCCATTCAAAATAAAATTTTATTAGATGGAATGACTATTTACAATCCGTTTCACTCTATCGGATTATATTCTGTTTTTGAAACAGATGCGATTCGTTCTGCCGATGTGCACAGTGGTGGATTTGGAGTTGAATATGGCGATCGGACCTCAGCAATTGTGAGTGTGACTACCAAAGATGGAAACAAAAAAAGGCAATCGGGCAAATTGGCCATTAATCCTATTTTAGCCAAGGTTTTTTTAGAAGGACCCTTGCTAAAAGACAAAGGAGATACAGGAACAGCAATTACTTACATCGCATCCTTAAAACACAGTTATTTAGATAAAAGTTCAAAAGCATTATACAGCAGTTTAGGCGAACCCTACTCGTCTGGACTTCCATTTACATTTACAGATTTGTATGGGAAAATAAATATCAACACGAATAATGGGAGTAAGTTTAGTTTTTTTGGATTTAATTTCAACGATCGAGTTAATTATTTAAATATTTCTGATTTAACTTGGAAAAGTTCAGGCGGTGGAACCAATTTTGTTATAACTCCAGGAAACTCGTCTTCATTGGTTTCTGGTGGGTTTTATTTTTCGGATTACAAAATAAAATTAGATGAAAATGATGGAAAGCCTAGAGAAAGTGCTATCAATGGGTTCGATGCAAACATAAAAGTATCTACCTATTTTTCTAATCATACTGAACTATTTTATGGTATCGAATTTGCAGGTTTTAAAACCCAATATCAATATTATAATTATGTAGACATTTTACAAGTACAAAATGATTACACCACTCAATTAGGTGGTTTTTTGAAATTGAAAAAAAGTTTTGGTGATAAATTTATTTTTGAACCAGGTTTGAGAATTCAATACTATGCCTCTTTACCTGTAACAAGGGTTGAGCCTCGAATTGCAATGAAATACAATTTGTCTAAAAATCTTCGTTTGAAAGGTTCTGCTGGGATGTATTCTCAAAATTTAATTTCCTCTAAATCGGACAGAGATATTGTAAATTTCTTTACTGGATTTTTAACTTCACCAGATTTTGAAATTGCAAAACCAGATGGGAGTTATGCAAAAAATAATATTCAAAAAGCATATCATGCCGTTTTCGGAATTGAGGCAGATGTAAACGATTTTGAATTTACAGTGGAGCCGTGGTATAAACATTTTGATCAATTAATTACAATCAATAGATATAAATTGAAACAAGAAGACCCCGATTTTTCAATTGAAAAGGGTCAAGCTTATGGTACAGATTTTACCATGAAATATGCGAAAGGTCGAAAATACCTTTGGGCAGTTTATTCTTATGGTCATGTAGAAAGAAACGATGGTAAACAAACGTATCCTACACCATTTGATAGAAGACATAACGTTAATATTTTAGGATCTTATACCATGGGCAAAAAATGGGATTGGGAAATTTCTGCTCGTTTCAATTATGGGTCTGCTTTCCCATTCACTCAAACACAAACGTTTACTGAAAATATTAATTTTGCTGGTGGTATTGGAACTGATTACTTAACTCAAAATGGAAGTTTAAATATTGTTTATGCAAATAAAATTAATGGTGGTCGATTGTCAGATTATCATCGTTTAGATTTATCTGTAAAGAAAAAATTCTCCTTTGGAAAATACAATGTTTTAGAGCTAACAGCTAGTGTTAGTAATGCGTATGATAGACAAAATATATTTTACATTGATCGTGTAAAAAATACGCGTCAATATCAATTGCCTGTATTTCCTAGTTTAGGAGTTTCTTGGAATTTTTAGAATTAAAAAAAATAATTTGAAAAGAATAATTTATTTAACGATACTTTCTGTTTCTATTTTAACTACGTTAAACGCTCAAAAATCAATTCGATTTACAGATAAAAATTATTGGTTACATGAAGCTGAAAAACAAATTCAAGTAGGTTTATACAATCAAGCTGAGAACTCGTTGAAATTGTTTTTTGACAAAAGAAAAACTTCAGTGCTTGACTATGAAACCCAATGGGCAAAATATTTACAACTTCTAAGTGCACTTAATTTACAGCGATATGATGCTGACCATAATTTAAAACTATTTTTAAATAATACGCCTTTTGATTTAATAAAAGAAAGAGGACATTTTTTATTAGCAAGATATTATTTCAGTAAAAATAATTTTGAATTAGCCATACCCTCATTTGAAAAGTCTGGCATTGATTTTTTAACGAATGAAGAAATTTCCATACGAAATTTTGAATTAGGATATGCTTATCTCGCTTCGCAAAAATTAGAAAAAGCAGCACCATTATTTGCTTCCGTAAAAGGAATTCCAGGATCGTATTTTACTCCAGGAAATTATTATCATGGAATATATTGTTACTACAATAAAAATTATGATGAAGCATTAACGAGTTTTAAATTGTCTGAAATTGATCCTCAATTTAAATCAGTGATTCCTTTTTATTATACCGAAATAAACTATTTAAAAGGCAATAAAGAACAAGCGTTAGTAGATGCAAAAAAAGCCTTAGATGGAGGTAAATCTATTTATTACCAAAACGAATTAAATCAGTTGGCAGGTCAAATTTATTTTGAGCAAGATGATTTTAAAAATGCAGAACTATATTTTAATAAATACATTGCATCTTGCGAAAGTCCAAGAAAAGAAGATTATTTCAGATTAGGATTTGTGCAATATCAACAAGCAAAATTTAATGAAGCTACTACTAGCTTTAATTTAATGTATAAAGGGAACGATTTAATTTCTCAAAAAGCATATTATTTTTTAGCTAACTGTTATTTAAGTTCAAATAAAAAAGACAATGCCTACAATGCTTTTGTAAGTTGTAGCGAAATAAATAACGATTTAAAACTAAAAGAAATTGCGTTGTTTCATATTGCTAAATTAAGTTATGAAAATAAAGAAGATTTGCTTGCAGAAAAACAATTGTCAAATTTTTTAACACAATTTCCAACTTCTCAATATTCATCTGAAGCAATGGAACTGTTGGCTTACTTAAACATTAAAAATGATCGCTTTGATGATGTCATGATTGCCATGAATACTATGAAATCTATTTCATCACCATTAAAGAAAATGTATCAACGTGCTAACTATGCTAGAGGAATTCAAATGTTATTGGATGAGAATTCAGAAAAAGCATTAAATTATTTTGACGAAAGTAATCGATATAAAATAGATCCTATCATCGCTAGTTTAACCACTTTTTGGCAATCTGAAACCATGTATAGAATGGGGCGTTTTGAAGAGGCTTTAGAATTTGCTGATTTTTTTTTAAATAACACCAATGGTCAAGCATTGCAAGATTATCAATCAAAAGCACATTTATTGAAATTGTATGTTTATTTTCAAAATGAAGATAAAGAAAATTTAAATAAAGAATTTGCACTTATTGCGGATGCCAATGCATCTTCGCCCGAAAAGTTTTTAGGGTCTGCTAAACCTAATTTTATTCCAGAAAATACCCCTTTGGTTGAAAATGATCCTTATGTTTTGATATATAATTTGCCAGAAGAAAAAACGAATTTTAAATATACTCCAATTCCATTAAAGCCAATTGCTTTCAATAATGCAAGTACTACGAACAAAATGGATAATTATTGTAAATTAGGAATAGGAAATGTATCTACCTATAATTTAGAAATAGGGTATGACTTTAGCAAAATTGCACTGCTACCTTTGTACGTTGATTATAGAAGTACTTCATCATCAACTGAACGAATTAAATTTCAACGGTACAGCCAATCTCATTTAGGCGCTAAAACCGAACGAAAAGTTGGCCAATATTTAGTAAATGCTCAAGTTGCTTTTGATAGAAACAAACAATATTATTATGGATACGATCATCAAAAATTTGATTATACCAATACAGATATTAAACAAGTTTTTAGCAATTTTGGAATTCAAGTTCAAGGAAAGGACATCTTGAAAAAAGACAAACAAGTCAATTATTTCCCTAATACATATCTAGGAATTTATACCGATAAATTTGGTGCATCAGAGTTGAATGCAACAGCAGATTTGCCTTTAGCATTTGAAAAAAACATAAACAACTTATCGACTTTTTCTGTAGGTGCTAACATCAATTTAAATGCTTATCAAGTAAAAAATTTGGGGACACAAAATAACTCTATGTTAATCCTAAAACCATCTTTTACAAAAAAATATAAAGACGCAATTATTAAAGTAGGATTATATCCTGTTATCGCACAAAAATTTCATTTATTGCCTGATGTTACCTTAGCTTACCCTGTAGGAAAATATGGTGCACAATTATTGGCTGGTTTACAATCTTGCATTCGCTTAAATACATTTAAAGAAATCACCACTCATAATCCGTACATATTTAATAATTACAACATTAAACAATCAAAAAATACAGAACTGTATGCTGGGATAAGTGGGAGTTATTTAAAAAATGTTAGCTATTCATCAAAAATAGGTGTTGCAGATTATAGAAATTTGCCAGTTTTTATAAACGATACTTCATTGGATAATAAACAATTTATCGTAGGTTTTGAATCCAATGCGCAGGGATTAATTTTTGAGGGTTCAGCAAATTACACCTTTAATTCAAATTTTTTAGCAGGGTTTGATCTGTCGTTAAAGCCAATTTTAAAAACAGTATCAGGGCAAAAAACGTGGGGTTACAGACCCAATACACTTGATATTTATGCAAAAGTGAAGGCTTCGAATGATATTATATTAAAAGCAGACCTATTAATTCGTTCAGGTTCAAGCGTCATCGAGAAAGATGTTTTAGCAAAAACAGCATACTCAAAAACATTAGCAGGCGCAATTGATGTTAACATTGGTGCAAATTATTTTATCAATAAAAAATGGAATATGTATATAGATGTTAATAATTTATTCAATAATAGCTATAGGCGATGGTATGGTTATGAAAATTTTGGAATCAATATTCAATTTGGATTAATTAGAACGTTTAACTCAACAATTAAATAATATAATTTTATTTTGGTAGATTAGGCTTTACTTTTGTAATACTTTTTTAATTTTATAACAAGCTACAAACATGGATATCGGAAAATATATTGGAAAATTTCTTATCAAAAACAAATATTGCAGTCTTTCAGGATTGGGTGTTTTTGAATTAAAAAAAATTCCAGCGTATGAGCAAAAAGGAGAAATTAGCAATCCTGCACATCAAGTTACTTTTACACCCGTAGGTAGTATAGACGATACTTTCGCATCTTTTATAGCTTCGTTTGAAAACGTTAGTATTAGTAATGCTGCGAACAATATTAAAGAATATTGTAGAAATGCAAAAGAGGAAATTGAAAATAATGGAAAATTTGCTATCGAAAACTTAGGAAATTTAACCTCATCAAATGGCAAATTGGTTTTTCATCAAAATGCTGATTTAGATTTAGGACTTAGCTCTATTCCAGTAACACCTATTGAAATAAAACCGATAAATCCAGAAACGCAAGAAAAAATAAAAGAAAATTTCAGTTATCCTCCTGCGAACACTACCTATTTGAGAAGTAAACAAATTAATTGGACAAAAATTCTTGTGGCCGTTTTAGGTGTAATCGTGTTAGGTGTTGCAGCCTATTTTGGTTATAATTATTATAAGAATAATTTATCTACTAATAATGAAACCAATGGGACTGAAACCCCTGCCGTTCAAATTGATACAATAGTCACTTCAACAGTAGATACAACAGCAATATTAGCTAGCGATACTTTACAACACGATACTACGTTAGCACCAACTTCAACAACAAATGATTCGATTGTAGCGTCAGTAAAACCAGTGGCGATAGGTAAAGAGTATAAAGTTTCAATTTTTACATACAATGAGGAAGCAAGTGCAATCGCCAAAGTAAATAAGTTAAATAGATATGGCAACAAATCTTCTGTTGTCAATTTAAACGGTCAATTTATGGTTGCTTTAACGGCTTCTAATTTGCAAAATGATACAACAAAATTAGTTGATTCATTACGTCGTTTTTTCAACCCTAAAGGTCAAGTGCATATTATTAAATAATATTTTAAGGAAATCGGCTTTATTTAATGTGAAGGTTGAAATCCTCAAACGGCATAAAATAAATTTATTCTTCAAAATAAACTCTTTTCACTCGTTGTGAAATGCCAGTAAGAATTTCGTAAGGAATAGTGTCTGCCCATTTTGCAAGTTGTTCAACAGGTAACTCTTCGCCAAACACAACAACGTTATCTCCTTCTTGAGCTTGCGGCACATCAGTAATATCTAACATGCACATATCCATACATACATTGCCCACTATGGGAACCAATTGGCCGTTTAAAAACATTTTGCCCACTCCATTGCCTAGTCTTCTAGAAATGCCATCAGCATAGCCAACACTCACTGTGCCAATTATGGTATCTCGGTTGAGCACACCCTTTCGATTATAGCCAATCGTTTCGGTTGAGGGCACTTTTTTAATTTGAGAAATAATGGTTTTCATTCGGCTTACATTTTTAAGCTTATTTTTCATGCACTGACTTCCATCAATACCATATAAACCTAAACCCAATCGAACCATATCGAAATGTAATTCAGGATGACGAACAATGCCCGAGGAGTTGCACAAATGCTTAATGAATGAATAACCTAAACCCTTTTGCAATTGCTCACTCATCACTAAAAAAAGATGAGCTTGATGTTGAGTAAATTCATCCAGTTGAGGATTTTCGCTTCCCGAAAGATGAGAGAAAACAGAAACAACTTTTACTTCTGGATAAATATTCAGTTGTTCAATTAAGCTTTTGATATCTTCTTCTTCAAATCCTAAACGATGCATGCCTGTATCGAGTTTAATATGAATAGGGAAATTTATGGTTGACGTTTCTTGCAACTCTTCAATTATTTTTTGAAGAATTCTGAAATTATAAATTTCTGGTTCGAGATTCCATTCGATTAATTGTGAAAACGAATTTTCATCAGCATTCATAACCATTATTGGCAATTTAATACCTGCTTTTCGTAATGCAATTCCTTCGTCGGAATAGGCAACAGCTAAATAATTTGCACCTTCAAACTGGAGTTTGTTCGCAATTTCGAAACTGCCACTGCCATACGAAAAGGCTTTTACCATTGCCATAATTTGTGTGCCTGGTTTTAGCAAGGCTTGAAACTGTTTGTAGTTTTCTAATAAATTATTCAAATTTATTTCTACTACTGTTTGATGAATTCGTTCTTGCAAACGTTTTGCAATTTTTTCAAATTCAAATTTTCGAGCACCTTTAATTAAAATGCTTTCATTGCTAAATGAGGACGTATCCATGCCTTCTAAAAAAGCATCGGTTGTTTTATAAAAAGTAGATTGGAGTTTTCTGTTGTTTCTAAAAATAGCTTTGTTTCTGGTAAGTGTATCGCCAATGCCAATAAATTTTTGAATCTTTTTTTGCTTTAATAAATCGGCAACTTCATCATACAATTCGTTTTCTCGACCACTTTGAAAAATATCGGAAAGGATAACTGTTTTTTCTTCGTGTTGATTTTGTTGCAATAAAAAATCTAATGCAATCGTAAATGATGAAACATCTGAATTGTAACTATCATTTATTAAAGTACAATTATTAATACCTTTCATCAACTCTAAACGCATCGCAATGTAGTTTAGTTTGGATATTCTTTGTTGAATCAACTTTTGACCAACATGCAAATGCAACATGGTTAACCAACAATGAATGCTGTCTTCAATGTAGGCATCATCAATAAATGGAATAAAGATTTCATGCGTTTCATTTTGATAAACAGCCGTTAGTTTTGTTTGAAAATTTTCTTTAACAATTGAGCTAATTTGCAAATCAGCATCTAGCTTTTTACTCCATGTTAATAGCTTAATTTCTCGTTCTTGATTTTGTTTTATGTTTGAAGCAAATTGTAAAATACATTCATGTAAAACAGCATAATCTTTATTATAAATGAGCACATCGCTGTGTTGAAATAATTTTAGTTTTTCGTTTACTTTATGTTTGATGTTTAAGAAACCTTCGTTATGTGTTTCGCCAATATTCGTAAAAATACCAATGATTGGCTTTATCATTTTTTCGAGTTGCTCCATCTCATCGCTTTGGGAAATGCCTGCTTCAAAAATGCCTAAATTGTGTTCCTTATTTATTTGCCAAACCGACAAGGGTACTCCAATTTGTGAGTTGAAACTTTTAGGACTACGAACAATTTTATAATCGTTTTCAAGCAATTGATATAGCCATTCTTTTACAATTGTTTTTCCATTACTTCCTGTGATGCCTATAATAGGAAACGTAAATTTATTTCGATGCCAAGCAACAATTTGTTGCAGCGCTAACACGGTGTTTTTTACTTCAATAAACCATGCATCTTTAAATGAAGCTATATTATGGATTGGTTCACTCACTAAAAAACAACGAACACCAGCTTTGTATACCTGCTCAATGTATTGATGTGCATTTCTTCTTTCAGTAACAATTGGAACAAAAATTGAAGAGGCAGGGTAGGCAATTTTTCGACTATCGATTAATAAATTATCGATAGCAAAATCATTAGCGGCTACAATAATATTTCCTTTTACAACCGTATTAATTTCGTTAGTGTGAATCATGTGTTAATTTACTTTTTTTACGGTTATGATACATCGAATAAAAAATTGAACCCGAAATACAGAATACAATGACCAATAATGAAATCCAACTAGGAAGTTCAACATCAATTAATCCTAAAAACATTTTAGCACCAATAAAAATTAATACAATGGCAATGCCTTGCTGCAAATAATCAAATTGGTCGGCCGCTTTTTGCAAAATAAAAAACAATGCTCGAAGTCCAAGCACGGCAAATATGTTTGAAGAATAAACGACTAAGTTGTTGGTAGTAATTGCAAATACAGCAGGTATAGAGTCTAATGCAAATACAATATCGGTTACTCCAATAATTAAAATAGCTAAAAATAATTTAGTAAAAAAGGCTTTGCCATCTTTTTGAATCACAAACTTTCCTTCTGGTTCAATTTCAGTGTAGCGTAAATATTTGCGAATAAATTTATAAATTTTCCCATCTTTTACATCGTTTTCTTCTTCAGGGTTGCTCACAAATAATGTAAAACCTGTATATAATAAAAAGGCACCAAAAATATATAATAACCATTCAAATTTTGTTACTAATACAATGCCTACTGCAATAAAAATAATTCTAAAAATGATGGCTAACGCAACACCAATCATTAACACTCTACCAACATTATGTTTATGAATTTGTAAGGATGAAAATATCAATACAAACACAAATATATTGTCAATGGAAAGTGACATTTCCATAAAATATGCAGCTATATAGTCTATTGCAACTTTGCTATTATATTCAAAAAAAAGATAACCAAAATAGCCCATTGCTATTGCAACCCAAAAAAAGTATTGATAAGTAGCACTTTTAATACTAACCTCTTTATTCTTTTTGCTAAACACAAACATATCTAATACAAAAGAAGCGATTAAAGCAACTATAAAAATTAAATAACTGACGACATCTTTGCTCATATTCTGCAAATTTAGGCTTAGTAATGAGTTAAAAAAAATAAAAGACTTTTGCTTGATAATCAAATATTGTCTTGAATAATTATTAATAAAAATTACTTTTGCAAAAAATAAACATTATGGGCATTCGATTATTAGTTACTGGAGGTACGTTCGATAAAGAATATGATATGATTAATGGTAAATTATATTTTAATGACACCAATGTGGGTGAAATATTAGATCGGGGTAGAAATACCACAGTAGTATCTACAAGAACATTAATGATGGTTGATAGTCTTGAAATGACTGACGAAGACAGGGATTTAATTGTATCGCAATGTCAAAAATGTGATGAAGATAAAATTATTATTACGCATGGAACAGACACCATGTGTGAAACTGCAATGTTGATCAAAAACGCTGCTATAAATAAAACAATTGTTTTAACAGGTGCAATGATTCCGTATACGTTTGGCTCGAGTGATGGACTTTATAATATGGGAAGTGCAATGGCATTTGTACAAACCTTACCAAAGGGTGTTTACATTGCAATGAATGGACGATTTTTTCATGCAGACAATGTCGTCAAAAATAGAAAGACAGGTTATTTTGAACCCATTAAATAAATAAAAAAAGCTACCTCTAAAGGAAGCTTTTTTACTTTATAAGCATATGCTAATTACTTCTTTATAATTTTTACAGTAAGAATTCGAATATCTCTGGTTGGTCTATTGTTAGCATCTCTTGGGTTCAATGAAATCGCATCAACAATTTCTTGACCATTTACTACTTGACCATAAACGGTATAATCTCCATCTAAATGAGGAGTGCCTCCAATGGTTTTATAATCTATTCGAGCTTGTTCTGAATATTTAAATCCGCCGCGCTGTTCCATGTTATTTAAATCAGCGTCGGTAAATGTTTTTCCCACAACAATATAAAACTGGCATCCACTGGACGATTTTTCAGGATTGATGTCACGAGCAGCTGCTAATGCACCTTTTTTGTGATAATATTTTGGCAACATAAATTCTGCTGGCACTTTATAGCCCACGTCCCCATTGCCTAACATTTGTCCGATTGAAGCAAGTTTACTATCTGGGTCGCCGCCTTGAATCATAAAACTTGGAATTACTCGATGAAATAACAAACTATCGTAAAATCCTTCTTTAGCCAATTTTAAAAAGTTGGCAGCATGTTGTGGCACATCATTAAAAACTTCAATTATGATGCTACCTTTATTGGTTTCAATAACGACAAATTTGTTTTCATTTTTTTGCGCTTCTGCCAATAAAGAAAAGCAAAGGAATACAAGTAAAAATATTTTTTTCATCCCGTAAAAATAGCGCAAAATTTAAAAAAAAGTGGTGTTCTGATAAAATATTACTTTTGCCAACGAATTTAGAATTTAGCATGAGAGTTTACAAAGGATTAGAAAATTTGCCTTCATTTAAAAACCCAGTCATTACGATAGGTTCATTTGATGGTGTGCATTTAGGGCATCGTAAAATAATTGAACAAATTAACACAAAAGCAAAAGAAGTAGAGGGTGAAAGTTTGATTATTACTTTTAATCCTCATCCTAGGTTGGTGTTAAACAACGAAGCTAAAGGTGTTTCATTGTTGAGTACCTTAGATGAAAAAATAGAGGCATTAGAAAAACTTCATGTTGATGTTTTGGTTGTGGTTCCTTTTACCAAATCATTTTCAGAAATTCCTGCTCTAGATTATATTGAAGAATTTTTACTTAAAAATTTTCATCCTCATACCATAGTCATTGGTTACGACCATCATTTTGGAAAAAATAGAAGTGGTAATTTTTTGATGTTGGAACAAATGAAATCTAAATTTAATTACCAATTAGAAGAAATTCCTGCTCAAGCATTATCGCAAATAAACATTTCATCTACTAAAATTAGAGAAGCATTATTTCAAGGAAATGTAAAAATGGCGAATGATTATTTGTGTAATAAATATTCTATTTTTGGTAAAGTGGTGCATGGAGAAAAAAAAGGCAGATTGTTAGGTTTTCCAACTGCCAATTTGCAAGTAATGGATTATGATAAATTGATTCCTGCAAAAGGGGTGTATGTGGTAAACGTGAAAGTGGGTGCTCATAAATATCGTGGCATGATGAATATTGGAACTCGACCAACCATTACCGACAATGATTTAGTTTCGTTAGAAGTGCATATTCTTAAACTCGACCAAGATTTATATGGACAATATTTAACCGTTGAGTTTTTAGATAGAATTAGAGATGAGAAAAAATTTAATTCGTTAGATGAATTAATAACTCAACTGAATAGTGATAAAAAAGTGGTTGAAGCGTATTAATTTATTTTTATAAAAATTAATCTCTCATTTCTTTTGCATCTTTTTTTACAATCTTTTTCAATGGTAAAAAGTATCGTTTTCCTTTATATAAATACAGAATGTTTACTTGCCAATCGTGCGCAACATCTGCATATTCCTTTTTATAAATTTCAGGATAAAAGTTTTTATATAAATCTTTATTTCCTTTGATGAGGTAGGTTTTGTTTTTTTCTATCTTAGAAACTCTTTGTAATTTTTGAGTTTCATACACATCACAAGGCACGGGCTTTTCATCAAACCAAAGAGTATCAATGATTATATTGTCTTTATTTACTTTTACAGTAATTTCATAAATATCTCCTATCGCTTTTTGAGGTCTTTCGTGGTAAGCATAAAATCCAGAAACATAATCCATATGCTTTGTTTTTTGCTTTTTGGCATACGAAAAAATAAAAGAAAAAATAGCTAGTAAAAGCAATATTACTTTTCTCATAAAGCTAAAATTTTAGCGGTCATTTCTTTCAACAAATCAATGTCGTTTCGAGCAACATTCATTCCTACAGCATTCAAATTATATTCTCTTATTAAATGAATGGCATTGATGGTTTGCGTAAGATTATATTTTTTACTTGCACTCACATAATCTTTCACGAAATAAGGTCCGATTTTTAATGCCGAAGCAATTTCACCTTGTTGCAAATGTGAAACATAATGATATTGATACAATTTTGAAAATTGAGCATATAACGTAGCTGTTACTACGACTAAAGGATGTTCTTTTGCATTTGCCATAAAATAGTTGGCAATTCTAAATGATCGTTCTGCATCTTTTTCAAACAATGCCGTTGGGTACTGAAAAATATTATAGTCTTTACTGATGCCAATATACCGCTCAATGAGCTCTTCTGTAATTTCATCGCCTTCTTTAATATTGATAGAAACTTTTTCTAATTCGTTTACTATTTTTTGCAAATCAGTGCCTAAATAGGTGGCTAATAACTCTGCGTTTGCTGCATTTATTTTTATTTTGTGCTCTTTGCAATAGGATAAAATCCAAGGCGAAATTTGGTAATCTTTTAATTTGTCAGAGGTTGCATAAACACCTTTCTTTTTTAAAAGCGTAGTAGATTTACTTCTGCCATCTAATTTTTTATATTTATAGGCAATGACTAAAATAGTAGATGCAGACGGGTTTTCAAAATAAGATTCGAGCTTTACAAAATCTTTCATTTGTGCAGCTTCTTTAATAATCACTAGGCGCTTTTCAGCAAATGATGGATAACTTCTACATTCATTGACTACATTCGTCCATTCAGTATCTTTGCCATAAAAAACGGTTTGATTAAAATCTTTTTCATGGGATTCTAACGCATTATTTTCAAAAAAGTTTGTGAGCAAATCAATATAATAAGGTTCTTCGCCATCAAACGTATAAATGGCTTTAAAGGTTTTATTTTTTACGTCTTTTACGATATCATTAAATTCTTTCATTACTTCTTAATCAATAAATGTTATTTCTTGTTCGTTTAATAAATTCATACTGTTCAACCGCATTAAAATCTGCCCTATGGTCACAACATCTTTGTTGCAATATTTTACAATGCGTTCCAAATCATTTTCTTGCCAATAAACAGTTGCCACTTCACTTCCATCAATATCATCTTTTGGCGTTGGAATATTTAGAATCGTTGATAATAAGTCTACCGATGTAAAATTTTTATACTCTCCAAATTTCCAAAACTGCAACGTATCGAGCATTGGGTTTTCCCAAGGTTTTTTATTTTGCAAATCAGTTAAAATACTTGGTAACTGAACTTGATTGATGAATGAACGTCTGCAAATGTAGGGAATATCGAACTCACGAATATTATGTCCACAAAATTGTTTTTCACTTCCTCTGAAAAATTTGTTACAAACATTTGTAAATTCTTCTAAAAGGGGTTTCTCCTCATGGCCAGCAAGTGTTTTTATTTTCAAGGTATACTCCTTGTCTTTTTTTATAAAATAGCCCAAACCAATGCAAATAATTTTTCCAAATTCAGCATAAATACCTGCATATTTGGCAAAAGTTGCTTTAGTATCTGAGTTTTCGGGTTCTAATTTCTGAGATTTTTTATCCCAAAGTTTCTGTAAATTCTCATTTAACTCTATGTAGTTTTTGTAAAGAGAAACGGTCTCAATGTCTATTAGTAGTAGGTTTTCAGCTTTTATCATGCGTGGCTTATTCATTTAATGGTTAAAAATAATAATAAATCTTAACACTTTGTGATAGTGCAAAAATTATATTCAAGCTTATCTTTGTATTATAAAATTAAAAAATTCATGGAAAACAATTCACAAAACACACGTAAAAGTTTCAATACGAATTGGATATACTTAGGTATAATAGCACTTTTATTAGCAGCTGGAATCTATTTATTTGTTACCAAAAACGAAGTGATAAAAGAAAAAGAAGACACGCAAAACGAATTAGCAACGGTGTCAACCGACAAAGCAGCGGTAGAAACAGAATATAATGCTGCCCTTGCTCGTTTAGATGAAATGAAAGGAGAAAGCATTCAAATGGATAGTTTGTTGAATGACAGAAATGCTGAAGTGGAAGAATTGAAAGAAAAAATAAAAAGCATACTAAATAATAAAAACGCTTCACAGGCTGAATTGAAACAAGCTAATAAAATGATTGCGCAATTGAAATCTAAAATGGATGATTTTCAAAAAACAATTACTGCGCTTAAACAAGAAAACATAGAGTTGACCGAAGATAAAAAACAATTGACTGAGGAAAAAAATCAATTGACCAATGAGCAGGAAAACTTGAAAGAAGAAAAAAAGCAAGTAGAAAAAACATTGGAAAAAACAGTTGAAACGGCGTCTATTTTACATGCGTCAGATTTTAAAATGGAAGCGATTAATAAAAAGAAAAATATGCTTGGAAAAGATAAAGAAGTGGAAACAGGAAAAGCTCGTAAAGCTGATTTAATAAGATTTTCGTTTGATTTAGATGACAATAGAGTGAGTGAAAGTGGTGAAAAGGTAGTTTACATTTGTGTTTATAAGCCAAATGGAAGCATTGCTGGCAATAGTTATAAATTTAAATTAAGTAATGGATCTGAAAAAGGATATTCAACTTCAAAAACTATTTTCTATAAACAAGGCGAAAAAGTAAATGATGTTACTACTGAGTGGGTTCCTAATGAAAATTTTGAAAAAGGAAATTATAAAGTAGAAGTTTATCATATGGGTTATAAAATTGGCAGCGAAACCGTCTCTTTAAAATAGGCCTTTGCCTCTCTGCCCCCCAAAGGAGGGCTCTATTTGAATTTCAAATGTTTAATTTAGTTTAATAAATATTTAAAATTTAAACTCTTTAAACCCTAAACTTCTAAACTAAAATACATGAACAAAACAATATATATTGCCAACGACCATGCAGGTGTTGAACTAAAAGATGCGGTAGTAAAGCATTTAGAAACAAATAATTTTACGGTTGTAAATCTTGGCACTGATACCTTAGATAGTGTTGATTATCCTGATTTTGCACATCCATTAGCAAATGCCATTGAAGAAGGGAAAGCTGAGTTTGGAATTCTTATTTGTGGTAGTGCAAATGGTGTTTGCATCACTGCAAATAAACACCAAAACATTCGTGCGGCACTTTGTTGGACAAACGAAATTGCCTCTTTAGCTCGTCAACATAACGATGCCAATGTGTTGGGTATGCCAGCTCGATTTATCACCATTGAAGAAGGAATTGAAATGGTAGATACATTTTTGAAAACCGAATTTGAAGGTGGTCGTCATCAAGGCAGAGTTGATAAAATCGCTTGTTGAATTAGTTAATTTTGCTATTTAGATGAGCACTTACTCCTTACTTGAGGCTGAGCAATTATTAAAGTTATGCTTGTAACATTTATGAATCGTGCATTTCGTAATTCGGCTATGATTGGTGCAAGGTATTTTACATTTCAATATAGAAGATATGAAGTTATTTAATTTTATTTTTGCAATATTTATTGGGCTTTCTGCTCAGGCTCAACCTAAGCCTGAGGATATTCTTAAAGAAATTAATACTTTTCGAAAAGGTCAAGGATTGACTCAAGCTATACTAAAACCTGGACAGTGCAAAGCTG
This sequence comes from Chitinophagaceae bacterium, assembly GCA_044353665.1. Classification (GTDB taxonomy): domain Bacteria; phylum Bacteroidota; class Bacteroidia; order Chitinophagales; family Chitinophagaceae; genus OLB11. The sequence continues at coordinate 14,940 of JBILBN010000003.1, read as the reverse complement.
CTCAATTGCAAGCAGAGTGGATTGCTACTACTGGAATCAATGAACATATACAAACACAACCCGTGAATGGTAAGCCTTTACTAAAAATGCCTTGGGATAGAGGTGATTTTTATGGAGTGACGGTTGTTGCAGAAAATCTATTTGAAGTGCCAAAGTCCATCACAGCAAAACAAGTGGTGGATGGGTGGATTAATTCTCCAGGCCATAAACTAAATATGATGTATGGTGTGCCATCAGAATTGGAGTGTCATGTTGGAATAGCCATTGTGCCTATTAAATCAAATTCAAATGATGTTATTATAGTATTGGTTATTGGAGATAATGTTGATCATAAAACTGGTCAAATTCGTCACTAGATTTTTAGTAAAATGGCATAAAATATAATGATACAGCACCTTAAATAAATTAGAAGATAGTAAGATTAAGTAAGGGAGAATACTGTTACTTTATTTTAAATCGATTTCAATTTGCTTTGGCAGGCAAGCAAATGTTTTTCGGTGATAAGGTGTTAATCCAAATTCTCTTACCGCTTTTCGATGTGCAATGGTTGGATAGCCTTTGTTTGATAACCATTTATATTGGGGATGTTTCTTATCCAACTTCAACATAAATTCATCCCGGTAGGTTTTTGCCAAAACACTTGCTGCTGCAATTGATGCATATTTTCCATCGCCTTTAATAATGCAACGATGGTCAATCTCTTTATATTTTACAAACCGATTTCCATCAATCAATAAAGAATTGGGTATAGTTTGCAGTTTATCTAATGCATGATGCATGGCTTTAAATGAAGCTTTCAAAATATTTATTTTATCAATTTCTTTATGGTCTATAAAAGCTACACCAAATGCAATGGCTTCTTTTTCAATGATTGGTCTTAATATTTCTCGGTCTTTTTCGCTCATCTTTTTAGAGTCATTGAGCAATGGATGATGAAAATCGTTTGGCAAAATAACTGCCGCAGCACAAACAGGTCCTGCAATGCAGCCTCTACCTGCTTCATCGCAGCCAGCTTCTATTTTTTCAACATCTAAAAATGGTAATAGCATGTAGTTTTTCTCTATAAATTTAATTCCTTAAAAAAGAATAAAACAAAGATATGTCAACTAAATTTGCACACGAAAATTATGAATAATAATAATAAAATTATTGGACGATGGTTATTGCTTGGAGTTGCCATGTTAGTCGTACAAGTTCTTTTGGGTGGCATTACTCGATTAACAGGTTCAGGTTTGTCAATAACTGAATGGAAGCCATTATTAGGCGCTATTCCCCCGATGAACGACGTTGAATGGAATCAATTATTTCAACTTTACCAAGAAAAAACAGGTCAGTTTAAATATTTAAACAATGATTTTACGTTAAGTGATTTTAAATTCATCTTTTTTTGGGAGTGGATGCATCGAGAGTGGGCAAGATTAATTAGCATCGTTTTTTTAATCCCGTTTATTTATTTCATTTATAAAAAAATGATTACTAAAGAAATGATACCCAAATTAATTGGACTGTTTGTTTTAGGAGCAGCACAAGGATTAATTGGTTGGATAATGGTGGCCAGTGGCTTAAATGATCAAAATTTATATGTCACCCACATCACTTTGGCCACACATTTTCTTTCAGCAATGGTGCTCATTTGTTTTACCTATTGGTTTGCAATAAGCTTACTGATTAGTAAAAAAGAGGAGATAAAAAATAATGTTTTTAAAAAATGGACACTTGGTATACTAATTGTTCTTTTTTTTCAATTAATGTACGGAGCCTTTATGGCTGGCTTAAAAGCAGCAACGGCAGCTCCCACTTGGCCTTCCATCAATGGCGATTATTTTCCTTCAGCTATTTCATCTCAAAGTTGGATAAATCATCCTATAAATGTGCATTTTTTTCATAGAATGATTGCTTATTTATTAATCATTTTAGTGGTCATTTGGTATGGAAAAGCATCTAAAATAAAGGATTCTGCATTGTTTAATAAATATAAATGGGTTCCTTTAGGATTTGTAATGATGCAAGTTTTATTAGGCATTTTTACGGTATTAGCATCTACTCATTTAACTCGAAATGGCTTTGGAATGTTTGAATATTTAGCACAAGCACATCAGTTAATAGCCATGTTTTTGGTGTTGAGTTTTATTTGGGTGTTATATATTTTTAAGAAAATAAAAGCATAAAAAATGATTTATGCCAACGCGTTCAACAAAAAGTACGTCTTGTAAGTAATATTTACAGTGGAATAGATGTAAATTAATGTAAAATTAATGTATATTTATATTTCGAAACTTTTAAAAACCACCTCATGCGTCAATTTTATATATTTCTATTTTGTCTTTTATCGATTTCATTGATTAAAAACAACAAAGCGTATGCACAACCAGTGCCTCCTAACTGTCCTCCTTCTTATGCGGCAGGGTTTACGATTACAGGAGATTCCATTTCATTGTGTCAAGATGGTGTGAATTTAACCGTTACCGGAAATTCAACAATTAATACAACGAGTTCTTATGCAGTAAATAATATTCCGTACGCCCCTTATCCTTGGGTAGGTTCTAATGCGATATTAAACAATATAGACGATTGTTGGAGTGCACCTATCACTTTGCCATTTGCTTTTTGTTATTTTGGGCAAAAGTATACTAAAGTGGTTATTGGTGCCAATGGTCAAGTTAGTTTTGATGCAGTGGGCACACAACCGCCTTTGATGGGAGGTTCAAATGCATGGTCTTCTAATGGTCAAATCGCACCAAATTCTACACTTGCTTTCAACAATTGTATAATGGCACCTTACCACGATATTGATCCCGGAATAGCTTACGCAGGCAAAAGCATCACTTGGGACATTTATGGCACATACCCATGTCGCTATATGGTCATTTCTTGGGATAGTATTCCTATGTTTTCATGCAATGCACAATTGGCATCTCAACAAGTTGTATTATTCGAATCTACGTATTTAATTGATATTAACATTAAAGCAAAAACAGTTTGTTCTACTTGGAATGGGGGTGTGGCACATCAAGGAATTCAAAATGCCAATGGAACAGTTGCTTTTATGGTGCCGGGTAGAAATGGAACACAATGGTCCGCTGCAAATGATAGTTATCGATTTACACCGAATGGTGTGATATCTGGTAACTTTATATACACTTGGATAGATGTAAATACAGGAGCAATAATAGGGACTGGACCAACCCTGTCGTCTACATCCACACCAGCTTATAATCCAACAGTTAGCACTAAGGTTACGGTACTTTGTTCAGTAGTTACTGATTGTGATACCATTACTGCGTTTAATGGGGATACGGTTAATGTATTGGTAACTGGAGTTGTAAATGCAAATTTTAATACGAAAATAAATTTAGGTTGTGTAGATGATACTGTAAAAGTTACTAATTTTTCAACAAGTTCGATGACAGGAGCTAATATGCAATATTTTTGGGATTTTGGGGATGGAACAAATTCTACTGTAAAAAATCCCCCTCCACATGTTTATTTAAATCAAGGAGCATACAATATCATGTTGGTTGTTTCCGACAATGGTTGTAAAGATACGATGATTAAAACTGTTGATTTGAATCATCCAATTAATGCTTCTTATTTTGCGAGCAGCGGAGCAAATATTGACGCTGCTTGTTTAGGGGATAGTATATTTTTTGATGCTTCTCCTTCCACACCAGCAGGAGGGTTTTTAAATTATTTATGGTATTTTGGAGATGGGTCAAGCATTAATAAAGGCACATTTTCAAATTTAAATTATCTCTATCAAAATTCTGGTAATTTTTTAGCACAATTAATCGTTACTGATTCACTTGGTTGTAAAGACACAATGTCAAAAAATATCTTCATAGAAAACACTCCATATAATGATTTTGATTTCAGTGATAATTCAGTTTGCTTAGGACAGCCAGTTTATTTCTCTGACACAATGGATGCTCACCATCAAAATTTTATTTGGAATTTTGCAGATGGAAGTACGTTAACGAATGTACATAGCCCATCACATTCTTGGTTAAATTCAGGAAACTATTCAGTTACTTTAACAACAACATATAATTATTGCCTACCTAAAGTTACCACTAAAAATATTTCTGTTGAAGATTTTCCTTTTGTTAATTTGGGAGCCGATACCTCAATATGCCCTGGTTTAACAGGTTCTATTTTATTAGCAAATACAGCTTCAGGATCTGGCACCTATTTGTGGAGTACTGGAGAAACAACCAATTCAATTTTAGTAAATACACCTGGTTATTATTGGTTAAAAGTAACCTCATTAACAGGAGATTGCGCCATTACCGATTCGTTGCAAGTTTTACAAGATTGCTACTTAAATATTCCAAATTCATTTTCACCTAATGGAGACGGATTGAATGATTATTTTTTACCAAGAGAAATATTAAGCAGTGGTTTAACGGTTTTCAGAATGTCTATTTACAACAGATGGGGCGAAAAAATTTATGCTACAGATAAATTAAACGGCAGAGGTTGGGATGGTAAATACAATGACAAAACACAACCAGTAGGTGTATTTATTTATGTAATTGATGCCGTTTTTGAAAATGGTGTTCGTAAAAATTTCACTGGAAATGTTACTTTATTAAAATAACACATAGTCTTAAAATAGATAAAAAAACACGAAGCTTTAACTTCGTGTTTTTTTATGCTTAAACTTTTGTTAACTGTTTACAATAATTCATACACCACAGCGGCTCCTTGTCCTACGCCAATGCACATGGTAGCAACGCCATATTTCGCATTGCGTTTTTTCATTTCATGCAAAAGCGTTGTAGAAATTCTCACCCCACTGCAACCCAAAGGATGTCCTAATGCAATGGCACCACCATTTACATTCACTTTGCTTGGATCAATTTTTAGTTCATTCATGCACGCAATACTTTGAGAGGCAAATGCTTCATTCAATTCAAATAAATCAATATCATCAACTGTTAAACCAGCACGTTGCAATGCTTTTAGAGTTGCTGGCACAGGACCAATTCCCATAATGCTTGGGTCAACCCCTGCAATTGCCATACCTTTAATCATGGCAATAGGTTGCAAATCATATTTCTTCACTGCACCTTCTGATGCCAATAACATAGCAGCAGCACCGTCATTTACGCCACTGGCATTGGCTGCTGTTACGCTTCCATCTTTTGTAAATGCAGGTTTTAATTCGGCTAATTTTTCTACTGGCGTTAATCGTGGATGTTCATCTTTTTGGAAGGTCATCGTTTTGCCTTTTCCTAAATCTACTTCTACAGGAATTAGTTCATCATCAAAACGATTCGCTTTATGTGCTTGTTCATATTTTAATTGACTGTTGTAAGCAAACTCATCTTGCGCTTGACGAGAAACCGTATATTTTTTTGCCACGTTCTCGGCTGTTTCACCCATGCTAAACGGATGATGTAATTTAGACAATGCAGGATTGGTAAAACGCCAACCAATTGTGGTATCAAAAATTTCTGCTTTACGAGAAAAAGGTGCATCGCTTTTACCCATTACAAAAGGTGCACGAGTCATACTTTCTACTCCACAAGCAATCATCAATTCGCCATCACCACACATAATGCCTCTTGCACTATCCATAATGGCTTGCAAGCCAGAAGCGCATAAACGGTTCACTGTGTTTCCACCCACTGTGATTGGCAAACCAGCCAACAACAACGCCATACGAGCCACATCTCTATTGTCTTCACCAGCTTGATTAGCACAACCAGCAATTACATCTTCAATAGCGTTTACATCAATAGAAGGATTACGTTGCACAATGGCTTTAATTACATGTGCCAATAAATCATCAGGTCTTACAGTGCTTAAACTGCCTCCGTATTTACCAATTGGCGTACGAACGGCATCTATAATATATGCTTTTGTCATTGAATTAAAATTTTAGCAAAAGTAATATTTTAATGCGGTTATTATTCTGCTTTAAACAATCAACTTTTCTGTAAACTATTTTAGGACGAGACAAAAAGCCTCAGCCATCGTTTTTGTCTTTACGAACTAATTATTAAAATATAAACTAAGTATTTCAATGCAGCGTGAACTCTTCTGCATCGTAAGCCTGGAGTTTCGCTAGGTGAAGTCAAACAAATTTTCCCCCCACTTAAAGAATACACTATCAATTAGTTATGTTATGTATAGAGTTCATTTTTTATGAAAAAAAAGTATAAAAAAAATACATTAAAAAATGATTTATTAATAAAATATAGTATATTTGTTTTATAAAATTTTAAATAAAAAAATAAACATGAAAAAAATTATTTTAACAGTTACAGCGATTATGGCAATTGGATTTGCAAACGCTCAAAATTTGAAATCAAAAAAAGGAGAAAACTATTTACCAGAAGCAAATGACTGGGCTATTAGCTTCAATGCGAATGGTGTTTTCAATTATGTAGGAAATTTATTTAATGGTAATCCATTGAACGCTGCACCCACAGTGGCAAATGTTACAGCGAACTCTTTGGTTGGAAAAAAATTCATTGATGAAAAATCGGCATACAGAGTCGTTGCGAATGTAGGTTTTGGAAGTAATAATTTAACTGGTGACAGTACTAGTTTATTTGACACTTATAAAGCTTCAACATTGAATTTCAATTTAGGATTAGGTAAAGAGTGGAGAAGAGGTTCTACACGTTTACAAGGTTTTTATGGTGCTGATGCATTGGTAGGTTTTTCTTCTGAAAAATGGAGTGAAACAAATAACACAGTTGCAAATGGTACTTATAAAGCTGGAACGTCTATTAATTTAGGTGTTAATGGTTTTATTGGTGCTGAATATTTCATTTTCCCTAAAATGTCAATTGGAGCACAATACAACTATGGCTTGCAAGTTGCAGCAAACGGTGCTTCTAACTACAAAGTAGGAACTGTTGAAGTTAAAGGTAAATCTTCTTCAAACATTAACTTTGGAAATGTAAGTTCTACTTCAATGAATTTAACATTACACTTCTAATCATATAAAATTTGTTATAAAAAAGCCTCTCTTTTTGAGAGGCTTTTTTTATGCATGGTTTTCACTAAACTCGGCATAAAAACTAAAAAAAAACTTAGATTGCTTCAACTGCCCAAAGCGTCAGTTTCGCAATGACGTCTATAATAAAAATAAGCGTCGCCGAATCTTTTCAAATTATTGGAGCTTTCATCATGAAAAAACATCACGCACTATTACAAATATCACGGAGCAGCAATTTCAAGGGGACGTCACTGCGAAGAATGAAGCAGTCTAAGTATAGCCTAGATTGCTTCCTGCGTCACAATGACGTCTATAATGAAAATACGCGTACGTTGTGAGACACAGACTTTATGAAGAGAAAAGAGAATTATGAAAGAAAGTAATTCATTTCCTCTTCCAATTTCAAATATGGAAAAGTTGTTTTCAACTCGTTGCAAAGTTCCCAATGATCTTTTAAAAACTGTTGATGTGCTAGGCTGTTCGTGTCTTTGGGTTTGTGGTTTTTGGCTTTATGGAGTTGCTCTAATTTTTTCATAATAGGGAAACAACTGGGCTCTATGCAATGTGTTTTAAATTGTTCCCAAACATAGGCCGTTGCAGGATAATTTGGATGCACTAAATCGATGTCATAAAAACGATAATCTCGAAGCACATCAATCACTAATTCGTACGAAGGAAAATAATAATTGTTTGGCAAACGATGAACTGTTTCTAACAATCGGGCTTTGCTTCTGTTGTTTTCAATGACACCATCACGGCTATGTCGCACAGGGCTAATGGTATAAACAAATTTTAATTTTGGATTGAATGCCTTGAGTTTTTCTTGCATGGTAGTTAATGCATTGGTCATGGTTTCAATACTTAATAAATCTTTACGAAATTGATTGAGTGGCGCTCGGTGATTGTTGCTCACATGAATTTTTTCGTCCAATAAATAATAGGCATAGGACGAACCTAAGGTAATAAAAATATAATCGGCTTCTTTTAAAAATTGATGTTGAGTGGAAATAGAATCATTCATTTTTTGCAAACTATCATTGGCTTGCAAACAAGAAAAATCAGCATGAAAAAACCAGCTGTGATAATATTCGTTTAAGAAAAATAAATCGTCTTGTGTATATTTTTTGTTTTCAACTAAATCATCTAAAGCCTTGCAAACGCTTAACGGATTAAATAAAACGCCATGCGAATTTTGTAGTGCAGCAAATTTATTTCTGTTTAAAAAATTAAATACATGCTCAGTAAAACATGAACCAATCAACAATACGTTGTCGGTATGTTTGAGTTTGGGTGTTAATTCAGGGATGTCAATTTTTAATAAAAAATCCATTATGGGTTCATTGTTTGAGCACGAATATTTTTAACTTGTTCCAATTTTGCTTTGTAATAATCGGCCATTTGAACATCGCCTTTATTCCGATAAGTCATATCTAAATACTGCAATGAAGTCATGTCTAAACTATCGACTTGATTTGCTTTTGCGAACCAATAAATGGCACTGTCTGGCCGTTGAGTATCGCCATAAACGCAACCAATATTATTGGCAAAATCGGCTTCGGTAGTATCTTTCGAATATGCTTTCATAAAATATTGATTCGACTCTAAAATATTTTGTAAGCCTAAATTATAGGTATATTGGGCACTGTCCATTTTTCCTGCAGCTTGATACGCTCTTCCTTTTTTTACAAAGTTTTGTCCAGAAACATAAAAGCCTGTACCTAAATTATTGATGAAAATAGCATTGGTAGAATCTTCATTAAAAGCTTTTTTATAATAGAATTTTGCGGAATCTAAATTGCCCAAATTAAAATAAGCTTTACCCAATTGATTGTAACCATCGCTTGGCAAAGCAGGATAAATGCTTAATGCTTTCGATAAATAATAAATGGAACGAGCATTTTCTTTTAAGCTTGAATCGTTAATTTGTTGAGGCGTATAGCCTAAAGGGGCCATTTTATACGTCAATACTTCTTTACGTTCTGTACTGGATAAATGATTTCCCATGTAAAAAAGTAAGTGTGTTGAGTTTGGGTAATTTTCAACATCGGTAGAAAATAATTGATAATCGGTTTCCCAATCTTTGTTTCTTTCTACTGTTTTAAAACTATACAAACCGGTTGAAATTAATAGCATTGCAACCATGACAGGAGCGGTTTTAATTTCTCCAAAAAAACCTTCGCCTTCTTCTTTTTTAAAGAAATGCGCAAGCGCTAAAACAACAGTGATAGTTAATCCTAAAGACGGCACAAATAATAAACGATCTCCAAAAGAAGTTCCTATTAATATGAAAATATTGGATGTGATGGACATTGTAACAAAGAACCATAAAATCCCAAATGCAATGGTTTCTTTTGTTTTTAGTTTCCAAAGGGCAAAGCCAAATAGGGCTCCAAAAAATATAAAGGACAATAAAAATCTAGGGTCGCTAAAACCTACAGGCTCTAATGTTGAATAGGAATAATCGCAAGAAAGTGTTTTCGGGAAAACGAATTTTTTCACATATTCCCCTAAAGTATTTACTGCGGATGCAAACTGATTCGAATTTTTATATTTTTCTTGTAAATCTAATGGAAGAAATTTTTGTTCTGCAGGGTTACATAAAACAATATAATTGTCTAAAGGGCTTGTTTTGCTTGAAGGTGGATAGCCGCTTAACGATTGGTGCCGAGCAAATAAAAAGAACAATGAGCAAACTAACATGATACCAGAAATAATTGCATTTTTTTGTATGCTTGCTTTTGTAAAAAAGTAAATAAATAACGGAATAATTGCCACAGCAACAACGGTTGATTCTTTAGAGAAAGAGCCAACTAAATAACCTACAATTCCCAGTACGAGATAGATAATATTTTCTTTTGAAATATAGAGTTGAATGCAACGAATGGCAATTAGGATGCCTAACATACTTAAAATTTCATCTAAACTTTTTACGTTCGCCACAACTTCCGTATGAATTGGATGTGCTGCAAAAATCAATGCAATTAAAAACGGAATCAACCATTTCTTTTTAAACACATCATAAAAAATAAAGAAAATAAATACGACCGTCAATGCAAAAAAGAATACATTGGCTTTGTGAAATGAGTGCGAATCACCGTTAAATTGATTCCATTCCCAATTGAAAACTAACTTTGTAAACGGACGATATAAAGAGTTTTCTAAATCAGAAAAATCACCTTTACGCAAGGGCGTTGAAAAAATAGTTTTCGTATTTTCCCAAGATATGGGCGCTTTGGTAATTTTATTGTTTTTAATAATCCCATGATCGTCTAGTACAAAACGATGCTCGAAGGTATTTTTGTAAATAAAAAAACTGAATACGAATAAAAGCAGAGGATAAATTAAATAGCTAAATCGACCTGAAGGATTAGTTTCAGTTTGTTGACTATTTTCTACTCGTTTAGTTTGTTGAGTAGGCATTGTTTTTATGGTAGATTGAACCTGTTTTTGTTGCTTATTACTTTTACTCATACGTTCTTAAAAAATGAATGAGGGGTAAAAATAATTTTAAAAAACGGAGTTACATAAAATAATTTTATTTACTTAAAAACCAAAATAAACCTCCCATAAATGCAAAGGCAAAAAGTCCTGTATAAAGTGCATCTTTTACTTTGGCAAATGGTTCTTTTTTAATTATTAAACGAAATAATATCCAACCTAAAAAAAGAGGTAACCCGATGTAGATAAATAGTAGTAATCGCATGGGAATTTGTTTTTTATAATGTTTTTTTTATTCTTTTTGAAGCTACAAAGTACATTAGCTGCAGATGAGTTGGAGTAAGTTTGAAAAGTATGTGATGTTTTTGGAATACAAAATAGTGTAAATTTTTGCTGTTTCTATAGTTTGCTTTTTTGGAAGGGAAATTTGGCATTTTAGAGATTTCAACAACCTTATTAATAATTGTTTGATATTTAATTTTAGCATGTAAAACATCCTCCATGCTTTTTTCTTTATATTGAAAATAAGAATTTAGATTTTTAATGAACAACTTACTTTCGCCAATACTTCTACTTAGCATTTTTGTAGCTCGGCTCAATATTTACTTCCCAATTTTTTTCCATTCTTTTTTTAAAAGCAATAATATGTTCTTCTTCAACATTGTTCCAAATTTCATTAAAATCATTATTGCCATTAAAAAGAATTTCTTTCTCTTTTTTAATAGATGATTTTTTAAATTCTTTTTTTAATGGTTTTGTTATTGTGCTTTCTTTTACCATGACATTTAATTCCGTATATAAAAATACAATTTTATTTTAATAAAAACCATCAATTATACCAATCGTTCTACTTCTCTCATCCAACGTTCAGGAATTTCGTTGTTGCAAGCCGTTGTATAATCATTGTACGAACAAGGAATAAATGATTCATTAGGCAATTGCATCCACCAACGATTTGTTCTTTTTGATTTTAAAAACAAGCTATTGTTGTGCGTAAATGTAATGTGGTATTCCATAAATTGGTCTTTTTTAGACAACGGACATTCGAGTTTTTGAACCGAAACTCCATCAATAAAATACCATACCATTTGTGCAATTAATTTCGCCGTAATTTGATCAGTATCTAACTCGGGCAAATACCCATAAATACCCATTGAACCTAAGGTGTCGCTCATGCCAGCAAAACGAGTGAGTTTACACATTTCATCGCCATAAAAGCCATTGGGCGAACCTAATTTATTAGCTGGTGCATCGCTGTATTTGATTGCATTAATATCGATACTCACAATATGCGAACTCCTTAATGCTGGTTCTATTTCGTCTAAATCTTCACGCGCTTTTCCTAAACGAATACAGTCAAAACGAAGTTTATCAAAGGTTTCAATCAAATTAGGATTTACATAATAGCTTTGAAAACCAATTAAATTAAAATGACGAACATAATTGGGCGTAAACGTCAAGGCTTCCATCAAATAGCTATCATATCTATTTTCCGAAACGTCATCTAAATCAGCCAACATATCAATGACTGTAAAGTCGATAATTTCTTGTTTTGCTTTATAAACATCATATTGTTGCAATGTTAAATCGTGGGAGCCCCCGATCACGATTACTTTTTTACCTAAATGATGTAATTCTGTTAAAACCGTTCGCAATGCGGCTTTTGTATCATTGAGTTGAACTCCTTCTATGATATTTCCCATGTCCCCTATGCGAACATCTTCGTGCCAATAATGCAATTTGTACAACTCTTTTCGAACACAATTAGGACCATTGCTGTAATCCATATTTCTATTTTGTCCTCTCAATTCACCACAACCAACAACAATTACATCAATCGCATCTATATCAACATTTTCATTATTGATAGGAATAATATGCTTTCCGATTTGTGTTGGCAAATAAACAACTTCTTCTGTTCCAGAAAAATGAATCGCTGCTGTATACTGTAAAAGTTCGCTTAAAATAGACATGAAAAATGTTTAAGTCACAAATATAGCATAATGCTGTTCGATTTTTAAACACAAACACCGATATAAAATTTGTATTATAAAAATATGTAATGCGAACAAAGATGGATAGAATCGTTGCACATAAAAATGAAATGGTTTTCAAGGCTATAAACCAACATAATAAAGCTTCTTTTATGCTAAAATGTCAATAGTATTTGTCAATAAAGACAGCCTATTTTATGCACGTCTGTAAAAATGGCTTAATTGTCGTTTTGGCACATTTCATGATAATAAGGGTAACAAACATAATTTTTTTAAACTTAAAAAATAAACAAATGGCAAAAGCAAGTAAAACAACAACAAAAGTATCTATTACTCCTTTACACGACCGAGTAATTGTTAGACCTGCAGCAGCAGAAACAAAAACAGCTGGTGGAATTATCATACCAGATACAGCAAAAGAAAAACCTCAACGTGGAACGGTAATTGCAGTAGGTTCTGGTAAAGTAGATGAACCAATGACGGTTAAAGTGGGCGATATGGTTTTATATGGCAAGTATGCAGGAACAGAAATTGCGCTTGAAATGGAAGATTTATTAATCATGAGAGAAAGCGATATTTTAGCAATAATATAAGAGAGTTGACGGATGTCAGTTGTCGGTTGTCAGCAAATACAATAAATAAAAAGTAGTTAATAAGCAGTTGGCAATTTTAAACTAAACTGCTAAACTCTAAACAGAATAATTAAACATTAAAAATTAAACATTAATATATCATGGCAAAACAAATATTCTTCAATATTGAAGCGCGTAATAAAATGAAAAAAGGGGTTGATACCCTTGCAGATGCAGTAAAAGTAACTCTTGGACCAAAAGGTCGTAATGTAGTTATTGAGAAAAAATTTGGTGCACCACACATCACAAAAGATGGTGTAACTGTTGCAAAAGAAATTGAATTAGAAGATCCTATTGAAAATATGGGTGCTCAAATGGCTAAAGAAGTAGCGTCAAAAACAGCAGATGCTGCTGGTGATGGAACTACAACAGCAACTGTTTTGGCTCAATCTATTATTTCGGAAGGAATTAAAAACGTAGCTGCTGGTGCAAACCCAATGGATTTGAAACGTGGTATCGATAAAGCGGTTGCAGCTGTAGTTGAAAACTTACGTGCTCAAACTGAAAAAGTAGGGAACGACAATAAAAAAATCGAACAAATTGCAACTATCTCTGCAAACAACGACAACACAATTGGTAAATTGATTGCTCAAGCAATGGCTAAAGTAGGTAAAGAAGGTGTAATCACGGTTGAAGAAGCAAAAGGAACTGAAACAACTGTTGATGTTGTAGAAGGTATGCAATTCGATAGAGGTTATTTATCTCCTTACTTTGTTACTAACAGCGAAAAAATGGTTGCAGAATTAAGCAATCCAATGATATTAATTTATGACAAGAAAATTTCTACGATGAAAGACATCTTGCATATTTTAGAAAAAGTAGCACAAGCTGGTCGTCCATTAGTCATCATTTCTGAAGATTTAGAAGGAGAAGCATTGGCAACCTTAGTAGTCAATAAATTACGTGGTACTATAAAAGTGGCTGCTGTAAAAGCACCAGGTTTTGGTGACCGTCGTAAAGAAATGTTACAAGATTTAGCGGTGTTGACAGGCGGTATGGTGATCAGCGAAGAAATGGGGCACAAATTAGAAGGCGCTGAATTGGTTTCTTTAGGTCAATGTGAAAGCATTTCAATTGATAAAGACAACACAACAATTGTAGGAGGTAAAGGTAAAAAAGCCGATATTACTGCACGTGTAAATCAAATTAAATCTCAATTAGAAGCTTCAACAAGCGACTACGATAAAGAAAAATTACAAGAGCGTTTGGCTAAATTAGCAGGCGGTGTAGCGGTATTGTATGTAGGTGCTGCAACAGAAGTTGAAATGAAAGAAAAGAAAGACCGAGTAGATGATGCATTGCATGCAACTCGTGCTGCTGTAGAAGAAGGAATTGTACCAGGTGGTGGAACCGCTTTCATCCGTGCAATTGACAGCATCGTAAAATTAAAAGGAGCTAATGATGACGAAAACACGGGTATTGCAATTGTACGTCGTGCGTTAGAGGAGCCAATGCGTCAAATCGTTGCAAACTGTGGTTTAGAAGGATCTATCATCATCCAAAAAGTACGTGAAGGAAAAGGCGATTATGGTTTCAATGCACGTACAGAAGTGTATGAAAACTTATACAAAGCAGGTGTTATTGATCCAACTAAAGTGAGCCGTGTAGCATTAGAAAATGCAGCGTCTATCGCTTCTATGTTGTTAACTACTGAGTGTGTAATAGCAGACAAACCAGAACCAAAATCTGCCATGCCATCTATGCCTCCAGGTGGTGGAATGGGTATGGATTATTAAAAAACGATGTCGGATGATAGATGTCCGATGTTTGGAAATACAAAAAGCCGATTCGAAAGAGTCGGTTTTTTTGTATTTTGGGGTCGAGGTCTGTAACATGCTGCATCGATTTTGCGACGCTCCGTTTTGAGGTTCCGTTCTTTGTTCAGCTTTTCCTTACCAAGTATTAAAAGCTTTCAAGAACATAA